>QHZP01000037.1 GCA_003224715.1 Acidobacteriota bacterium | reverse complement strand
TGATACTCTCACACGCCAAATGGAGCGTCGTCAGAGACGATGAGCACATCGTATCCACGGCCATGCTCGGTCCATGAAAATTACAAAAATACGATACGCGGTTCGCTACCGATGAGGCATTCCCCGATAACGCAATCGGCTTACCCTGCAGCGTTGCCTGCGCTCCGTAGAGCTGATACTCTTCGTACATCACGCCGACGTAGACTCCGACATTTCCGCTCAATCCGTTCCCCTGATCCTTGCCTAAATCTTCTCGCGTATGCCCCGCATCCTCCAGCGTTTCATAGACACATTGCAGGAATAATCGCTCCTGCGGATCCATCATTTCGGCTTCCCGTGGCGATATCCCAAAAAACAACGGATCAAATTCATCCACACCTTCCAAAAAACCTCCCCACTTGCTATAAGTTTTGCCGGGCTTATTTTTATCGGCATCAAAGTATTGGCTATGATCCCACCGCGCTTTGGGAATTTCGCTGATACAATCTTTCCCATCGCGAAGATTTTTCAGAAATTCTTGAATATTTCGCGCCCCGGGATAATGGCCGGAAATGCCGATAATGGCAATCTCGATTGTTTCTTGTTCTTGCGGCACGGCACTAAATCGCGCGCGGCTGCGTCGGCGGATACCTGACCGGATGGGCTTGCTCACGTCTGCAGAATCTTTAAGATCCACGCTTTCTTCTATTCCTAACAACGCGGTCAATTCTTCGCGATAATTTTCCAGAAAATATCGGCTTAACTCTGCGATGTTCCGGTATTCAAAAAATAACGTCTTCGACAACGACCCAAATTTCTTCTCTAATTGATTGGTCAATTGCATGACCATGATCGAATCGATGCCATACTTTTCCAGCGGAGCATCCGCTTCAATCTGTTGCCCAGACAGCTTGATGACCGTGGAGAGTAACTCTTTAAAATAACTTATGGCCTTTGCCTCGAGTAAATCTGCAGCAATCGCCCAAACGGATTTCTTTTCTGCCTGCTTAAGAGATTGTCCTGAAATAGCGGTTGTGACCCATTTCATGGCTCGCCGGGAATCTCCGGTCCACACCATCACCTGAGACTCTCCCGAGGCGATACCTTGATACAACGCCTGGATTCCGCTTGCGGTCGGCATCGCGATCATCCCCATATCTTCCATCAGCATCTTTTCTGTTACGGCATCGACGCGCATCCCTCCTTCTTGCCACAACGGCCAATTGATCGATAGCGTTTGTCCATACCGCTGCTTTGATGCAACCAAATGGTTACGGTACTTCGCATAAGCATCCATAAACGCGTTCGCCGTCGCGTAATCCGCCTGCCCGATATTCCCCATCGCTCCCGCACTTGATGAAAACAAAATGAAAAAATCCAATCTCAAATCCTTACCGGCTTCATCCAGATTCACCAGTCCGGCCACCTTCGGCGCTAAGACTTCTTCCAACTCCTCTTTGGTTTTCTTGAAGATGAAGTTGTCTCGCTTCACGCCCGCGCTATGAATGATGCCGTCCAGTCTTCCAAATTTCTCTAGGATACTTTGCATTAAATTTCTGACCGCCTTCTTTTCCTTCACATCCACTTCCTTGTATTCGACCCGCACACCCAGGCTTTCCAATTCCTTAAGTTGGTCTTGCTTTGTTGCGTTAAGTGCGGACCGGCCTGTCAGAATCACCGTCGCATTCTTGGCTTGCTCCGCAATTTCTTTGGCAAAAATGAATCCCAATCCACCTGCGCCGCCGGTAATGAGATAGGTTCCTTCCTCTTTCCACGGGATGCTCACGCCTTCTTTGGAAACTTTAATTTCACGCCAACTCGCTACCCAACGTTTTCCGTCTTGATAGCGAATCCGGTTTTCCGTCGGGCTGCGGCTATTCTCCCTGAGTTTCTCCGGGATTCCTTTGGTATCGTCCACTTCAATGACCTGCCCAATAATTTTGGGATTCTCCATCTGCGCGGTTTTCAAAAGGCCGGAAAGGCCGGAGAAAAGTTGTTTTGCCTCATTTATGGGAACCACGACTTGGATCAGTACCGGGCCATTGGGTTTGTCTTTCAGAATACTTTGAATCTCTTCAAACGCGCGAGATGCGCAGGACTGAAACCGTTTTTCAATGCCTTGTTGTTTGGACTTAAAGGTGAGGCATCGCACCCCTTTCATTTCGGCTTCCATACATTCCTGGGAAATGTCATTCAACTCACAGAGCAGCACCAGATGCTGCGCATAGACCGGAGCGGGAGCTTCCTTAATAATGGTTTGGTCTTTCCAGTGGGGCTTCAACATCAGCGTTTCAGTAGTGGTCGAGATTCTTCCTTCGCCTTCCAACACGCGGGATGTAAATCCCTTCATACGCACACACATGGTCCCAGCCTCGTCGCACAAATCAATATCGAATTTCTGGACTCTATCTCCTTCGTCACTGTTCCTGATCAATGCCCATAGGGTTGAAGGACAACGGCTGAAAATCTCAAGCTCTTGCAGGGCAAAAGGCAGCGCGCCTTTTCCATCACCCATGCCCATCATTAATCCAATCGACGCCTGCAGTGCCGAATCCATCAAACTCGGATGTAGGACATATTGCTCCTGTGTATCGATGACAGAAGTCGGCAAAGATAACTTCGCCAACACTTGTCCTCTCCCCACATGCACTTCCTCAATTCCCTGATGTCCGGGGCCATAGTCAATCCCCATCGCACGGAAGGCTTCGTAACATTGTGTAGGCGAAAATTTATTTTCACTGCACTCCGCTTGTAAGGCAGCGAGATCCAACGTGGGAACTTGGGCCCTTCCGTTTTCTCCGTCGAGGGACACGACCGCACTTCCCTGACTGTGCACAACAGGATCTTCGCCACTCTCTGCAGATTCACTATAAATCTCGTAGGCGATCTGTTTGTTATCTTCCGGAAAAAGGCCGATGTGAACTTGAGCGGCCTCTTTCCCGACGACAATAGGCCGAGCCCACACCACATTTTTAAGTTTTATTCCTGTTTGACCAACTTCCGGAATTCCTGCGCCTTGAGCCACCGCAGCGCGAGCCATCTCAAGATACGCGACCCCGGGTAAAACCCGCTCTCCTTTCACCACATGATCCGTCAGGAAAAACTCCTCGCCTGTAAACGTTGAACTAAATCGCTGCTCAGACAAATTCGATGTGTTTTGATGCAGTAGAGGATGAATAGAGGCCGTGCTTACTTTTTCGTTTGTCGCAGGAGTTGGCAGCCAATAACGTTCCCTGGCAAACGGATACGTCGGCAAACTTATGCGTCGAGGTTTGCTGTCGCCATAAAGCTTATTCCAATCAAATATCAGTCCCTTCACCCATAGATCGAGAATTTTCGTGTATTTTCCTTTGGCAATCCACGCATCCATCGCCTTCTGTAAATCTTCATCCGCGCCAAAAACAGCCAACGCGTCCTTGTTCCGTTTCACTTCTCCCCGATACACAGCTGCCACACTTTTCTCTTCATCCATGATCTCTTCCAACTTTTCCTTGAGCTCTTCGAGAGAGTGCACAACCATTCCGATACGTTCTTCCATTTCCTCTCGTCCCACTTGCAGGGTATAAGCCAGATCGGCCAGATTGATGGACGGTTCCTCATGCGATAATTCTTTTGAGATATATTCCTTTAGTCTTTGCACAGTATTCCGCAAACGCTCTTTATTTCTCGCCGACAACACAATGATCACGCCTCTTGCCGGGCTTATTTCGATGCGTTTGCTTTCTTGACCTTCCTCAGGCACATACTCTTCAATCACCATATGCGCATTGGTTCCGCTAAATCCGAACGCACTGATGGCCGCTCGATAGGGTTTGCCCTTCTCTCTCGTCCACGGTCCTCGCTCCCGGTTCACGTAAAACGGCGAATTCTCTAGATTGAAATGACTATTCGGTTTTTTGTAGTGTAGGCTCGGCGCGAGTTCTTTATGCTTTAACGATAACAACACCTTTTGAATACTCGCAACACCCGCCGCTGCCGAGCTATGTCCGATATTGCTTTTCACCGACCCTAACGCGCAATAATTCCGGCGATTCGTCTTCTCTTTAAATACCGTCGACAACGCTTCCAGTTCAATCGGATCTCCCAGCTTTGTCCCGGTTCCGTGAGTCTCGATGTAGGTAATACTCCCGGGATCAATGTTGTATTTTTCATAGATCCCACGCTCCAGCTCAATTTGGCTGTTCACACTCGGGGCGGTGATGCCATTGGTTTTTCCATCCTGGTTGATCCCTGATCCGATAATCGTTCCCCAGATGAAATCATTGTCTCTTTGCGCGTCTTTTAATCTCTTGAGCACAATCGCCCCTACGCCCTCTCCCGGCACAAACCCGTCGGCGGTATCATCAAAGGCTTTGCATTGCCCCTCCGCCGACAACATTCCCGCCGCGCACATGGATATGTACGACTCCGGCGTTAAATAGAGGCTCACCCCGCCCACCAGCGCCATATTGATTTCTCCATTTAACAGCGCCTGACAGGCCAAATGCGCTGCCACTAAAGATGAAGAACAGGCGGTGTCGATCGGTATCGCCGGTCCCTTGAGATTCAAATAATAAGGAAGCCTCGCCGCTCCGATTGCAAAACTGGTGTTGGTTCCGCTTTGCCCGGTCAGGTTTTGCATCGCCAGAGCTCCATATTCATTGCTCATGATCCCCAGGTACACTCCGCATTTCATGTTGTTCAAGCTGCTTTTGCTGTAACCCGCATCTTCAAAGGCCTTGTACCCTTCTTCCAAAAATATCCTGTGCTGGGGATCCATTCCCTCGGCTTCCGTCGGTGAAATCATAAAAAAGAGCGGATCAAAACATTCGATATCGTCCAACACCCCTAACCATTTGCAATACACCTTTCCCGTTTTCGTCGGATCCGGATCGTAATAGCGGCTGACATTCCACCTTTCTTTAGGAATCTCCCGCACGGAATTTCTTCCCTGAACCAGATTGCTCCAATATTCATGCAAGTCGTGCGCCCCGGGATATCTTCCCGACATTCCGATAATGGCAATCGACTCTTGTCTGTCTATAAATTGCTCTTTGTCCACAGATCCATTTGATAGTGAAGCAAAACAGCGTTTTTTTAGGGAGTCCAAGACAGGCAAGGAATCGGGAGTCGTCCCTTCGTGGGAGGCAACTTGAGGCGGATGAAGAGATTTTTTGGGAAGCTTTTTAACTTCTTCTTCGATAAATCCAGCCAATTCGCAAATATTGGGATAATCATAAACCTTTGTTGCCGTCAAATTCAGTTCATATGTTTTGTTGATCACTTGAACCCATTCGACACCCACAATCGAATCCAGTCCCATGTCAACAAACTGTCTATCGATATCAATATCGCTTGGATTCAGATATAAAGCTTTGGCTAAACTCGTAACCAATTCTTTTTGTATCGTCTCTTTGGAGATTGGCTCTTCAAAAGTGAGCATTATCTCAGGTTGAATTTTGGGGGCAGCTGATAGTGTCTCAGCTGTCGGTCTTCGTTGAACCTCATTTGCCTCACTAAAAACCTTTTGTTCTTCCGATAAAGAACTGAGGACAACTTGAGAGGGTTTGCTCATCGAGCTGGAAAAAAACAGTTCCGGCATATCCGCATCCTCTTGATCTTCTTGAAAAACTCTGGAGGAAAATCCTCTCATCTTCGTCGACTGGCTTTCAATTTTAGGCACCCAATAACGTTCCTTAGCAAACGGATACGTCGGCAAACTGATTCGTCCGGGCTTTTCTTCCTTGTAAAGCAAATCCCAGTCCAACGCTACACCTGCCGTCCAAAGTGTCGCCAATTTTTCTAAATCGTTTTGTTGGATCGCGGCTTGAATAAGCTGCTCGCCGATCTTCCCCTCGGTCAAAACCTTCAGGCTCGCAGACACATTTTTAATATTTTCATGATAAAGATGTTCAACCGCTTTTTCATTTTCACAAAATGCCGTTAACTTTTTAAGAAGCTCTTCTTTTCCGGAAACGACAGTCGACAAACGTTCATCCATGGACGAACGGCCCGTTTCTAGCGTATAAACAATATCTGCAAGAGAAACGGCTTCGGCTTCCTTTGAATTTAACCAGGAAACCATAGTCTCTGCATATGCTCGCAACCGTTCCTTGCTTTTGGCGGAAAGCGTAAAGAGAAAAGGGCCTTCCTGATTACTCTGCCGTCGAGCCTGCGGATATTCCTCCAGAACCACATGCGCATTAGCACCCCCGGATCCAAAGCTGCTGACGGCGGCTCGTCTTACACCTGCCTCTGAAGTGTTCCATTCCTGATGCTTGGATATGATATACAGGGGGCTGTTTTCTAACTGAATTTCCGGATTGAGCTTCTCAAAAAAGGGCGAGGCGAGGAGTTGTCGGTGTTTCAAACACAACACGGCTTTCAACAATCCGGCAATTCCTGCAGCGGCTTCCAAATGACCCAGATTACTTTTTAAAGAGGACACTCCGCAACTGGCTGCGGCTAAATCTTGAGGTTGATTGAAATTCAAAAACGCTTCCTGGATTCCTCTGATTTCAATTGGGTCCCCTAAGGCAGTTCCGGTTCCGTGCGCTTCGATGTATCCTAAACTTTTGGGAGTAATCCCGGCGCTGTTCCAGGCGTTTGCAAGCAATTCTTTTTGCTTTTGAGGATTGGGCACCGTGAGTCCTCCCGACAATCCTCCATGATTGATCGCACTTCCCTTAATCACGGCATGAATCAGATTACGATCCTGGATCGCCTGCTGCAAAGGCTTGAGGTGCAACATCACGCCACCCTCAGAACGCACATAACCATTGGCTTTTTGATCAAACGGTTTGCATCGTCCGTCTCTGGCAAGCATTCCTGCCTTGTAATAAGCAATGCTGGTTGCCGGATGACAGATCAGATGAACTCCACCCACCAAGGCTTGACGACATTCTTGAAGCAACAAAGATTGCACGGCTGTGTGAATCGCAACTAAAGAACTGGAACAAGCCGTATCGATTTGAAGACTGGGTCCTGAGAAATCAAAAAAATAAGAAATGCGATTGGCAAGCACCGCCATGGAACTGCCTCTGCCATGATGAGCTTCCACCTCGATCCGCTCTTCCTGAAGCAGGCGCGCGTAATCCGAACCACTCGCTCCAATAAAGACTCCGGTATTGCTGCCCTTTAAGAAATCCCGATTGATGCCTCCCTCTTCCAGACAGGCCCAGGCAAGCTCAAGCAAGATGCGTTGTTGCGGATCCATACCTTCGGCTTCCTTGGCTGCAATACGGAAAAAAGCAGCGTCAAAGCAGGCAATATTCTGAATAAATCCACCCAGGTTGATTCCCTGATATTTCCCTTGAGGATCAATATCCTCAGGCCACCGAAATCTTTCTTGTGGAAGTTCGGTGATTCCATTACCTTTTCTCTCTAATAATTTCCATAACTCATCAGGAGTATTGATATTCCCCGGGAGCTTACAAGACATTCCAACAATTGCAATGTCCTTGGATTTCAGAACTGTTTTAGTGCCGTCAGACACCGTGTCCAAAACAGGGCTTTCCTGTGTTTCATCCGAACGTTTTTCTTCCAGATAGCCAATCACTTTTTCAGGAGTGTTGTATTGGAAAAAAAAGGCGGGCTCCAATTCTACGGAATACTTTTGAACAATCTGTGCCTGTAATTGCAGAAGATCTGCTGAATCCAGCCCCATTTCCATCAAGGGACGATCTACCGAAAACGCCTGTTCTGCTTCCTTCCCTAAATATTTTAGGAGCGTTGTCCGGATAAACTGCTGAATGGAAGAATGGCTTATGGAAAAAGAGACTTGCCCTTCACTCTTTCTTTGGGCCTTGAATTTGCCGGGAACACGTCGGTGGATGTCATAATGAATCAAGACGCCAAATCCTTCATTGTTGACGTCTTTGGGTCGATATCCGGCAAGTGCCTTTTCAATCGAGGCTCCATGAGATTCATGAAAGGACAGCACAGAATCTTGAATTCTCCCTTCTTCATCTCGCGAGTGAATATACTCGGCAAAAGGTACCGACTTACCGGAATGATATTCTTTACAAATCGTCACTCCGCATACGGATTTGACGCCCTTCATCAAACTGCATCGCTGCAACATAAATTCCAATAGCTGGTCTCCTAGGCTCAGATTTTGAAATTCCGGATGAATGTTTATCGCTAGAAGCTGAACAACTTCACCGAAAGGCGTATGCAGAGAATGAACACGGGATGCCGTTTCTCCCTGCAGACGTTCCGGACTTTCGATCCGTTGGGAGTAAATAACTCCGACGACCCGTCCCTCCCTTTCCAGAACAAACTGCCCCTGAGGATATGCTTTGATTCTTGCGTGAATACGTTTTTTAGATGTCCGTGTTTCCTTGCTCCAACAGAGAGATTCCAATTGATCCAATATTTCCAAATCCCGGGATTCGGCATGACGAATCCGGTAGTTGCGTTTTTCAAAATGCGTCAGGGTGGCGCGGCAATCATCAAAGGTTTTCGGATAGCGTTTCGGGGGCACCTTTGCAAAGAGTCCGACGCCCGCAGCGAGAATCAAAAAGGATTCTGCGGAAATTAAATGTTGGTGAGAAAAGGCATGCAAGGTGTCGAGGTGAAAATTTGGCGAAGCTTCTAACTGTTTACCGGTTTCTTTCGACGGCAACCCATGGGATTGGAGAAGTAACAGGTCTCCTGAATCAATGAGTTTTGACCAGGACTCGAAATGCTTTTTCCAAGCGCTTAGTACCTGCAGAGTTTTCAGGTAATTTCCGCTCCAGTCCACGTATGCGCCCTGTGCATCGGAAGCAAGAATTTCTAAAGAAGGCAAGGATTCCTGCGAAGCATCACACCTAACGCTGTGATCCATAAAGGTGCGGATATACAAGATGGCTTGAGTATCTTTGATCTTTTTAGCGGCCAAGGTCCTTAACAATTTTTGCGAATCATGGATATCTCCAACGAGAGTCATGTGCGGCAAGCCCTTCAATGTTTTGGCTGTTTCTTTCAAGGCTGCTGGATTGAGATCGATGCCCATTAGCGTTAAGGGACATTTTTGGAGTTGTCTGCCTCGCTTGCTATTGTGTTGGATGAATTGATAGAGTTGTTTTAAAAAAGTGCCGTCTCCACATCCCATCTGGGCAATATACCTGGGTTGTTTTTTAAGAGGAAGCTGGTTAAATATTTGCAATACGTGAGCTTCGACATCTTTGAAATAACGCTCATGTAGAAATTCGGTTGCAATCATCTTCTCCTTTCGGTCAACATAAGATTCGCTGCCGTCTTCATTTTTAGCAAAGACATCGTCTGCATTCCCGAATAATAATTCGTCCATCCGAAAGAGGAGCGGGCGATACGCAACGGCAACGGATAACACATCAATGTTATTAAAGATTTCCAGACCGGCATCGGTCCAGGTCCATTCCTTTGAATTTTCATCAACCCATTTGTTTTGGAGGAACAGGGACTTTAAAACCTGTTGCAAATTGGCAGGAAGCGCTCGAAAACCTTCGAAAGAATCAGGCATCCCCTTTTGTTGCAAGCCAATCAGCAATGGACTCAGTAAGGCCCCTTCCCACAATCGCGAAAGTTGGCTGGAATCTTTACGCCAAGCTTTCAGCAAATCATTACAATGTTCTACTATGGAATCCTTGATGCTTTTATCTGTCAATAAAATATGTGGAGAGAGGCGGTAGTGGGGTGTCAAATTGGATAGGATTTGCTGACTTTCCGCCTGATCTGTCAGGATATACGAAGACGGACCCTTATTTTGAATCCATCCCAGAGATCCGAGAGCTTGCAGAGCAACGGAAAAATAGCCGGGATTGGCTCCCAGTTCCTTTACCAACCACGCAGCATGGCGAGACTTTTGCACATTCAAAAGCTTAAACAATCCTCGCTTTGCGCAGGATTCAAGAATAGGAATGGCGACATAGCCATGACAATAAAGATTTAACAACGAAAGCATGATTTACTTCTTTGAAAATGAAAGATATTTTTTATTCTTTCGCATGCCGGTGAGGCCGGGCAGATTCACACACACAGAGAAAAAGTCCCGCTCCAGGCAATTGATAATATTAAAGTCCCCGCGGGGGGCGTTGATCAATTCCTGGGAACGATAAGCTCCTTCCTCGGCGAATCCGAAGAACGCTTTCGCAACATGCAAAAAAACGAGAAGAAAACTTCAATTTATCTTTAATGGGCGAGACTGTCAACGCCACTTCGATAATAATTCTGCCGTCCTTTCGCTTGCGCACGGTCTCATAATGTTCGAGGCGCTCCCCTTTTCGGATCTGACCAAAATATTGTCCTCCTCCACCCGTCGATCATTTCCTCGGTGCCATAACCGAACATTTGCTCGGCCCCGGCATTCCAACTGGTGACGATCCCTTCCAAAGTTTTACCGATAATGGCATCCGAAGAACAGGCCACAATGGCGGCAAGATACGCCGCTGCGCCCTCGCCCCGTTTGCGTTCGGAAATGTCACGCATGGTGGCGGTGAAAAGCGGAGGTTCGATACC
>QHZP01000036.1 GCA_003224715.1 Acidobacteriota bacterium | reverse complement strand
CACCAAGTAGCCCCAGCTTAACTCTTCTTAATGCTATTCACAAATTCGTCAAAACTTCCAGACCATTTGGCAATGGTCTTCTCGGGCCCAACCAACTTGAAGAACCACGGCCCCTCCGGAGTCTCTACCACAGCCGCCAGCATCCGATAGCCCGCGCTATTGTGCCGTTCGGGCGCCCCAGGCATCATAGGAGCCTGGTAGGTCCCGCTGAGATCAACCCTGGTGACGGCCAACCCGGAGACTTCCTTCTTACTGACCTTCGCTTTGTCCTTAGAGGAGGAACCGTCAGGCTGAGCGAATTGCCCAATCCACCGGTCGATATTGGCTTCAACCGATCCTCCCTGTCCAGGACCGAAATAGAAAACTACCAATTCTCCATCCCCGGCGTCCCCTTCTGCTCGAGGCAACGCAAACTGCGCCTTGCGCATTGAGGATGTGGGCGCTTGTTCCACCCAACCTGCCGGAACAGTCACTTTCACGGGGCCGAGCGTTTTTTCTGCCGCGCTGGTGGAGCCATGGGATGCCGCCATGGGCGAAGGATTGGAAGGAGCGCCAGGTGCCGGTACGGAGGCTGGTTGAGAAGTTTCCCCTCCAGTGCAGGCGGCTCCAAGTAGAGCTAACAACAGGCAGGCTCCCCTATAAGCGATCCACCGCTCTCGCACAAAGTGCCTGTCGATGTCTCTTGAAATAAGGCACTGCTCTGAGATTATGGGGTGATTCATGTTGTTCTCTTTCCTGGAAGTCACGCTTCGGCCGTGGTTGGATCGATTACCGATTTAACTTCAGAAATCCGATTGGCCGGGAACCCACCCTGCTTGGCATGTTCTCGAACCATCTCCTCATTCGGAGCAATGTAGACGCAGTAGATTTTGTTATCGGTCACGTAGCTCTGAACCCACTGGATCTGTGGACCCATTTTGTTCAGCACACCGCAGGACTTCTGTGAGATGGCCTGCAGCTGTTGTCTTGACAGGTTTCCAGCACCGGGGATCTCTCGCTCGATAACGTATTTTGGCATCTGATTCTCCTTTCTCGAGAGGACTCATTTTAGTTCAGCTCTCCAGGAAACAGAAGGAGTATTTGTGAACTGATCCGCAGCTATCAAAGCTGTTGAGATCTTTTTGGCGGTTGTGCCATTACCCTACCAGGACCCGGTCAAAGTCCCTTAACTCAATTGCATGGATGGGCAGCCCTTGCTGACGCGCGGGCTACTGGCTCGGGGCTCGTCCTGTTCAGTAGCCCGACCATGAGGGAGGGCCACGACTTTAACCGGGTACTGAAGACCCTACCTTCTTGCTTGACTTTTTGCAGAAAGCTGATATTTTTCGATTTTATAACGCAACCTTTAAGGCCACTTTGATTGACTGCCAGGGACACAAAAAATTGGGCAGCGTCGGATGGGTGGTCGAATGAGTCATATCTATCAACCTAGGAGGAACACCATGAAGAAGAAGTACCTCTTCGTAAGTGCAGCACTCGTACTTTGTTTCGTTGTTGCTGCAAGTATCGGCAAGCCACAAGCTACTGGCAGCGGACCCGAATGGAGCCTGAATGCCACCATCATCGAGGCCTGTTCGTGCCCCATGTTTTGTCAGTGCTATTTCGGCATGAAACCTGCCGAGCACACAGGCCATGAGGGGCACGGCGGCACTGGACATTTCTGCCGTTTCAATAATGCCTTCAGGGTCAACAAAGGAAGCTATGGAGACGTGAAGCTGGACAGCGCGAAGTTTTGGGTGGCTGGCGATCTGGGCGGTGACTTTTCCAAAGGACAGATGGATTGGGCGGTAGTGACGTTCGACAAGTCCATGACCAAGGAGCAGCGCGACGCCGTGGGCACTATCCTGGCTCACCTTTACCCGGTCAAATGGAACAAACTCACAACGGCTGAGGGTAAAATGACCTGGGCCAACGGCAAGACCGAAGCCCGTGCCACCATGGACGGAGGCAAGACCGCCGAGGTTGTGCTCAACAAGGCTGGTGTGAATGCCAACGTGGCAGGCGAGCCGGTTGTTATCAGAAATCTCAAGTACTGGGGCGCCCCGAGAAACACCGGCTTCATTTTGACGCCTAACGTAGTCGAAGCTTATCGCGCAGGGGACAAACCCTTCGAGTTTAAGGGGACCAACGGTTTTATTATCACCTTCGACATTGATTCGAAGACTGCTCCCACGGCAGCCGGTGGAGGCAACTAGCAATCAGCAGCAGGTAGAAGGCAGTAGGCAGTAGGCAGTAAGCAGAAGGCGGTAGGCAGTGGGCAGTAGGCGGTGAGTGTGGTGTTGTCGGCAACTGACCCCTCACCCTCCCTTCGGGCATCGCTCTCCCCGCCACGTCACGGTGTTGTCTTCTGCCTGTTGCTTGCCACGTATTGCCGACTCTCTTCACATTCCCATTATGTTATAACCGCAGTCGACGTAGATTACTTCTCCAGTGACCGCGCTCGACATGTCGCTGGCCAGATAGAGGCCGGTGTCTCCCAATTCCTTGGGCAGGACATTGCGTTTTAGCGGGGCATGATCGGCGTGATATTTTAACATCTCACCAAATCCGCTGATGCCGCGGGCGGCCAGTGTATTCACCGGTCCGGCACTGATGGCATTGACACGGATCTTATCGGGCCCCAGATCGTGGGCCAGGTAACGAACCGTGGCTTCCAACGAAGCCTTGGCTACGCCCATGACATTGTAATGGGGTACCACTTTTTCGGCTCCGTAATAGGTCATGGCAACAATACTTCCCCCGTCTGTCATCAAGGGTTGGGCGGCCCGAGCAATCCCCAGCAGGGAATAAGCGCTCACATCGTGAGCTATTCTGAACGCCTCTCGGCTGGTATTGACAAACCGGCCTTCCAGGGCTTCCCGAGGGGCGAAAGCGATGCTGTGAAGCACGAGGTGCAGTTTGCCAAAATCGCGCTTCAAGTTTTCAAAAACGGATAGTATCTCTTCGTCGCGGGTGACGTCGCAAGGATAGATCGGGGTGTCCTGACCAAAGGTACCCACCAATTCCTCCACATTGGCCTTTAGGCGCTCTCCTTGATAGGTAAAAGCCAGGCGCGCTCCAGCTTGGTGCCAGGCCTGAGCAATGCTCCAGGCAATACTGCGTTTATTGGCCACGCCAAAAACCAAGCCTAATTTATCTTTCAGCATAACTTTCCTCCCATAAAAATCCCCGTTAACAAAGGGGTCTGGAGCTTGGACATTTCAAGTAGAGACAGGCATTCTTGCCTGTCTGGAGCTGCTTCAGAGACGAATCCCCCTTAGAAGCCGAAGCCAATTCACCGGCCGGCTTCCAACTTCAAAGCGTACACTTTTCCCATCGTCAGAGTCCCCGCAATCAAAGCGACCGGCAGAAGCGATCCGATACAAATGAAAACAGGTGTGTAGCTATGGAGGCGATCCAGCATTAAGCCAATAGCCCAAGTGGCAAAGACTGTACACACTCCCAACATATTCCGAGGGAAAGAAGTCCACGGGCACCGAATGAACGGTGACGGCCCAAAAAATAAAGGAGAAGGTAGCCACGCTGATAAAGAAGATAGTCCAGAAAACGCTATGACAAAAGACCGCACTCACTCCCAAGGGACAAAGGACAGCCGAAACAGCCATGATCGTCTTGCGCGTGCGGTTCACGCTCCAGCCCAAGTGGAGCAACCAGCCGGAAACGGCTCCACAGGCAAAATTAGCAATATCGGCAACTACAAAAGGGATCCAGGCCACCATGCCAATAGACCTCAGTTCCAAGCCGCGTTCGCGTTTCAAAAACTCGGGCATCCAGAAGACGTAGAAATACCAGATGGGATCGGCCAGAAAACGACAGATGAAGATGCTCCAGGTTTGACGATAGCGGAGCAATTGAATCCAACTCACTCGCCTGGCTATCCCTAAGGGCTGAGCCGAGGCCAACTCCGGGGAGATCTTCTCAAGCTGGTGGGTGGCCCAAAGGCACACGCCGAGCCAGAAGAAGCCAAATGTGCCGGTCAGGAAGAAGGCGAAAAGCCAACCCTACTGAATGGTGAGCCAGGCAATCAAAGGAGCAGCAATGGCAGAACCGACACTGCTGCCGCTATTGGCGATGCCAATCGCCAGAGCCTGCATTTTCTTAGGCACCCACATCGAAATCGCTTTCGCAAAGGCGGGCCAGTTCCCTCCTTCTCCCATGCCCAGCAACACCCGAAAGAAGCCCAGGCTGAAAGCTCCCCGGGCAAAAGCTTGCAGGCAGCTCGCTACGGACCACCAGATCACGGAAAGTGACAGCCCGCGGCGCACGCCCAGTTTATCCATAACCCAACCACCGGCGCCGTACATGATGGTATAGGAGATCATGAAGGCATTCAGCACGGCAGCATAGTCGCTATTGCTGAGTTTGAATTCCTCTCGCAGTAGCGGAGCCAAAACCGACAGTGATTGGCGGTCAATGTAGTTGATGGTGGTCGAGCCCAGCAGCAGGAAAACCAACATCCAGGTGAATCGAGGGCTGAGAAGAGACGAGGGGTCTGGGCGAACTGCGGGGGTCGACGTGGAAAGGGTCACTTTTGAAAGGCTCCTGGAAACACGCGTCTTCAAAAAGGAAGGTTATCGAAATAGATTCTGTGAAGCAAACGCAAAATCTCGCGTCGGACAATTCGCTATGCCTGCCTCTGAGACCGTTGTGTGGATCAAAACGAGAATTTCTTTCTCGTTTTGGGGACGGACTGAGAGCCCGAAGCGCCAGCGAGGGAGAGCCGCGCGATGACCCTCGCTGGCGCTTCGGGCTCCCTGTCAGGGGTGGCGGTAGGGATATCAAGGACGGCAGCCTTTGTCTAGTTAGCATTCAACGCTATTGAACCCGAATTCCGAAGTTGAATCGAGCTACAGTCTCGCATTTAGCCCCAAACCCTCACCCAGGGAGCTTTCTCAAAGCTCCCATGCCTCTCCCAAAGGGCGAGGGGAGAGTCAATCTAATTTTCTTGTCCCTCTCCTGGTGGGAGAGGGGTGAAGGCTTGATAAGCCTTCACAGGGCGGGTGAGGGTGGCTCATCCCCAGCGCGTGACATTCTCATGCCCACAACTTCGGAATTCGGGTTGAAGAGGGCCGGGGGGAGAGGGAAATACCAAGACGAACAAGCTGCAAAACTACTTGGCGAAAACTTGTGTTTTTTTTCGGGATTGGGTTTGGAGCTGCACCAGGGTGCTGTTTCCAGCCGCTTGCGGACTGAGTGTCTGAGGCAAGCGCCAGTTATCCAGCATGGCCACCTGCTGGACGCAGGAGACGGTGCAAAAGGGAGCGCAAGACTTACGGGTATTGAATTCCCGCCGCAGGTATTGGCGCGAATAGTCTTTCAGGGGGATGGCAGGGTAGCCACGTTGCTGTGAACAATAATGCACTAAGCCGTTCTCACAAATGTACAAATAACGAGCCCCGGCGCGACACCGCCAATGGTTGGGTTGGGCCTCGACGATGTTTTTCTGAAATTTGTCAAATCGGGCATAGGAGCGCTTGCCCAGGTCTTTAATCTTTCTATAAATGGATTGTTCGAGTTCGCTTAAGGGCCGCAATTGGCCAGTGCCATCGTGGATGATGCCCAAAGTGCTGGTGAAACCCAATTCGACGGCCCGGTTCGCCACGGTGAGGGCATCGTGAGGATGGTTAATACCGGAACCCAAAACAGAATTAATATTCACACCAAACTCGGCGTGCTGTGCCAGCATTTGTAACTTTTTGTCCAGCACTTTCAGACTTTTCTTGGAGACCTCATCGGGCTGGACATTGTCGATGCTGATCTGGAGTTGATCCAATCCAGCTCGGTTCAATCGCTCAATGCGTTCGACGGTGAGCAGATATCCATTGGTTATCAGTCCGGCCATGACGCCATGCCGGCGGATTCGCCGAATGATTTCATCGAGCTCCGGATGAAGCAAGGGTTCTCCGCCGCTAATCGTGATAATGGTGGTACCCAGAGAAGCCAGCCGGTCAACCCGGCGGAACATCTCCTCGGTAGGGACCGGCTTCGAAAAATTGTCGAATTCGTTGCAGTAGGTGCAGGAAAGATTACAGCGTCGAATGGGAATAATGTGTGCTAAAACGGGATGCCTGGTGGAGAGCAAACCTTTCGCAATCATTCGCCACTCACGCAGCCGACGATGCACAAAAAGCACTTTGCGCCTGATCTGTTTCTTAGAAATCAAGGGTAACCACCCGTACGCTACGAACTTTCCTCGATAGACCTGCTTAAGCCCACAGACCGAGGCCAGCCCAAGAACCCCTGCCGGAAGGCGGGTACTATAATTGAATCCTCTTGATTCTGCAATGCTATTTCAGGGAGTGGTCATTAAACGGCTGTCTTTGTGACGTACGATACCCCCATTGGCCAGTTTGAACTTCACTGTAAAACCGGCTGGCTTATCCTCGATAGGTTGCTCGCACTGAAACAAGGCCTCAAAACCGGGTTCTATCTTGTTGGGAACCAGAGCCACGTCTTTTGCAACCGTGTTCACCGTGCTGACGAAACTCACGGTTACCGTCGCCAGTAAATCCTCGATGGGCTGATTGGTCCGGTTTCGAATTTTCCCCTGAATGTTAATCCGATTTTCGGAAATGGTATTTGTCAGGTCTAGCAATTCAATCGGTTCTTGCCCGTCGGGGGCTTCCGGCACCAGCACTTGAGCAGTGTCCATCGAATAGGGGAGCCATCGTTCGCCCGCGTCCGTAAAGGTAGCTTCATATATAAACCAGAGCCCTAAAATGGAAAAAGACAAGGCCCCCCCTAACCAGATCTTCTTAGCTGGAATGCTGGGCTCGACGAATCCAAAGTGGATAGGGGTATCCTCATTTTTTTCCTGGGATGTAGCCTGGGAATCAGGCTGCGCCTGGTTTGGTTCGTTAATCATAGCTATCCACCACGAGGTTAGTACCCCAAATCATGCACCATTGGCATTAGCCTCGGAGAGGCGCAGGATAATAGCCGCCCAGCGGGGGCGGGAGTTAAATTTGCTATTTACTTTTCCCATCGCCCGAGTCTGAGTATGTCCCACATCTTTTGCTACAGACAGGAGGTGTTGGAACGCCGCATGGGTAGCAGCTCTTTGCCCTGTAAGGGCTACAGAAAATAGCCCAGGGCAAGGGAGCCTGGTGAACGCCGCCCTGGGTTCTCGGCGTCATCCCCTATTTCCCTCTCCCCCGCGCCTAATTACAGGCGGTTGAAACCGAGCCCTGACGCGGGGGAGAGGGCTAGGGAGTGGGGGCCACCTTGGCACAGCCACCGCCTGTGTCCAGCCGAAGATATGGGAAAGGATAATCCCCCACCGGATGAAGGCCCGGGGTGAGGGGGTGCTCCCATCCCCTTCGATAGCTAATTTTTTCACACCTTCTAACACATTACCCTTTTTATTAGATTGTGATTTTGTCCTGTGGACGGCAAAATCACCTTACACCTTCGAGTTTGTCTGGCTCCACTCTGCGGAGTGACATGAGTTCAATTCTTACCGACAATATTAGCCCGGGTGCCCCATCCGTTTCCAAGTGTTCCGCCAGGTACAAGAAAGGTCAGAGAGCCAACACGCAGCCTGAAAGGCTAGAATAATCCAGCCCAGGGCAACGCCCTGGGTCCACAACGTCAACACAAACGCTGCCCTGAAGGGGCAGTCTATCCGGGAAGGAGGGCCAGTTGTGAATCAACTGTTGACCGATGTAGACTTCATGTGCCGGGTAGCAATCGTGTCTGACTTGCCTGGATGCCAACCAGCAACTCGATCAGCTACATCACGAGTTGTTTGAATGGACTTAACCAAGTCGTGAGTGTCCAACCTCTGGTCCCATTAACTGACAGGGAGTCAAACTATGAGAAAAGTACTCTTCGCAATTATCGCAATCTCCATGATCGGCGGGCGCTCATTTGGTCAGATCACCGACTGGAGGGCGTACCTGGGGGAACCACCTAACCCAGACCAAAAGACACAAAATGAACACCGAGAAAAAGGCCTCCGATTGATTGAAATGTTGGTAGCGGCTAATCCCAAGTCGGTGGACAAGGATATCATTGATATCCTTGAAGTGTTTAAAGACGAGGAAGAAGCACGAGGGCAAGCTTCCGCACTCCTAGCTACCGTGGCTATGTTGCGCCCAGATGGGAGCGAAGTATTAAAACGCGCGGTTCCAGTCCTCGTCTCACAATTCAGGGACAGGAACAAGACGGTTCGTGAAAACTCTATCAGGGCAGTCGTCAGCTTGCAACCGGAAATTCCGAGTGAGTCCTTGGAGCATTTGCTAGCGTTAGCACACGGTGGCGTCGAGCCTTCAACTGAAAAAACGTCCTATAGTGACCAGACGGTAACGGATTTGGCGGTCCACGGGATAGCACGTTTCGCCAAAACCTCCCCGATGGCTGCCAATGAGCTGGCAAGCTTTTTAGATTCTAGCGACGCGGTGGAGATGCGACTAGCTGCCGTTCAATCTGTTGAGCGGTTTGGCTTGAATCAGCCAGTGATAGTCGCCAGACTCGGGGAAATTCTCGACGAGTTTGGTGGCAAGGTTCTCGATGGAAACGGCGGACCAAAACAGGAACTGGTTAGAAGAACTCTCAGTGCTATAGCCACACTGGGACCAGCGGCTCTTTCTCTAAGACCCAACGTGCAGCGAATTACTGATAAGGACTTATCCATGGAAGTAAGAAGTGCTTTGTCACGCATGGAGAAGTAAAAGAATCATTTCCCTCCTGGAGCCGTATCCCAGGCCGCTCCGATATCCTGCGGTTGCGGTGATCCGCACATGTGGAAACGTTCATGTGAAACTGACCCTAGTAGCGATCACAAAGAATTGACCATCGTGGGTTTCGGGCAAAGACGAAGAAAGAAAAGAATGGGGCTCGTGGCTGGTCAGCCCTTAAAAGGGGGCCCGCGGGGGTCAGCCCTTAAAATATGATTCTTCTGCAAAACCCCCGGTTTTCAGAGGGTCTGTTGGCTCGTGAGGAGCGATGTTTCAGCAACTGGGGGTGTGTTTCCGGCTGACTCGGTTTCGATTTCTGGGATCAGCTCATTTTTTCTTTTTCTGTTCCCAAGCCTGTTTTTCTTCACTTTGGGCGAAGGGGTCAGCCCTTTCCTCTTCCCCTTCCCTCTTCCCCCTTCCCTCGATAAGGGTCTCAAGCTTGCGGGAATCGTTGTCATGGAAATGCGATTTGGACCCAGTGGCAGGGTTGCTTGTGCTCGCGTCAAATCAGGGCACCCGATAGCGGTTTCCCCTGCTATGGAGGCTGTTCGCAAGTGGACCTTCAAGCCAGTCGTATCAAATGGCGTGGCGAAGGCCGGTTGCGGGCGGATGACGATTAAGTACCGGCTACGTGATCAGGGAAGCTCAACTAAACTGCGGTAGCAGCAGGCGGATTGTCACAGATGCTAACCGCAGCGTCAAGGTCGTCGGGATTACTTGCCCTTTGGGGGCAACCGCCGTTGCATGCTTTTAAGGGCTGCCCCGTCAGTTCCCTCAGCTGGCCAGGTACTTTTACCACGCATAGTTTCCAACTTTCTGTAAGTGTTGGTTTACGATTCTGAGGTAGCTTTGCCGAATCGAACTTGTGGCTTAAGTTATCATTTTTTAAGACCACGCGAACATCATCAGCGAAGAATCCAATGGAATCCGAGAGCAGGCAACTCAAGAGACCCTCTTTGGATCCGATGCAACTCGACGCTCACCACCGGGGCTAGCTAGCCCTGGAGGAAGAGCTAACGAATATCCACCATCTATTCTCATTCTGGAGGTTCTGACATGATACGGAAATTGTTTTTAGTTCTTCCTCTGGTTTCCTCATTGCTGCTTGGCATACTGTACATTCGCCAAGCTAAATTGACTTCTGCTCATGCAGACGCAAATAGTGTTATCCCTCAATCATTTGGTTCCTGCCGAGGAGCTATGGGAGATAACCTCCTCATCTTTGAGGATAGCTACGGAACGGTCGTCTGGTTCATCCAGCGTCTGGCCCGGTTTTTGGAACAGTAACGCGTAAATAACTATATTCCTCGAAAGCCTGGTTCGATGGACCACTCAACCTGGCTTTTCAATCTATGTTGCGGTGACGGGGAAACACGTTCAGCTTTGCATTCTTAGTCAGTGGGAGCAAATGGAGTCACATCCGTTATTCAGTATTTCATTGACGGAGGCCTGTTCGGGGTAGCTTGATCACCACCAAGAGCAAAGCAAAGAAAGCAAAGAAATGGGGTCGGACCAAGAGAATTACCTGATGCGCTTGAAGATCCCTGCAAGAAAGGGTCGCCCTCACTTCACTCCTGGCGACCCTTCGCTACCCTGCCCGGCTGCCTTTGGCCGCCGCCCACTGCGGACGGGGACGTCCGCGCTCCCATGTGGTTAACCAATCCTGCCGTCACAGGATTTTCGCGAATATATCGCCTGGCACTTTCAAAATGAATCGTGTCCCTGATAAAGCGATCAAAGTAGTCCTCTTGCCAGAACTGGCCCGAACGTCCCAGCATGCGATTTCGCTTCATGAGCAGAGAACGACTTCCAGGACTTCACACCTTCCCCCAGAAGAGAACCAGCAAAGAACTCGGCTAACAAGTGAACGTGGTTGGGCATGATCACCCACTCAATCAACCGCTAGCGTTCACCATCAAAGTGAAGCAACGTCTCCTCAACCATCAGACCGATGCGTGGATCACGAAGCACGCAGCTCCCATGCCCGGCATCCAGATAGGCCTCGATTTGTCTACGCTTCTTGGCACCATCCTCCCTGCCCAAGGTCCAGCAAGTGCTGCGGCAGTGCGTCGGCCAACCTGAAAGTGATCATTTGCACCAGATCAGCATGATCAAAATGGGGTATATAACCCCGCGAGTGCCATTCCTTATGTCTGGGAGCGCGGATGTGCTCGTCCGCATCGGCCGCGCCGTCCGCTCTTCCGGCAGTTCCGGATGATACTCACGGGATGTCTACATACCGCTCTAGCGACATTTCCGCTCCGTAGGCAATGCAGGCCCGAATGTCGGCTTCTTCAATCCCAGGGTAGTTGGCCAGCAATTCTTCAATGCTCCAGCCACGGGCCAGCAGATCCAAGACAAGTGGAACTCAGATCCGATGGCTTTAATGCAGGGTTTGTCACAGCAGACATTGCGATCAATCGAGATCCATTGCAGCAATTCATGGCGTGTCATCTTCTTCTCCTCACGAGAAACGACCGCGCACAGCGGACGCGGACGTCCGCGCTCCCAGGCTCACGCCAGCTCCTGCCAGGCTTTTCCTCGAGGACCGCTATACGGCCTTTTCCTCCCGCAACGATTCTTCCACCACTTCCAGGAAAGCCTTGCAAGCCCGAGACAGGTAACGATTCTTCCGGTAGATCAGGCCCAGTTTTCGAATCATCTTAAGGTTCTTGATTCGAATTAAGCGAAGCGTGCCCTGCTCACTCTCATTCAAGACATAGCTTTTCGGAACAATCGAGATGCCCATGCCGATAGATACGAACTTTTTGATCGTCTCAATACTGGCCAGCTCCATAGAGATATTGAGCTTGTCCCCGAGCTTGCCGAAGTGCTTCATGAGACGCTCTCGTGTCGTTCCGGCTTTATGAAAGATCATGGGATAAGGAACGAGCTCATTCAGATTGATAGCTTCCCGGGAAGCGAGTGGGTGAGAAGGACTGGTGATCAGCCAGAGCTCATCTTCGGCAATAGGCCAAACGTATAGATCTCGATCGGCAACCGGCAAAGTGACGATGCCAAAATCCAACTGGTTATCCAGAATCTTGTCAACCACTTTCTTGGAGAAATTACGATAAATACTGATCTGAACGTCCGGGTATTCTCTTTTGAAAAGGGCAAAAATCTGAGGTAACACGTAGATGCAGGTGGCCTCATTGGCTCCAATCAAGATTTTCCCTTTAGGAGAAGCGTTCAATTCCGTGATCGCCAGCTTGGCCTCGTCATGGAGGCGTAGCAGGCGTTCGGCGTAGGTAAAGAGAATTTCTCCGGCCTGGGTGAGGCAAACTTTCTTTCCGATTCGATCGAAAAGCTTCTCGCCCAACTCTTCTTCCAGAATACGTACTTGAGTGCTGATGGCGGGTTGAGTTCGATAAAGCTTTTCGGCCGCCTGGGTGAAGCTTTTATGCACGGCCACCTCATAAAAATTACGGATTTGGTCAAGGTTCATGGCTCAGTATCCTTCATAAAATTTATTTATAAATAGCATACTAAGAATAAACTGTACAATCTTTTTTAGGGGCACTACTATATCGGATTGAATCTTATCGAATTGGAGTCGAGGCGTTCCTTTTTACCATGCCCACTCGGTTAACCGGTCTGCATAGTCAATCTCTTGGGCTGAACCCTATATTATAGAGGAGCCGATCGTGCCGCCTGGCGGCACACTAAGGATGAAAATTATTCCCTCTTCGAAGGGGTGCAGGGGGATGTCCTGTGGTGAACATGGCGCTGGAAACCCTAAGAACACCCCCTACGTCCCCCTTGATAGGGGGGATTTTCAGGAGAGTCATCCATGCCGCGCGGCGGCACCACCAAGGATGAAAATCATTCCCCTCCACGGGAGGGGCGCAGGGGTGGGTTATCCCGAACCATGGGACCCACCCCGAAGGCTACGCCTTCTGCCCCTCCCCAGAGGGGATTTTCAGGAGAGGTCCCATTGCCCGGTCTTCCCCGCCTGTCTTACTTCTTCCTTTGACCATCCTCCCAGTCATATTTTAGTATTTTAGTCACCCAGGGAAACGAGGGAAACGGAGCCTGCTGGGGGCCTGGGCTCAAGGACCTTCTTACTTTATGGAGAACCGCTCTAAAATCGAAAATCAGACCCTTCTTTATCATCCCAGCTTTGAACACGATTCCTGCGGGGTGGGCTTTGTGGCTAATATTTCCGGGCGTCGCAGTCATTGGATTCTGGAAAAAGCCGTTGAAGCCGTGGTGAACTTAACTCACCGGGGAGCAGTTGACGCAGACGCCAAAACCGGTGATGGCGCCGGCATTCTCACTCAAGTTCCCTTGACATTATTTCAAAAAGAAGTGGAGAAGCTTGGTTTCCAGGTCTCAGACCCAAGAGACATTGCGGTGGGAATGATTTTTCTTCCTGGTGGCAATCCGAAATTGGCGGAACGGTGTACCTCAGTGGTTGAGAGCCTGATTCAGAAGTATCAGGTTCCGTTCTTCGGCTGGCGGAAAGTGCCTGTCAATCCGCTGGTCTTGGGGGACAAAGCCAGGGACACACAACCAGAAATTCAGCAGGTGCTCATGGGGCGGCCAGAGGCACTTTCTCGAGAGGGCTTTGAGCGGACCCTGTACCTGGTGCGTCGTGAGATCGAGAATGCCATCGAGAAAGAGAACATCGAAAGTTTTTATGTACCCTCCTTCTCGAACCGGACGATCGTTTACAAAGGACTTTTTGTCGCGTCCGAACTCAAAGGGTTTTATTTGGACTTGCAACGCCCGGATTACGAAACAGCCCTGGCAGTCTTTCACCAAAGATATAGCACCAACACATTTCCCACCTGGCCCCTGGCTCAGCCTTTTCGAATGCTGGCCCACAATGGAGAGATCAACACCTTGCAGGGAAATCGCAACTGGATGCGAGCCCGCGAGCCTGCACTCAGCTCTCAATTGTGGAAGGGCCAAATTGACCAACTGAAGCCAATCGTCATGCCTCGGGGAAGCGATTCCGCCAGCCTCGATAATGTATTGGAAGCGATCATGCTCTCTGGCCGCGAGCTAATGCACTCGATGATGATGCTTGTCCCAGAAGCTTATCAAAACATGCCGAACCTGGATCCGGAACTGAAGGGCTTCTATGAGTATCATTCTTGCCTGATCGAACCTTGGGACGGCCCGGCAGCCTTGGCTTTTTCAGATGGTCGATTTGTGGGGGCGTCATTGGATCGCAACGGCTTGCGTCCGGCACGCTACAAGATCACAGAGGAGGGTGTGATTTTGCTGGCTTCAGAAGTAGGCGTGGTGGAGTTTGACGATGCCAGGGTCGTTGAGAAAGGACGTCTGGGACCGGATACTGAGCGGGGCTTGATTTTAAAGAATGACGACATTAAGAAGGAGATTTCTGCGCGCAGGCCTTACGCTCGGTGGGTTCAAAAACAAATCGTCCGCTGCCCCAGCCCGCCGGCATTGTCTCATCTCCAAACGGAAGGGGCGAATTTTAATGATGAAGAACTGGCCCAGCAGCAGAAGGCGTTTGGCTACACCATCGAAGATATCGAAAAGATCCTGATTCCCATGGCGGGAGAGGGAAAGGAGCCGGTCGGTTCGATGGGGGATGACACGCCTTTGGCGGTCCTGTCGTTGCGGTCGAGGTTGCTTTACAATTATTTCAAACAGCTCTTTGCCCAGGTCACGAATCCTCCCATTGATCCGCTCCGTGAAAAGTTAGTCATGTCCTTGAACACGGCTGTGGGAAGTCGGAAGAGCCTTTTCGAGGAAACGGAAGAACACGCTCGGCTGATCAAGTTTTCCAGCCCCATTCTCACCGGTGCGGAATTACAATGGCTGCAGCAACAACCGGAGGCCACCTTTGCCACTGCCACCCTGTCGGCTCTTTTCGATGCTGACCTGGATTTCAAAGGCATCGAACGAACTCTGCGTGAATTGTGCGAAACCGCATCGGCCGAGATTGACCGTGGCAAGTCGATCTTGATTGTGAGCGACCGCGGCGTGAGCGTCACCCGGGCTCCTTTTCCAACCCTCCTGGCGGTAGCCGCTATCCACCATCACCTCATCCGTCAAGGGAAGCGGATGAAAGCCAGCCTGATTGTTGAAAGTGGCGATGCCCGTGAGGAACATCATTTTGCCTGCCTGCTGGGG
>QHZP01000701.1:3991-5447 GCA_003224715.1 Acidobacteriota bacterium | reverse complement strand
CAGCCCACCACTCGACCTCCGCCGACTGGTGACCTCGAGTGGTGGGCTGCCCCCTATCCAGCAGGTTCTCTATGACCAGATCACCAACGTAGTTACGGTGCTCAACCGCACCGGCGGCGGTACCACGGTGCTGGACGAGCAGTTTGGGTCGGTCACGGGCCAATCCGAATTCCGCTGCTCGGCCTCCGCTGATAACCCCGCGCAGGCTTCCATCGTGGGCACGCACAAGATAGGCTTCCGGCGGGAGGACGGCGTCATTGAGGTGACTGCGGAAAGCACCATTCGCTCGACGTAGACCGATTTCCATATCTCTGTCAATATCCACGTAACCCGCAACGGCCTTCCCTTCTTCCAAAAGCAATGGCTGCTCACCGAGCCAAGGCGTCTCTTGTAGGCAGGGCGAACTAGGGGCATACGGGGCATTCTGGCACCGGTTGGAATCTATGGCGTGATTGCTTACCCGGTCACTCGGCGAATACAGGGCATCGGGGTTCGCGTTGCATTGGGAGCCATGACTTTTTCATTCTCCAATCCTTAGCAGTCTCCTTCATTTTTTTGGTTCATTGTATTCTTGACAAGATCCACGACCACCATGGTCAATGGCCAAGCTGGTGACAGAGAGAGCAGTCGTTGGAGGCTTTTCTGGCCGCGTGGCAATTCATGCAGTGAGTCATACTGGTAGATATTTCCTTGGCCAGGACATCCCGCTGATCCACGGGCCCGTGGCAGCTAGCACATTGTTCACCTGCTTTCAGGTGGCTCGCATGACTGAAGAAGACAAAGTCCGGGACCCGGTATACTCGCACCCATTTCACTTTTTCTCCCCGCCTATGGGCTTCTGCCAATTTCTTGACCTCGGGACGGTCAGCCATCATCGCGTCATGGCAGACCATGCACTGCTCCGTGTTCGGCAGCCCCGCCTGCGTCTTCCCGGTGGCACCAGCATGGCACTGAAGGCAGGCCAAGCCGACTGCGGCATGCTTCTTATGGCTGAAGGCGATAGGTTGTGGCGCAACGGCAAGGGGGAGCTTCTCTTTTTTCCCTTTATAGACAACCGGCTTTTGCGCAAGTGAGACGCCGCCGGTCAAGTGATACAGCAACACAGCGTAAAGAATTGTCTTGAGGAGTGAAACTGGCGCGCGGGCCATAGTGCTTCCAGTCCTGTGGTTCCCAGGGCGGATACGGCAAGGGAAGTCATGCCTCCTTAAGGGAGTGAAAATGCCACCAGTTTGCCGGTGAAGGTCTTGTCATATTTGTTGCCTCCCCCGGCGGCGATTACTACGAACTGCTTATGAGTCTTTTTACCCGCGTAGCTCATCGGTG
This sequence comes from Acidobacteriota bacterium, assembly GCA_003224715.1. Classification (GTDB taxonomy): domain Bacteria; phylum Acidobacteriota; class Terriglobia; order Versatilivoradales; family Versatilivoraceae; genus QHZQ01. The sequence continues at coordinate 4,124 of QHZP01000701.1, read as the reverse complement.
TCGCCATTCCGCTGGCCGGCAGTTTGGTAACCCAGAGCTCCTCCCCGTTATTTTTGTCAAAGGCGCGGAACCGGCCATCACTAGTTGCTGGAATGAAGAGAAGGCCGCCAGCAGTGCCGGTGCTTCCTCCCAG
>QHZP01000701.1:0-3943 GCA_003224715.1 Acidobacteriota bacterium | reverse complement strand
GCCTTCCCCAGGGTGGTTTCTGGCAGGGATAGCCTTTCGAATCCCACAGGAACTCATACTTCTTGGCCCGCAAAGCATAGGGGAGTTCAGAACCTTCTGGCCGCTTAACCAGGTGAAACAGGCCGCCCACGTCCATGGAGTTCACGTAGAGCAGACCCGTCGCGGGATCAAACGAAGCGCTGCCCCAATTGGCCCCACCGTCCAATCCCGGAAAGATCACCGCGTTTTTCTCACCGAAAGGCCGGTAGATAGACAGGTCCACCTCGGCGTCCTCGAGCATCTCGAGGCATTCCTGGCGCGACTCCGGCGTCACGTCGGTAATGTCGTCGCGCGTCATTGCCTGCCGGGCGAAGGGCGCCGGCTTGACCGGGAAGGGCTGAGTCGGCCAGGCTTCCTCCCCCGGGATTTCGCTCTTCGGCACCGGCCGCTCCTCCACCTTGAACAGCGGTGCGCCGGTCAAGCGGTGAAATAAGAAGAGAAACCCCATCTTGGTTACCTGGGCGACGGCTGGAACATCTTTGCCATCCCGACGGACGCCGACCAGGACGGGTTGCGACGCCAGATCATAGTCCCAAAGGTCGTGGTGAACCGCCTGGAAGTGCCATTTTCGCTGGCCGGTCTTACAACTCAAGCACACCAGACTGTTACCATAGAGATTGGCGCCCTTCCGGTCTCCGCCGTATATGTCGTAGGACGGCGATGTCAGGGGAACGAGGACCAGCCCTCTTTCCTCGTCAACACTCAAGACAGACCAGGCGTTGGTGCCGCCACGGTCTTTCCACGAGTCGCCTTCCCACGTGTCATGACCGAATTCGCCGGGTCGGGGGACCGTGTGAAAACGCCACAGCAATTGGCCGCTCCGAGCATCCAGGCCGAGCACGTCTCCGCTGGGCCCCCGCGGCGCGCTGTCGCTGACCATGCTGCCGGCAATAATCACGTCCCGGCAAACAGCTACCGGAGAGGTCAAAGCATAAGTACGGTTGGGAAACTTTTCGGCCATGAGCGGCTTCAGATCGAGCATTCCACTCTTGCCAAACTTAAGGTCCAGCTTGCCGGTCTTGGCGTCGAGCGAGAAGAGGCGGCCGTGCAGGTCCCCGAGGAATAACCGCTGCCGCCGGCCGTCGCTCCAGTAGGTCGCTCCGCGGTTCACAAAGAGGTTGACGCGCATGGTCCTGTCAATTTGCGGGTCGAAGTCCCATAGCTTTTGACCCGACTCAGAGTCGAGAGCGATCAACCGGCAGAATGGTGTCGTCACGTACAGCACGCCGTTGACGACCAGCGGCGTCGCTTCAAAGGCGGACCGGGTGGGATATTCCGTCCCATCACTGACGTCCCCGGTGTCATAAATCCAGGCCACCTTGAGTTGCGTCACGTTCTTCCTGTTGATCTGCTCGAGCCGGGAATACCTGGTTCCGCCCGCGTCTCCCCCGTAAAAGCGCCACTCCTGCGCCATTACGCGGGGGATCCGCGGGGCAAAGAGCAGACCCGTCAGAATGGCGGATGCAAAAAGAAGAACACCTCCACTGGGACGGAAGAGCCGGAGAGCCTCTCTTGACCTCACAGCCCATTCCCGGTAGAGGCGCTGCGGTGACGCTAAAAAATCATTTCCGCTGTGTGAGAATTTCATCGTTTTTCGCTATCCCGGGTTGGCTTCGCCACCATCCTCAGGCTGTACGGCATCGGCTGTCCTTTTCCATCGCTATGCAGGCACTCGCGCTCAAATTAGAGATTTGCCCTTCGGAGCAAGATGTGCCAGTTCCATAAATTGAAGACTTTCCTGCGGATCTTAGTGTAGGGACTGATCCTGACCGATGGATAACCACACCTCTTGCTCGCTGTGAGTCGAAAGATAACCGTTAGGTAACAGCTAATGCTTGGACTGAATTGCGCTAATAGACTACTGAAGCAAGTTATAATACAACTGATAGTTTGAGCAATCCACACTAATAAATCTACCAGCTAAATTCCAAGCTGAGGAAAACTCGAAAAATGAGAATTGCAGTGATGGGTTCGGGAGCAATGGGGAGTGTGATTGGCGGGCTTCTGGCCAAAGCCGGAAACGACGTGACGCTGATCGATGTGTGGCGCGAGGCCGTCGATACCATCAATTCCCAGGGACTACGCATTGAAGACCAGGCAGGCAACTTGGAGACCCTGCGGGTTCGCGCCACCACGAACCCGGCCGAAGTGGGGCCCGTCGAGCTGGTGTTAGTCTTTGTGAAGTGTTACCACACCGAGACCGCCGTCCGATCAGCCACGCCCCTGCTCGATCCGACCACCACTGTGCTGTCGTTACAGAACGGCTGGGGCAACGGACCCCGTATTGCCTCGATAGTCGGACAGGAACGACTCCTGCTGGGGGTCTGTTACCACAGCGCTACGGTCGCCGGTCCTGGACATGTCCAGCACGTGGGGAGCGGTTCGACGTTCATGGGGGAGCTGGACGGGAAGATGAGCGAGCGGTTGCAGCGTTTTGCGGACACTTTCAATCAAGCGGGTATCGAAGCCATCCCGACTTCTGAAGTATTGAAGGAAATCTGGTCCAAGCTGGCTTTGAATGTCTGCACCTTGCCAACCTCGGCGTTACTAAGATTCTTTGCTCCTCAGCTCGTCCAGCATTCCACCCTGCTCGAGTTAATGCGGGCACTCCTGCGTGAGGTCGTTTCTATAGCTCAGGCTCAGAATATCCCGTTGAATTTTGATGAACGTTGGGAGGTAATTACCGGTCTTCTCAAAGGCCGCGCTCCCAATGCCAAGTCCTCCATGCTCCAAGACGTCGAAAGCAGTCGCCAAACTGAGATTGACGTCATCACTGGTGCAGTGGTTGAGGCGGGCCGCCGGTTGGGCATTCCAACACCTTATAACAATGTGATGATGTGGCTGGTGAAGTCGCTGGAGGAAACTTTCCTGCACCCGGCAGCCGCAGCCCGATAAGGAAGGAACTGGCGAGCCAGGCACCAACTAGACAAGGGCTTCGCCCTTGATATCCCTGGCTTGGGTAGCCACGATTAACGCGTCTTTTGCGGTAATCGTGGGCAGTCCGCGACGAAAAGCCCACGGTCAGCAAAAGCTGCTGACCGTGGCTACCAAAACGAGAACAAAATTCTCGTTTCGATCCAAGGGCGGGTGAGGGGCGACCGAGCGCGCTTTCCACCCATCGTAACTGAGGCACACCAATACCTCAGTCCCGTTTCCCGGCATCGACGCGAGCGTCTGATTCAGGCTCGCTTTCGGCAGCCTTTAGTTTGTTATAGAGATCAAGTTCTTTAGAGGCTTCTGCACTTCGCCCCATTCGGCTATAAGCTCTTCGCAGCCCAAAATGGATCTTGCTGCTGTTCGGGTCCAGCCTGGCAGCAACCTGTAAATGCCGCAGGCCTTCTTCGGGTTTATCTTTCAGCAACGCCAGATTCCCAAGCTGGTAGTAGGGTTCAGGCAGTGAGGCGTCCAGGGCAATGGCCCTTTCGAGCAGCGCCACGGCGCGAGACTCAGCCGTATCATTACTGCCTTTCCAACGATTTAACAGCATCCGTCCGTATTCCTGGAATAGTTTTGGGTCATTGGGAAACTGCTTTGTCCCTCTTTCAAAAGTGGCTGCTGCTTCATCAGTCAAACCGTCTGCGGATTGGGCTAAAGCCAGATCTAAGACAGCCTCAGACGCATTCGGATTGAGCTCCACGGCCCGCTGGTAAGCCTTCACAGACTCTTTCAGATGATTCATCCTTTTTTAAACCAGGCCCTTAAGCATATAGGCCTCGCAGGAGCTGGGAGCCACTTCCACAGCCTTCCTGGCCGCTTCCAGAGCGACCGTATAACGTTTATGGCTGACCAGGATCATCCCCAGGTCCAGGTAATTGGATTCGTTGTTGACTCCCCGCTCTATGGCTTGATCCATGGCGGCCACAGCCTCCTTGAGGTTATTGAGTTGATGGTAACACCAGCCCAA
>QHZP01000700.1:280-4533 GCA_003224715.1 Acidobacteriota bacterium | reverse complement strand
GAGTTATTGAAGAGTATGGAACGGGACTAAACAACGGGATCAGTGAGGGGCTCTAAGCGGCTTTCTCATTGGAGACTATCAGTGCTCTTCTCGTGAGCAAGAGTCATCTCCGCCTTCGTTGGTATCAGCACATCTGTGTCTGGACAGGGTTTGAACTACTGTCATCAACAGGCGATAACTTCCGCTCAGGCCCCGTTAGGGGCCAGATGTTTATAGAAGAGAAAAGACCCCCGCAGGTCCCCAGCCCCAGCGGGGCGGCATGTCAAATGGTCTCAACATGCCGCTCCTATAGGAGCTGGAGAGATCTTAAGAGACCTTGAGCTATAAACATTGCACTCCCAAAGGAGCGCAATACCGTGCCGGCCACACAAATCCAGCTCTGGGCGAGTCTCGATCACCAATAAAACTTCAACGCCATCTGCACCTCCCGAGGGGGACCACAGGTACTTTGAACTTGTCCGAAACTTCCGCCTTCCACAGTCGTGTCAGGCCCGCAGAAGGTTGGGTGGTTGAAGGCATTAAAGAACTCGGCCCGAAGCTCTAGCCTCATCCCCTCCCGTATGGCACTCACCGGAAATTCTTTGAAGAGGGACATGTTGGCATTGTTGATGCCGGGAGTTCGGACCGTGCCGACGACGCGCGGAGCAGTCCCGAGGGTCCACCTTTCAGGTTTCACGGCAACGTCCGGATTGGCGAAATACTGAGTGAGGAAATCAGCATTGCTGGTCTTCAAGAGAGTCCCCGTCAAGTTCGGCCGCTGCGAACCATAGGTTGGCAGAGACGTGCCACCGGAAAGCCCTAACCCCAAAGGCTGTCCGGCCGAAAACCTCCAAATCCCGTTCGTTTTCCAGCCGCCCGCGATTATGTTGAGTATGGGGTGCCAGTTGCCTCCAATGGCTTTGCCTTTTCCAATTGGAAGATCATAGACATAACCGAACCCCAGCACCTGCGGAATATCGTACTGGGATAGCGACCGCTCCAGCTTGTAGTTGTTGGGATCCTGAAGACTGGTATTACCACCCAGCCACGTGGTCCCGCCGTGGGTGACCGAAGCGTCATCAATGGACTTGCTGTTAGTGTAGGTGCCCAGCAACTGCAGGCCATGGGACAAGCGCTTCTCCACTTTCAATTGGAAGGCGTGGTAGATCGAATTTGCCACCGGAAAGGCAATGGTGGAGAACGAGGTGAACTGCGGGAAAGGCAGCAGGAGTTGCGATTTGTTCACCACTTCGCCGCCCAGGGAAGCACTTGCGGGAACCAGCCCGAAAAATGGATTGGCGACCTGGGTGTTCAGATCCTCAATCTGTGCACCATTGTACTTCTCGATCTCCGGGCCCAGATGGTCAAACTCTCCTGCTCCACCAAAATAGAGCTTGGTTCCCTTCTTCCCCACATAATTGGCGTCGATGAGAATTCCCCCAGCCAGTTCCCTCTGAAATCCGAAGGTCCAGGTTTGCTCGTAGGGGGTTGCATTGAGAAATCTCGTCGGACCACCAACACCCTCTCCAACAAACGACAGCCCTCCCAACGAAGATCCGGAAGGCAGTTCAGGAGCGGGTGGGAACGGATCACTCAACCTTCCAAAAGGAGTTGCGCCGTCATTGTGATAAGTGGTGATCCAGTTGGTGACACGGTCAAAGCTCTGAAAACCGCCTCCACCCGTAGCAGCTGCACCGCGGATGGTAATTTGGTAGAAGAGACCATACCCGCCACGCACCACTGTTTTTTCGTTCAGCTTGTAGGCAAAGCCAAACCGTGGTCCAAAGTTGTTGTGGTCGCTACCGTAGTTGTTGCGGTTATTGCTATCCACAAATGCCAGGACCCCTTTCAGGTTCGGAAACCCCGGGACTTGCAAGGGTGAAGGAACATCCGGATCGACATAACTCATCCGGTTGTATCGTTCCGTGCGAGGAGTGTCCAAGTCGTACCGCAGCCCTAAATTCAAAGTCAGTTTGTCGCTCACTCTCCAGTTGTCTTGGATGTATGTGGCAAACTGGAAGCTCTGAGTGCTGCAAAAGGCCGGGACTTCATATTCACCCCATCCACCCATTCCCACACCCGTCAGGAAGCTGGCCATGGCATCGCCTCCCCCGGAAGAAGGAAATTGTGAGGTCCCAGGGAATGCGTAATCGAGGACCCCTGCCGGAGCGCCGGGCTGCACAAAGCTGATGCGGTGAGCGCGCCATTCGCCGCCTACCCTCAAATCGTGGCGTCCCCTCAGATGACTCAGGCTGGCAACCAAATGGTACGTCTCCGGAGCCTGGCGCAGGATGCCCCACGGCTGCGACCCAATGTTTGTGAGTGGCCCTGCGACCTTGTAGTTTTCGATGTAAACTGCTGGGGAAGCCTTGAATCCCGATCTCCGAATGTATTCTGGGAGTCCTAAGGTACTCACTGGATCAGTCTCCGCGCCCACCAAAATATCCTTGCTGTCCCCGAAGAACCGGGAGAACCCAAAAGAGGTATTCAGCAAGGTGTTCGGGCTGAAGGTGTGGGTGTAGTTCAAGGCAAACAAGTGAGTCGTGGTAACGCTCCCTCCGTTGGTGTTCGAGTCCAAGTCATTGCCGAAAGCGTTCGCACCCCTCCCCTGGTTGACTCCGCGGGAGAACTTGCCACTGATTCGATTCCTTTCATTGAAGTTGTAGTCGATCTTGAGATCCCACTGGTCATTGCGGTTCTTGTCAGAACCCGTGCCCAGCCAGTTATTGAACCGGTTGTAGTTGGGGGAACCCACGTTGACATTAGGATCCGGGAAGAACGAGATCATTTTAGCAGCCACGGGGTCGATCAGATTTCCCGGTTTTGCCGGAAGCTCCCAGGGAGTCCCAACCAATTTCGGGGCACCCGGGCTCACGTACGTTGCCATATTGTTAAAGGGGATAAACCCGGACCGAACGGCGCCTCCCTCGGCCGAGCTATAGACTCCGGTGAAAGGATCCCAGAGCTGTCCTTCGGGATCGTTGCACATTCCACCGGCACCGAATCCCGCGCCGCACAATTCGCCGAAATCTCCTTTTTTCATAGCTACGCTGGGAACTCCGGCAGTAAAGGTCCGCGCATTGGTATCCCGAATTCCTTCATAATTGAAGAAGAAAAACGCCTTGTCCTTCTTGATAGGACCGCCAGCAGTGGCCCCAAAATCGTTGTACCGCCGGGCTGCCAGTTTCCCGCCGCCGGCATTGCTGAACCAGTCATTGGCGGTCAATACATTGTTGCGCAAATAGTCCCAGGCACTGCCATGGAATTGGTTGGTGCCAGAGCGGGTGACTAGGTTCATCACTGTAGAACCGCTGAAACCGATCTCCGCGCTAAAGTTGGACTGTTGGACTTTGAATTCCTGCACCGAGTCCACCGAAGGAGTGTAAATCGGTGTTTGGATGCCGCTGTTTTGCTCGAAACTAGTCGTACTGACACCGTCCATGAGGAGATCTGCAGTCGCGTTGCGACTACCGTTGGAGATAAAGTTGTTGGGTACTCCACCACCAATGTACCCGCCTTGCACCTGATGGACTCCGGGACTCAGATTCGCCAGGTCAAAAACGCCTCGTCCGAGCAGGGGCAGATCATTAATGAAGGTTCGATTTACTTCCTGCCCGGTTGCTCCATCCTGGGTAGAAAGCAGCGTAGCGGCCGCCACGACTTCTACGGTCTGAGTTTCAGCTCCCAATTTCAAAGCCACATCGATGGTAGCGTTTTGGTTCACGTTCAAGACGACGCCGTCTTGGACATAAGTGTTGAACCCCTGAATTTCCACCGTCAGCTTATAGGTGCTGGGTGGAAGAGACCTCAAAACGTAACGGCCGACTGAATCGGTCTCCGCCGAAAAAGTGAAACCCTTACCCACATCGGTGAGGGTGACCTTGGCTCCAGGAACCACTGCACCGGAAGGGTCAGTGACCACACCTGTCACCGAACCGCTATAAAGCTGGGCCCAGGCGGAGGATTCCAGAAACCCCGCCATGCAAAGCAACAGACCTAGCCATAGACCCATTGGCAGGATCCTCCAACGACAGAAAAAAGAAAACTCGGATTGTAAACATCGAATCTTGGCTGACACGGGTTATACCTCTCTTTTACGGTAATGCCCCAAGTTGCCGGGGCTCACGCTCAGGGGCAGTCAGGCACGGGCCCTCGGTAAATTCTTAAGCAGGATCAGGTGAAACAAAGGTGACTAGGGCGAAAGTCACTCGCCCCGATCCTTGAATGAAAATGCAAAAGGTTACCATAATCATCCGCCAAAGCGAGCGAGAAAG
>QHZP01000700.1:0-114 GCA_003224715.1 Acidobacteriota bacterium | reverse complement strand
GCTGGCTTGACAGCGCTTTCGTCGCCTGCGGCTTGACGCAGGCAAAACCCCCTTGGGGACAATCTTGGCTCCGACCGCCTGCCAGCGGTGGCGTCAAACCGCCACGCAAGAAAG
>QHZP01000696.1:203-4943 GCA_003224715.1 Acidobacteriota bacterium | reverse complement strand
AAGGGTTCGAACTTTCCCTAGTCAATGATATCACCTCCTCTTTGCTCAGTACGATGAATTTGGATGAGATCCTCTTTCGGATCTTAGTCGGAGTCACGGCTCAAGAGGGATTGGGATTTAATCGGGCTTTCCTTTTGCTCGTGAACAATGAGGAGAAAATGCTGGAAGGGAAAATAGCTATCGGACCTTCCAGCCTGGAGGAGGCTCTCAGAATATGGACCGATCTGAAGACCCGCCATCTTACGTTTCGTGAATTGTTAGCTTCTTTTGATAAGGAATGGGAGCAGCGCGATATTTACGTTAACCAGATTGTTCGCAAGATTCGGATTCCCTTGAGCGAACGATCTCATCTGCTGATTGATCTCTTGGCCCACATGCAGCCGGAGATCATCGGTTATGAGATTCCCTCCCATCGTCACCCTGAAGAGATCTTAAGACTGCTGGAGGTGCGCAGTTTTGCCGCCGTGCCACTCCTGTTTCGCAAGAGGTCTTTGGGACTTCTTCTGGCCGATAACCTCGTTACCCAGAGAGATATCACTGCGGATGACGTTGAGATGCTGGAGACCTTTGCCAATTATGCCTCCGCCGCCATTCAACACGCTCGCTTGTATGAAGAGGTCAGAACCAGAATTAAAGAAAGCGAGCGCCACATCCACGAATTGGAAGCAATGCAGAACCGCTTGATACGCTCCAAGAAACTCTCCGAATTGGGTGAGCTGGCTTCCAAGATGGCTCACGAAATTCGGACTCCCTTGGTCAGTATTGGTGGATTTGCGAACGCCATGCTGAGATCCCAGGCCCCGGATTCTCCCAACAGTGAATATCTCAAAATCATCGTGGAAGAGGTGCGGAGGCTGGAAGCGATTATTAGCGATGTGCTTGCCTATGTCAGCCCAGGCATTCCCAGGACTAAACCTGTCGATTTGAACGGTATTCTGGATCAAGTCATCTTCCTGATGAACGTACTTCTCCGCGAGAAGAAAATTCGGGTTCACTTTAACTATGCCAAAGATCTTTCGCCGATCAAAGTAGATCCTGATCAGATCAAGCAGGTGCTAATGGCGATTATCAACAACGCCATTGAATCCATGTCAGAGGGCGGTGAGTTGGGACTGGCTACCCATCGTCACAATGACTTTGTGCGGATCTCCATTTCCGATACCGGCACGGGCATTTCTGAAGATAAACGGGACAAAGTTTTTGATGCTTTTTTTACGACCAAGTCTACCGGTTCCGGCTTGGGGCTGAATATCGCTTCTCAAATTATTACTAATCACAAGGGCTCTATCTATGTTGAAAGTCAGGTGGGGATGGGGTCTACCTTTATCATCAATCTACCTACTATCCTGCTCGGGGAGGAATCGCATGTCACAACTCTTGATCGTTGACGATGAAAAGAATATTTTGAAACTGTATGAAAAGGAATTTAGGGAGGAAGGTTATGATGTGATTGTCGCTACCAGTGGGTTAGAAGCATTGCAGAAGCTCGATAAGAATCCGGTGGATCTGGTGATTCTCGACATTCGTATGCCGGAACTCAACGGGGTGGACACCTTGAAGAAAATCATGGAATCTCCTTCCAAACCACCCATCATCTTGAATAGTGCCTATACGAGCTACAAGGACAACTTTCTCACCTGGGCTGCGGAAGCCTATGTCGTCAAGTCTTCGGATCTTACAGAACTAAAAACCAGAACCAAGGAAGTACTCAAAAAGCATTCGAAAGCCAATGAAGCCAGCTAGGGCCAACTAGCCAACGGCGGCCGATTCAGAGAGCCCTTGAAGCGTGGCCTTCCTGAACTGGGTTGGACTTTGACAAAAACGACGATGAGTTCGACTTCGCATTGCAAACTAACATCCTACGCAAAATCCGGCGGTTGAGCGGGAAAACTGAGTCCGTTGGACTTGGCTGAAATCTTGAAAAAGTTTTCCTCAGAAACCGACCCCGATGTGCTCGTGGGGTTGAAGACGTCAGACGATGCCGGTGTGTTTAAGCTCACCGAAGAGATCGCCCTGGTACAAACGGTTGACATTATTACGCCCATTTCTGACGACCCTTACGTATTTGGTCAGGTGGCCGCGGCCAATTCGCTGAGTGATGTGTATGCCATGGGAGGCAGACCAATCACCGCTTTGAATTTGTGTTGCTTTCCAGGCTCAGGCATTGGCAACGAAGTTCTGGAAGCCATTCTGCGCGGGGGACTCGACAAGCTTAAGGAAGCTGGCGCAGCGCTGATTGGAGGACACACCGTCAAGGACGATGAACTGAAATATGGTCTCTCGGTAACGGGGATTGTGCATCCGAGAAAGTACGTCCCCAACAGCGGAGCCCGACCAGGAGATCACCTCGTTCTCACCAAGCCCATTGGTACCGGCGTGATCATTGGAGCAGCCCGTTCCGGGAAGCTCTCCAAAGAGGTCCTGGATCGAACAATTCAAGACAAATCGGCCTGCGAAGCCATGTTACAGTTCGAGGTGCACGCCTGCACGGATATCACAGGTTTTGGCCTGGCAGGTCATTCTCTGGAAGTTGCCAAAGCCAGCCACGTGGGTATCATCATCGATTTTGCGAGCCTGCCACACTAGCCGGAAGCTTTAGAGCTGATTCGTACTGGCGCAACCACTCGAATGACCCCGCTGAATCGCCAGTTGGTCACCGGTTTTTTCAAATGTGACCCTGAGGTTCGGCCGGAAGAAGAAGCACTCTGCTATGACCCTCAAACGTCTGGTGGACTCTTGATCTCGTTGCCTCAGTCGCAAGGCAAACTGCTTCTTGAAGAGTTGCATGAACAAGGCATGACGCAAGCAGCCATCATTGGTGAAGTCTTTGCTTCCCCAGAGCCAGCCTTACGGTTGGTGCGAGGAAAGTGAAAGCAAGGACTTGGCGGCAGACCGCGACCGGAATTCTCCAGACACCTGCAAGGTGCGAACGAATTCCGTACGCCCTTGGCTTTGGGAAAACGTGGACCATCCATACGCCCAACCCCCGCCTGCTGCCTCTCACTCAATACGCTTAATGGAGTCGTTGGATTTTAATTCAATAGTTCTGCTCTCCCCTCGCCCTCATTGAGGGAGAGGGGCCGGGGGTGAGGGTGATTTTCACAGCAGCAGAAGGGGGATGTCCTCCCTTCTCCACGTTTTCAATAATCGCAGTGGCTAAAAACCTCTTGAAAGACAACACCACATGAAAATCCTACCTTTTCGCGGTTTCCGCTATAACCTTGACAAGATAAGCCAACTGGACGATGTGATCTCCCCTCCCTACGACCAGTTTAAGGAAGGCTTGGATGACCTTCTCTACCGGCGTCACCCTTACAACATTGCTCGAATCATCATGAACAAAGAAACGCCGCTGGACTCTCCAACCGACAACCGATACACACGTTCGAAAGCCCTTTTGGAGCGATGGATTCAAGAGGGCGTTTTTCTGCAGGACCCTCAGCCAGCCATCTACCCCTATTTCCAGGAATATCAGTTATACCGGCCAGGACTCGCAAAGGATTTGTGGCCCTTGGAGAAGTCACGCCGTACTCTGAAAAAGTCGTTTTGCCTCATGAACGGACTCTCGCCAAGCCCAAGCAGGACCGGCTCAATTTGCTCCGCGCCACTCTGGCAGATACGGGATTGGTCTTCATGCTTTATTCAGACCCGAAAGGCAAGATCGAGTCGTTGCTGGATTCTCTGATCTCTCGGCCGCCCGACCTGACGGCATTGGATCTGAATCAAGAGCGAAATCAATTGTGGAGAATGGACGACTTGGCGGTCATCGAAGAACTCCAGCAGGCCATGCGAGACAAGACGGTCATTATTGCGGATGGACATCACCGCTATGAAGTGGCATTAACCTTTCGAGAAGAGACGGCTTCGCGAATGGCAGAAGCCAAGGAGTGGGGCCTTTATGCCTACAAGGTCATGAGCTTCGTCCGCCTGGAATCTGAAGGTATCACAATCTTACCCATTCACCGGCTCATTCACAGTATCGTCAATTTTAATCCCTCTGAATTCCTGGGCCGTTTAGCTGAATTCTTCGCCCTTCAAGAACTTCCCATTGTTGGAGATAAGAAGTTCTCAGTTTTAGCAGTACTGATGGACGCCTTAAAGAAGCAACAGCTGGCCGGCAATAATGCCTTCGGGCTTTATCTTCCTACCTTGAATAAATTCGCTTTGCTCAAATTTAACCGGAACGCCGGTCACAGAATCTCCTGGCCCGGGGATAAGACTCAAACCTGGCGGAAGCTGGATGTCTCCGTTTTGCAAGTTGTAATACTGGGGCATCTCCTGGGAATCGGTGAAAAGCAGCTCTCCGAGCAGACCCATCTTGAATATGTAAGTGATCACGCCGACGCCATCCAGATGACCGATGAAAAGTCCTTGCAGTGTGCTTTTCTGCTGAACCCGACGCCCATTGAGCTTGTCAAAGAGGTTGTGGAGGCCGGTGACATCCTTCCGCAAAAGTCCACCCACTTCCACCCGAAGCTCATGGAAGGCTTAGTCTTCGCCAAGCATATTTAAGTCGGGGCCAAAAAAGCTTCACCGTTTCCCTTTCGCCCTGATTCATGTCAATTCGTATCGGCTCATGCTTCCAGGTTGTAGCCACTCTCGCCGTGCTGGGAGCTGTCGAGGCCAACCACTTCTTCATCAGGGGTTACGCGCAAGCCGATCACAAGATCGACAACCTTAATAATGATGAAGGTCATCACGATCGCGAAAACCCAGGTGGTAACGACCGCTATGGCTTGA
>QHZP01000696.1:0-188 GCA_003224715.1 Acidobacteriota bacterium | reverse complement strand
AAGCAAATATGCCCGTCAGAAGCGCCCCGCCGGTACCGCCCACAGCATGAACTCCAAAGGCATCCAAAGAATCATCGTAGCCGAATTTGTTTTTGACATAAGACGTTGCCCAGAAGCACAGCACCCCGGCAATACCCCCGATGACGAGAGACGCCATAGGACTGACATATCCCGAGGCCGGAGTGATG
>QHZP01000705.1 GCA_003224715.1 Acidobacteriota bacterium | reverse complement strand
GGGAGTGACCCATGATGAACGATTGGAAGCCAGTTCGTTCATCAGTCTTGGTGGCTATGTTTTGGGGGGCGACCTCATACCGCCAAGGGTCAGGTCTCCCGAAGCAGCTGACCCCTCACCCGGCCTGCGGCCACCGTCTCCCCAGGGGTCCCATGAGGAGAGGGAACCAAAAAAATTAGATCGACTCTCCCCTCGCCCTTTGTTTGGAGGGACCGGGGGTGAGGGTGGCTGCCACAACCACGAGAACAAAGTTCTGGTTTCCTCGCAAATAGAGTTCTAATTTCCTCGAGACGGCGCTCTGCTCAATGCCCGGGCGCCACTTTCCATACATGACGGCCCATTCCGGCAGGGATAGTCAGCGCCACCGTCTCGCCCGCCAAATCTACAGCCTTCAGCGCGCCGCTGATCTTGTCGTCAACGGAAACTTCAACTCGTCGGGCTTTCAGTTCATCCCGCAATGAGTCAGCCAGCCACAACCGCCAGGATGAAGAATGGATTCCAAAGTAAGCACAGTAAGGTTCCTCAAAGGTGAAAGCAAGCTGCCAGTCATCACCAGAGGAGGATTCGATGCGAGTGTGAAGGAACCCAACATACTGGTTCATGCTTTGCGTTTCAAGGTTTGCGGGCAGCGCTGCAAAAAGTTTCTCGAGAAAACCAGGCTGCAGAGCAATGTCACGATCGTGGAATGTGAGCACCACAGGACCATCTGGATGGTGAGGCCACGACTCAAACTGAAATGGCCGCTCAAAACCACAAGAAGCCTGCGGACCAATACCTGTCATGTCCAGGACCAGCTCGCGATCCAGGTAACAATAAAAGCTCGGTTCGGCATGGAACAGGCCGAAACCCATTTCGGCGGCCAATCTCCCGGTGTGGTTCGTGTAGGACTTGGACCAGCCAGCGCCTCCAGGCCGCAACGACAGGGGGCGTTGTCCAAAATCCTCGCGCAAGTATTCGAGCGATCTTCCCATATGCAGTCTTTGCACAATGGCAGAGACCTCGGTCTCGCGGCGCTGGTCTTCAAATTCTGTGTACCAGCGGCCCACCGAGGCTTCTCCCGCCAGATCGGCGGTCCACCAGGGACCCGGAGGAGATTCCAGGTCCGGCTGCATGTGAGTCCAGCCATGGCTTTGAATCTCCAATACCCCTGCCGCAACGGCTGCCTTGAGACCTCTTTGCGTACCGGCATAGTCCTGTTGTACCCCATACACATCCGTGAACTTTTGGGTCCAAGGCGAGATGATTCGTCGCGTTTTCCGGTCAACGTAACCCGTGATGACGTTGGCTATGGCAACGGCATGGCGCTTTTCCAGGGGCGCCATGAGCCGTGTCCGGATCGTTTCCTCATCCGGGATCGGATAGCGCCAGTACGAGAGGAAGCCCTTATCAGATGTCCCCCAGTCATCCATTTCCATTACAATTCGGCGGGAAAAGTCTACGTCGGGTTTGACGATATAGCCTAGACTCCAAAGCAGCGCCCGGAAGAAAAGGCTTCTCCAGTAGCTGGAGTCACGCACGGAGGTCAGGCTCGTAGCCCCCAACCAGACTGCTGAACCTCCCCCCGGTGTCTGGTGTGCTGTTAACACCGGGTGCTGTACTTGGGTGATCAGGACATCCGCTCCTTGTGACTCGACCCAGAAGCGGGTGCCGTAATCTCCGAGGGTCCCGAGCTGCTCCATCTTCCGCTCTACCAGCTCCCGTGTAATAAAATGCGCCTTGGTCAGCCGAACCGGATCCGTGGCAGTATAGGATTCCTTAAACTTGAGGCCCAGAACACGTTCTAAAGCTGGGTCGAGGAACCGCGACCTGACTATCAGCAGGCTTGTTCCTGCGCGCACGACTTGCTCCAGCGAGACAAGATTATGCTTGCTGTAGTCAGGCAAATCCGCCAGCCAAATGACCACGCCATAACGGATCTGCCCTGAACGGTCAAACAAATAGGTCGCATCGAGGTGCTGCTGATCCAGGCGCAGAATATCAAACGGCACCGACCAGGCTTTGAGCAAGGCAGCCACCGGTTGGAATTCGTCCTTTTCATGATCCACCAGAACGCTGGCAGCATCATTCCAGTGTTCGACGACCACCAGCGCCCGGTATGGCTTGACCAGCCAGGTGCCGGCTGGCGCCCGGCCCCAAATTGGAAGTACCTCAACCAAGAACAGCAAGAAACCCAAACAGAGTTTTCTTGTCATGGCCGCGATGAGAGAGAGCCTGCTATCAACCGGGTACATCATCCATTTTCCTATTGCGCTAAAAGAAGCTGCATTCCAGCCTTAGCCTCCGTTCAGAGAAGGCTGTCCTGCCTGGCTGTCAGCAAAGATTTCCTTGCCCGTATAGCACAGTCACAGAAGGTCGTCAAGAAATCGTAAAGTAAGCGAGACGGAAACCTAAAGAACACCTAATGCCTGAAGA
>QHZP01000704.1 GCA_003224715.1 Acidobacteriota bacterium | reverse complement strand
CCTCGTTGCCAATCTCCCAGGGTTGAGTGATCCATCTGAAGGAGACGGGCCAATGGAGCTCTCTTGCCGGCAAACCGGCGGGCTTGGGTTGTGATCGCTTGGGCCAGTCGTTCCCTGGGCGGTGCAGAAGTCAAACCGGATGCGACAGCGATTAACTCGCCGGCAGCGTTTGCCATCCACCTGGCTTGGTTCCATTCGTCATCGGTCAGGGTATTCCCGTCGGTGAGTGTGGCCGAGGCAAAGGACCCTAGCCACTCACCACACTGGGAGCAATGCCCTGGCCGAGAATGGGAAGCGAGTTGTAATAGCGTGCGATGGCAAAAGGGGCAGTGCAAACTCAAGGGCCTGTCGTGTTTCGGGCATACCCTTACCACCTCTAATGCCCAAAGCAGCGGGTCAGAGATGACTTTCCCCTGAATGCGCCACTCTTCGTAGCAAGAAAAACAAGCGGCATGGGTGAGCCGGAGCAGACGGCATTGGGCAAAGACATTTGCCCACGGTTTCATCGTGAGCAGGCGGATATCACTGCGCAAGGTGAGCGCCTCAACGGCACGCGTCAGATCTGTGGCGGTTCTCCCGATTCCGTTCATGGCTCTGGCCAGATCATGGAAAGGACTGCCTAAGACCCTCAGGATTCCAGAACCCCGTGTCTTATTGTTGAAATAGTTCCTATCCACCAAGGGAGCAATCTCTAAACCGAACAGGGCGGCCACGGTTACATGGTGGGCTTGAGCCAATCTGGCAATGTAGCTGGTCAAGCTTTCGCTATCCGCTGTTCCCAGATTCACCGGTGCCAAAGAGTAGAGGCGGCTAGGTGGGGCGGGAATTGGGGGCGTCAAACTCCACGACTCGTAGACGGCCAATCCTTCATGGAGCAGCATGAAAATGGGTTCCAATCGGATCTCGAGACGGGTGGCGCTGGCCAACCCGATGGGGAATGGGTTTCTGTGAGCACGGCGGTTGTTGCGCCTTCGACTTGGCAGCCAGCTGGACCGGAGCCTCGATTCCCAGAAGCTGTTGAAGGTTCTCGCGACTCTCTCTCCTTTCGGACAGAGCCTCTTCACCTTGGAGGGCTTCGGTCAACATGCTCACACACCGAGAAATCGAGAGAGCCTGTTTCTCCAGATGATGGAGGGTGAGGGTGGGAGCTTCAGTCTCGAGCACCTCGGTCAAAGATTGCAGCAACCAGGTTTTGAGTACTCCGACACAGCCAATGGTGCGTTCGTAGCAGTATCGCCAGTGTGGTAAGAGCTCCGGTTCCTGGAGCAGCGGCAGGTGGCGTTGGAAGTCCCATAAAACGCTTTGAAAGGCCTTCACATCAGCGGCGGAGTCAGCACGGTAGCGACGCAAATGGATATCGGCACTCCGGCGGCTCAGCTGGCCGCTTAAGTTTCTAAACGCCAACAACTCATAGGTTCCTACCAGCACGTGCACAGTGCCGGTCAGGTTAGCCAGCGACTTAACGCAGTCCAGCTGGTCCTGCAGCCTGCGCCCCGAGGCCATTCGGGTCAAATGCTGAGCTTCATCAATAATAAAGGCTTTCAACCGACGGTGGCGCAAAGCACCCTCCAGAGCTAGGCGCAGCTCCGAGGTGTTGGCCTTGGCGTTGAAAATCAGTTGCCCGTTCCGATTCCTTTTGGCGCTTCGGGCCACATAATCCAGTTTGTTTTTGATCAAAGGTTCACTCAAAGCTTGTAAGGCCCTTTGATAATGCTCCTTCCAACTGAAACTACCGCTGTCTGAAGCGACAGCTTCAACGCTGGCGAGCGGGATGTAGCCTCTGTCCTCCGATTCATCTTGCTGTAAAGCTTCGGCCAATCTTTTTTGAATGTGAAGAAGCAAAGTGGTCTTTCCCACGCCGGTGGGGCCGAAAACAAAGATGAGAGAGGCACCTGTAGGTTGCAAGATGGCCCGCATCAGGGCTTGGTCAACCTCTTTCAGGAGTGGGTGGGCCACCGTGTGATTGTTGAAATAGGCCAGCCGGTCTTCTGCCGGCTGCGTCAACAACTCACGGGGAAAACCTACAGGGCCAGCCATGCTTAGTATGTCTCCAACACGTCCAGTGTATTCGATGGGTCTGGACTCCCTTCGGACCATGACGGCACTTGGGCCGGGCCCGAACTGAGATCCAGGTTTTTCTCCTCTAAAGGGTGGCTGTCGGTGGCGCTATTGGCTCGACGGGTCTCGTTATCCATGAGCCGCTGGGCGAGTAACACTTCCTCACACTCCACCGACTTCAAAAACGTGGCCAGCTTTCTGGCGGAAATCGTCGAGGCCTTGGAATGGAGGCACTGGCGCCTGCGCAACTCCGCCGCTGCGATCATCAGTTCCCTTTGTGAGCATCCCTGAAAGGCGACAAAGTGCTCGGAATAGCATCGCACCCACTGACTCCGGACGTAGGCATACGCGATACCGACATCCCATGCGAAAAGAATCACACCAGTAGTAAAGTCCATGTACCTTGATGCCGCGCCCGGGAAAGACTTTCACCGTTCCCTTACGCGTTGTGGGCAGGGTAAGAACGAGAAAGTCGTCGTCGTAGGCGATCAGTCGGTGAGAACGGATACCACTCTGTGCCAGTCCAGCCTGGAAGGCTTCTCGAGGACTCTGCCCTAAGGTCGGATGCTCGATCGTGTCATAAACTTCATAGGCCCATTCGCAAAGACGGCTGGAAAGGCTTTCCAGCGTCCATACGGCCAGATTCTTGGGATTGACCGACTGAGTCACTTGGCGAACGTTGCGTGTGAGTTGTGTGTTTCCGGTGAGATTATGAATCAGATGGGTGTTGGCCGTTCCGAAGAGACGTTCGCACACTGATCCGAAACGCGCCCGCGCAGGCGGTCGTATCTTTTGGGTACACTCGTAGCGAGCCAGGAGGGTTTCGAAATAGGTGCTTCGGAACTCTGGACCGCCGTCGATAACGAGGATCTGCGGCAGCCGACCGTGTCGACGTACACATTCACGTAATATCATCATCGCCGAACGGTAACTGGGTGAGTCATAGGTCAGGTACACGGCGAGCTCGCGCCTCGAAAATGCATCCGTCAGCAAAGTCATCCAAGGCCTGCCGAGGTTGCGGCCGGTCTGAGAACACCTCAGTTCAACATCTAGCTCGGTATGATCGATGTGCACGATTTCGAAGGGACGGTCGCCATGTCGAGGTGTGGTTTGTGTCAGCTCCCAGTAGAAGGGTTCGTGAGAATAGGCGGCTCGCCGGCCTTGTCGCTTCAAGGTTTGCTCGTAGCGCGGACGCTGCTTCACCAGCTTGCTAAAGGTCTTGTAACTGGGAGGCGTGACCCCACGCTCCTGACACACCAGTAAGAGCGCAGCGTAAACCGCATACTTGGTCTTCTGCTTGACCGTTTCGTAGTCCCGCTCAATGAACTCTACCGTAAGTTGATAAGTGGCCTCAGGCAGTTTCCTGCTGCGGTTTCCCTTCCTGTGGTTGCGAGTCATTAACCCCGCGTAACCGCACCCCTGCACGGCTTCAGCTTTCTTGTACTGGGCAACAAGGTACCGCAGCGTGCGTTGGCTGACGGACGTGGGGTCGCCTTTCAGGTAAGAGCGGACCAAGGCCATCCGGCGATTGGCCTCTTGGAAGTCCTTTTCGCTGGCCTCTTCAAAGAGCTTCTTGACGGTTGAAGATAAGTTATTCGTCGCGCCCGTGGAAGGGCATGTGATTCTGCCCTTCTTGACAAGCTCCTCGAATGTCTCGTAGGGCAATCCGGTGAAGGCGTTGCCGTCTCCGAGGAACTCGATCCTTGTTTCCCCGGCGTTGACAACTGTCCAGACGCGACCATCCCAAACCACTTCTGCACCGACGGTCACATGAATAGGCCCACAGCTGATGGCCAACGGCCCAGGTCCTGGCTCTACCCGGTTGGCCCTGGCAGTTTCTGAACTCGCTGCGGCTCCGCCAGGGGCATGGCATGCAGATCCACATAAATCTCCCCGCCAGCAATCAGCTGATAGATATCGTCATGACTGGTTTCATTCCTTTGAGCTTGGCAGAGCAAATCGCTCAGTGAGATGCCCCGTCGGGCCCACAAAAGGGCCCGGACGTTCTCTTTCTCTCTGGGTGCTGTGTCGTGGCGAAAGTAATCTTCTAGGAACAGAAGGTTCCGTTGATAAATCCAGTTTGTCTCAGCCGACGAACGGACCCGGTAATAGAGTCCCAACCCGCTGGCATGTCGTTCGCCGGGTGGACAACGCCATCGTCCTTCTCGGCAGCAATACCGGTTCGGGTTCTTCTCTGCCAGCTTGCCGAGCTCTGCTTCAGTCTTGCATTCTTCCCAGCCCGCGCTCTCCCGCCGAATCGCAAAGTAATCGGGTGTATGCAAAACGGCCAAACGGCGGCCGCTTCTGGCTTCATACCCTAGCGGGATTGAAGACGGCTGGTCATAATACTCCAGCACATCCGGATCATGCTCCATCTCGTAAACAACCGCCAGCTCGACGCGATGGCTTTCGAATTGGATGGTGACTCCCATCTTTCGGCTGGGGAACCGGCCGCTCACATTGTTCCGGCCTCCTCCAACCCGGCGTGCCGGCGGACAGGAGCGAATCCTCTGGATCGTCGCTTGGGCCTGTTCAGACAAGCTGAGCCGGTGGCACCATGAAACAAACTCTTGGCCGTCGAGCAAGGTGAGCCACCTCCTTAGGACGTGCCTTTCATCTCCTTAGTCGTTTCTCAGAACGGCGCTCGTTCTTCAAGGCTTGGGTATACCGTTGGCCGGCCTCCATTATCAACTCCTCGAGCTGTCGGCCATTGTTGATGGCCTGCTGGACCTGGTCTGTCAGATCGTCCGGAACATAGAGAGAAAAGCGGCGCTTCCCTTGCCGGCCGTACAGCACATAACTAAGATGGCCTTCC
Source organism: Acidobacteriota bacterium (assembly GCA_003224715.1). Lineage (GTDB taxonomy): Bacteria > Acidobacteriota > Terriglobia > Versatilivoradales > Versatilivoraceae > QHZQ01. Next base: position 1,019 of record QHZP01000704.1, on the reverse strand, counting down.
CCAGATTCACAGCGGCTACATCGCTCCCGGATACAAGGACTCTTCCTTAAGGAAAGGGAACCCGCGGCGACGGGCCAAAGGTCTTTCACAGCCTCCCGGAACCAACGCCCTACAGCTTGAGCCGTCTCGTTGCGTTTCATGTATATGCGTAGTATACCGCACGTACATTTAGCTGCAAGAAAAATCTGGAGGAGGGCGGTGAGATTTTAGAGAAAAAAGGAAGGGACCGCCCGGTGAGGCCAGGCGGTCCGAAGGAGAGGACAGCAGCAACCGGCTATTCCGGTTTCTGTTGTTGCTTTTGGACGATCCAGCTGTGAGCATCGTTGACCAGCTTTGCCAACCACAACAAGTGGTCAACGCCGAAGGAATCGGTGCTCTTCCAGCCGCTCTCGTCCTTATAAAGCCGGGCGACGGTCACGTTGTAGCGAACACCGTTCTCGGTGGGGTTCTCCCAGATCGCAGCCTTCAGCCGCCCCAAGCGCAGCTCGTGGACTGGCTTAGAAGCTGGTGTGGAAGCCTTGGGTTGCTGGGGGGTTGGGGTGATGGTTTGGGTTTTAGCCATTTTGAGTTTCTCCTTTCAAGTGAAGAGGATCTTGGTCCTGCACCCGAAAATGAGGACCAAGTCAGCGGAACGAAGAGAAACGGTCCCAGAGGGAGCCGTCGTGAGAGGCAGGACTGCAAAAGCAAGGTGCATGACAGGATGCCGTTCTCCTGGCGTGAACCTTGCTGCAGGACCAGACGAACAGGCAGCGGCTGAGGCCATGGCCAACCCGAACCGCACAAGACCTCGCTAACCCAGGTTGAAAACATCACAGTGGTCCACAGCCGAGGGGGTATAGTGAGTCCGAGAACGGCGACGACGTCCGCTGCACAGCGGCCAGCCCTGGAATCGATTCCTACCTGATGACCTGCCACAATCGCCCTCCAGCTATGACTGCCGCATAGTTCTTCGACCAACCGCGCTCCGCACCGGGCAATCGTAACCGGCGTCACTCTGGTCCCGTACTCTTGGCAAGCTT
>QHZP01000125.1 GCA_003224715.1 Acidobacteriota bacterium | reverse complement strand
AAAACCCGGTTAAAGCCCCAATTTCTTAAGTGACAGGGCATCTGGTCTTCCGGTTTTCTTGAACCCATTGGCCCCCTGATAATCGCTCATAGCCTGACTTGTGGCAGCATCCCATTTTCCCGAGGGGCGGTCCTTATAGTAACCCGCCTGTGCCAGCGCCTTTTGGATCTCCAGGATGCGCGGCGATTCAATCTCGCGCTGTCCTCTGACTTTGCGTTTCTTGAGGCGCGAACTATGAGTGGATGCCCGCTTTTTGTCTCTTCTTTTCTTGTCGCTGGCGACGGATTCATTTGCAGTTTGTTTCTTCGTAGAAGAGACTTTTTTCTTTTTGCCTTTAGATGCGTCTGGGGTTTCCTTGGAACTGGTAGAAGTCTGGGCAAAGCTTGCGACAAGGGTGAGAAAAGCGGGTGACAGGCTGATTAACAAAATGATGGAAATAATTATCCTAAATAAGCTGTTCAATAATCTCTTCCTCGAGTCTGGTTCAGGAATCATCGACACACCAATGGTCCTCCTCGGGATATATATCGAATGATCGTCTGGATTAGAACAGACTATTCCAATAAAAAACAGGTGGCGCTGACGGCCCACCTGTTTTCCAGTCTTTCCTGTCTTGCTGTGAGGGAGGTGTTGTTATTTAGTCGAAGTAATGGTCAGAGGTCGTTCCAATCGCACAATCATTCGAGTTCCTGCAGGAATTTCAATGTCCTTACCTTTCCGTCTCATGGAATCGGCCAACCCAATGAGACCGCCTACTCCGGCCCCTATAGCACCCCCCTTGGCTCCGCCGGCAATCGCTCCGATACCGGCTCCGGCAGCAGTTCCTCCCCCAACTTCGGCCGCATCCCGCTTACGGGAGGATTCCCCTTTAATCGTGCCTTCTTTCCTTTCTACCTCTTCTTTCTGGGTAGGATCCAGGTCGGCTTGAGAGGCTACAATCGTTTCAGAAACACCATTGGGGAAAATGAGCCTTTCGTAGGAGAGGTTCATTTCAGAACGCCCCTTGACTCTGCCTGCCGATTTCACTTCAGCTACTCGGCCCTCGACAGTGGTTCCAGCGGGGATGACTTCTTTGCCCGCAACCAGAATCGGTTCAGTCACCTTGGCGGTAAAGCGATCTCCCTGACGGTTAGTTCTGGAACTCAGGGTTGTTTCCAGTCTCACCTGAATCCGAGTCCCATCAGGAATGGTATACGTTTGGGTGGCTTGACCATAGGCCGGACAACATAAGGCAAAGGTTGCAATCGTCACCAGGCAGACTACCAGGTGTTGTGATCTCATAATTCTTCTCCTTCTTGAATTTCTAAGAATAATTAGGCTTCCACACAATCAATGATGCCATTCGATGTTAGCTCAGATTATAGAGTTGTCTTCCATGAAAAACAAGCGACCAGAAAAAAGGGGAGTGTCCTAAGAGAGTGTTGATGGATGAGAATTCATTTTGTGGCCAAAATATCAGATTCAAACTGCTCAAGAAGCTTTATGTGGATGTCAGTCGGAAGTGGTGCTTCCGAAAAGTACTTATTCTCTGAAAATGGAACCTCTGCTCGACGCTGAATGTTTAATCCAGCGATTGGCATTTGCCTGTTCGTGCGATCAAAATCAATGTCAATACGGTAAGGATGATATTCTAAGCGCTCACCGATAATCTTTTCCATATGGTTACTTACGGAGGCGGCTAAATTAAGCAAGGCAGAGTTTGTGACTAACAGCGGAGCATCGCTGTAGAAGGTAAGATCGCTCAGATATCTCTTTCTGGAAATCATTTTGGGCTCGTAATGAAATCCAAATTTACCAGCAGCCCACAAAAGAGCTTCGTGTAAGATTGTTTCAGATACCTCCGTGGAGGATCGAGTATCGATCACAAGAGCTCCCTGAAATATAGTCAGCTTGTCTATTGTGACACCATTCCATACTCCTTCTAGGAAATTTACCCCTTGTTGCTCGTCTGTTTCTTCAAAGGTCTTGGGAAATTTTTGAAACTTGAAGCGTTCAACAATGCCGCCTATACTTGCCGGAAAGAAGACCGATCCATTTGGATCGAGGTCAAACGTTTCGATGAACGCTAATACTCTGGCTAGGATTACTGCTGAGAGTTTCAAGGATTCCTCCTTCCCTCTGTGGAACATTCGCGTTTCGCAACAATGTGCTGCTTGGTAGGCTAACTGGGAAATTTCCGGCCCCAACAGAACTCAATGCCGCAGCGTTGACAGCCTTCGTGGCGGAATCATCGGTAGCACATTGGGTCCGCAATGGTTTCGTGACGCTTTCTCTGTCCAGGCCGGAGGCTTTTTCGGTAATAGCATTGGGAACCTGCGCCGCTACCAGAAATCTGCGTTGCAACATATCTTCTTCTTCAAAGGTTGGTACTTCCATTGATTCCATGGAAAGTCCATTCTCTATGAATGGAGTTCCTGAAACCCAGTTTGCTAGCTGGCTAAAGGGAACAAATCTTACGATTAGGGCGACATCAAAAGCAGCAGCTATGCGCTTGAGTGTAGTTAATGTAGCCTTGCCGTAGAATGGGTTTTCCAGACGAGAAATAGCATTCTGATTCATGTCTACTCTGTTACCCAACTCTATCTGACTCCATTCTTTTTTCTCCCTCATAGCTCGAACCTGGAACGCAAGATTCTTACTCAAGTGGGATTCTGTGAATCTAGCCCTCTCTGTGGCTCCCCTTCTCAATCTATCCCACAGACTATCTCTAGAAATCAAATTCGTGGACCTTTGCCTCCCCACAGTTGATCTGATCGAGTCGTTCTTTTGCGATTCGTTTGCCATATTTGTCGTTCCTCACTTTCTTATTGGTCCCATGAAGGAAAGTATATTGGTGCTGTCCTGGACCAAAATATCCATAAATTCTGTAAGTAACAGAGCCTTTGTAGTTTCTAATTTCTGGAACACGGATCTCTGATATCCCGCCTGCTCCAATTAATGGATCGAATTCAGGCAATCTCCATGGATTGCGAGTAATGTTCTGCAAGTAAGTGAGAAGATCAATGATTTCGAATTTATCGTCATTTGTTAGTGCATTGAACCAGTCTGCACAAGACGCCCACCTTGCAGCGACTCGAAACCTAAAAATTCCCACTTCCAAGACTCATCCACAAAACTATACCACAAAAAAGAGATACATCAATAAAAATATAATTTGCCTCTTGACTCCAATATCAATTTTGATATATAATTTGTAACGCTATGAAACAAAAAGGCCAGCAGTTCAATCCCAGGGAAGAGAAAGAAAAGCTGGCCTATTATGCGGGCGTACCTCAGCGCATAGAGGAGCCGATTACTAATCGGCTTGACGTGGGTTGGAATCCCACCGCCCGCGCTCTCTATTCTAAAATAGCCCCATTGGTAGCTATTAACTATCAATGGGGCACATCCCGAGGCCGAAGCCAAGAGACGAGGTTGCTTAGACCCATCGTCATTTTGGCTCAGGCTCGTTACGAAAGGCAAGGGCAAAATGACGTGCCATTACTGCAAGAATGCTGCAAAGAAGCATGGGAAGACAAAACAAGGACTTCAGAGGTTCCGTTGCCCGTTTTGTAACAAGACATTTTGCGAAGATCACAAGCGCCCCCTGGATAGGATGCGAATCAAGCTAGAAGATGCCGTGTTTGCTTTGAAGTGTTTGATCGAAGGAAATTCTGTCCGCAGCACCGAAAGGCTCACGGGACTTGACAGGAACACAATTCTTGATTTGCTTCTGCTAGCTGGCGAGCGCTGTGAAGATCTCATGAAAGAAAAAATTAGAAACATGCACGTGAGACAAGTACAAGCTGACGAGATTTGGGGATTCATTTATAAAAAGGAAAAGCACAAGACTTCTGACGAAGCCTCCAATAGACTCATTGGTGATGCTTACACTTTCGTCGCTATTGAAGCCGAGTCGAAACTGATCTTATGTTTTGAGCTTGGGAGAAGAGACGTTTCCACCACCTTGCGTTTCGTCGATTCGCTACGCTTCGCTACCAGTGGCAGTTTCCAGTTGACCACAGATGGATTCAAGCCTTATATCGACACGGTTGAGCATGTCTTTGGTGCAGATATTGATTTCAGTCAGCTTGTTAAAATATATTCGTCTGACGAAAGCATACGGGAACGCTATAGCCCAGGTGAAGTAATCGATGCAATACCAGTGCCGATCACAGGCGATCCTGACCCGGCGCATATCAGCACATCGTACGTTGAACGTCAAAACTTAACGATGAGGATGGCGATCAGGCGGCTAACCAGATTGACCAATGGGTTCTCTAAGAAATGGCAAAACTTGAAAGCAGCATTGGCTCTTCATTTCGCCTATTATAATTTCTGCCGTGTGCATCGAACCCTGAGAGCGACGCCAGCAATGGAAGCCAAGATCACCGATCACATTTGGAGCTTAGAGGAGATGCTTGTATGGCAATAGAAGAACGAAACGGTATTGAAGGAAAGGTGTGTTCACACTGCGACAAATGGAAACCTCTAACAGACTTCTCACCTGATCGAACGCACGGTCGTACTCAAGGCTATCGCCATTGCGTTTGTAAGAAATGTCAGGCTGAGAAACACACAAGGAAATCATCCACACTCTAATAGGACATTACCGAAAAAAGGGGAGCCACAGGCTCCCCTTTTTCCGGTCAGGTTCTGAGGTGTGGGGATTAAGGGACGGTGGTGGCGAAATAGAGTGGCCTCACCTCTCCATTTCGTTCCATTCTTTTTACGAGGAAAACTACATCCGTGCCGGATTTAAGTTTGGCTGTGATGACCCGCAAATCCTGGGGACTTCGAACCGGGGTTCTGTTCACTTCCAGGATCACATCGCCACGAAGCAGCCCGGCGTCCTCCGCCACGCCACCTGGTTGGACATTGGTTATGATGATGCCCTCATCGGCGCGCAATTCAAACTCCCTCGCCTGTTGTTGAGTTAGAGACTGGACTGATATCCCCAGCTTAACTCGACCCGTTTCCTCTTCACCTTCAGCCGTGGAGGAGTCACCACCTTCCTCAGGTACCAGCTTTGCTCTATCGGCAATGACCAGGCTGGTCGTTTGTTCTTTACCGTCTCGCAGGTATTTCAAGTTCACCGTTTTGCCAGGCGGCAACTCTGCTACAACTGAACTGAGCTCATAGCTGTCGTTTATCCTTCTGCCATCAATTTCTCTGATGATATCCCCCTGCTTCAATCCTGCTTTAGCAGCAGGGCCATCGGGAGATGTGATCTTACTTACCACGACTCCCTTGCCGTCGGCCGCTCCCAGGGATTTTAAAACCTTCGCATCCACAGTCTGCATCAAGATTCCAATCGCGCCTCGCGTGACTTTCCCACTCTTAACAAGCTGATTATAAACATTGGCGGCCGTGTTGGAAGGAAGGGCAAAACCCACTCCGGCATTTGCTCCTGTCGGAGTGATAATGGCAGTGTTTACACCAATGACTTCCCCAGCCATGTTGACCAGTGGGCCGCCACTATTTCCCTGGTTAATGGCAGCATCTGTCTGCAAGAACCTTTGGAACTGAGATCCCACGGTATTGCGCCCGGTTGCGCTGATAATGCCAGCAGTCACGGTGTGCTCGAACCCGAAGGGACTTCCGAAGGCTAACACCCAGTCACCCTGGGTCATACCGTCTGAATTGCCGAGCTTAGCGACGGCTAGTTCCTTTTTGGCTTCAATTTTGATGACAGCCAGATCCGTTTTTTCATCTTTCCCTATAACCTTGGCAGGATATTCGTCTCCTGAGTCCAGACGCACGTTGATCTTATCCGCTCTTTCCACCACATGAAAATTGGTCAAAATGTACCCGCTCTTATCCACGATAAAGCCCGAGCCCAGTGCCCGGCTCCTCATTTCGCGGCCCGGCTCTTCCATCGGTCCACCAAAAAACCTTTCAAAAAAATCAAAGGGATCTTCAAAGGGTTGACCCCTGAAGGGTTGGCGTCGACTTCTAGACTGTTCCTTAATGATCGATTCAGTATTAATATTTACCACCGTCGGTTCAACCATCTTGGCAACCTTGGAGAATTCCGATGAGAGTTGGGTGGGCGCGGGAATCGCTATGGCATTGGCTGCCGATGAAAGCGCAGGCCGGGCTGCATCTACGGATCTGTTAATTGCCGTTCCGATGACCACTCCAATGGCCAATGTGGCCAGGATCAAAGAGAAGAACAAGAGTTGTCGTCTCTTCATTGTTTCAATCATCCTTTCTAAACTGTATTTCATTCTCAGTCTTCCTTTACTTCCTAAATTGTTCCTCTATTACTTAGAGCAAAAGATATTCCAGTCGTAAGAATTATTCATCAAAAATTCTCTCATTATTATCTGTAAGTTGTAAGATCTAAGGTTGGGGAGGCTTGTTCAGCCCATAGTCTGAAATGCCGTTTTGGCACAAGCGGAGTTTGGTATGTGCAAAAGTTGCAGATGAGGGGAAATTTTTATGAAACTTTTCTTGATGCTGATTCTACTTCTGTCTTGTCTCAACCTTGAAGGCTTCCCTCAGACCAAAAAGGCAAGCAGTCGAGCGGTCGCCGCTTCAGCTCCCTCTGCTTCTGCGTTTACTATTGAAGAATTGAAAAAGCTGCAAGCTCTTTTAGAAACCTCCTTGGGCAACATAGTCATTGAATTTTTTCCGGATAAAGCGCCGGTTCACGTCAATTATTTTGCGGGTCTTGTAAAGTCAGGATTCTATACGGGCACAACTTTTCATCGGGTTATCCTGGGAGGGATTATCCAGGCCGGCGACCCCCTCTCTAAGGATCCTGCCAAAAAGGCCCTGTATGGTTCGGGAGGACTCAAAAAGCTCAAAGCTGAATTCAATGACACTCGTCACGTTCGTGGGACGGTTTCAGCCGTCCTCTTACCCGGTGATCCTAACAGCGGAGGATCGCAGTTTTTTATTTGTGTTTCCGATCAACCCCAGCTCGATGGGAAGTACACAGCCTGGGGACACGTCGTTGAAGGGATGGAGGTGGTCGATAAGATCTCGGCAGTGCCTGCAGATGCCAATCAACTGGCTTTACAACGTATCGAAATCAAAAACGCCTTCCTTCGCCCTATTCCCCCTCTCCGGCCCATTCCGTTTGCAGAAGCCTCCAAAGAGGAAATGAAGAACTATCGGGTCATACTAAAAACCAGCTTGGGACAAATTGAACTGGAGGTTTTCCCTGAGGTGGCTCCCGAGCATGTTCGTAACTTTCTCAAGCTGGCCAAGCTGGGGCTATATGATAATACCGTATGGCATCGAGTCGTTCCGGGATTTGTCGTTCAAGGTGGAGACCTGAGCACCCGCACGGAACCTGTTACCCCCGAACAAATGGCTAAGTTTGTGAGAAACCTGCAGGTGGAGCTGGGTGAGTTGAAGCATGAAAAGGGAACTCTGTCCATGGCCCGTGGAGAGGCGCTCGACAGTGCCAGCACTTCATTCTTCATTTGTCTGGCCCCGCAACCATCTCTGGACGGAAAATACACTGAGTTTGGGAAAGTGGTCAATGGTTTGGAGGTGGTGGACAAAATGGGCTCGGTCCCAACGTTTGACAATGAAAGACCCAAGGACCGAATCGACTTGATCAGGGCCGAAGTCGTTGAGGTTAAGAGGTAGACCTTTGTGATCGAACAACAATTTGACCGCAACTAAAACCCTGCCTTAGGTGTTCAATGAGGTTGAGAAACGTTGAAACGAGGGTCAGAGACCGACAAATGGTTAACTGGACCGGCTCAATTGGTTTGCGACTTCTATTAATCCTTCATTTAGGAGTTTGGCCGCTTGAATCGGCTTTTGGTGAACAAGTTAAGGCTCTTCCTAACGACAACCGCCCTAAGATTGAAATTCGAGTTTCCAAAAGCCCTCTCAACGAAGATCGGAAAATCATCCAGGTTCTCAACCGATTTGGCTTTGGACCGAGACCGGGAGATATTGAAAAAGCCCGACAGATAGGAATCAAGCGTTATTTCGACCTACAGCTACACCCGGAGAAAATTAGGGATTTGACAGCGGAAGCCAAATTACGGCCGCTGGAGACTTTGAAAATGAACTCAGCGCAACTTGTTCAGAATTTCCCGCCACCCAGGAAGCTGGCTAAGTTCAACGATGAGGCAGTGAAAGAGGCCAAGAAAGAAAAGGACATGCGAGAAGCGGAAGAAAACCGTGAAGCCCGCATGAACGTCAGTGGGCCACAGCGGGTCATAAGGGAACTGTCCCAGGCTAAAGTATTACGGGCAGTTTACAGTGAGCGGCAGCTCTTCGAGGTGATGGTCGATTTTTGGGAGAATCACTTCAACGTGTTTGCATCCAAAGGAGCAGATAAATGGTTAATCACATCTTACGATCGTGATGTGATTCGACCCCATGCGCTGGGCAAGTTCAAGGATTTGTTGCTGGCCACAGCCGAGAGTCCGGCCATGCTATTTTACTTAGATAACTGGCTAAGCGTGGATCCCAACGCCTCGGTGGACTTGTCCAAATGGAGACGCCACCCCGCCAATCGCAATCCGCCTTATTGGAACAGAGGTATGGGATATCCCCGGCGTGGTCTTGGAGGCATCGGCCCCTTCCCACGCTTTCCAAGGGAAAGAATGCCTTCAGATCGCCGTCCCGATCCAGCAGCCCAGTCCAGGAAGAATCAAAAACGCGGACTCAATGAAAACTATGCGCGCGAGTTAATGGAACTCCATACCTTGGGAGTCGATGGCGGCTACACGCAAAAGGATGTTACCGAAGTGGCGCGGTGTTTTACCGGTTGGACCATTGTGCGCCCGCGTGTAGCCGCAGAATTCACTTTTGCCAAGGCCTTGCATGACGATCGTGAAAAGGTCGTGCTGGGGCACCGGATTCCTGCAGGTGGCGGGATTAAAGACGGGGAACGGGTGATCGATATCCTGGTTCATCATCCTTCCACGGCTCAGTTTATCGCCACCAAGTTGGCTCGCCGTTTTGTCAGTGACAACCCCCCTCAAGCACTGGTGGATCGAGTTGCTGAGACCTTCCGTAAAACAGAGGGCGATATTCCGTCCCTCTTGAAAACGATTTATGCTTCGCCGGAATTTTACTCATTCGAGGCCTATCGCGCCAAAGTGAAAACACCTTTTGAGCTGGTTGTCAGTGCTATCCGCTCTGTCGGAGCTGAGACGGATGCGGGTAAGCCCATCATTCAGGTCATTGCGCAAATGGGGGAACCCTTGTTTATGTGCCAACCACCTACTGGATACCCGGATGTGGCGGAGGCCTGGATAAACGCCGGAGCGCTGCTCAATCGGCTGAATTTTTCTTTGGCTCTGGCTGCCAATCGACTAGCAGGCACAGTAGTTGACTTGCGGCGATTCACTAGGCCACCAGGCTCCGAGCCCGGTGAAGCATTTTTGGGAGACTTCGCGCAGTTGCTATTGCACGATGATATCAGCCCGCA
>QHZP01000124.1 GCA_003224715.1 Acidobacteriota bacterium | reverse complement strand
AACGCAGGTCTGTTCTTAAAGGCACGGCGGCTCTTTTCGGATTAGGTGCTGCTGGTGTGATTACAGACAAGACTTACGGTTTTTCATCAGGAACTCTCCTCGCACCAGAAAGCGATCCTACTCCGCAGAAACGGCCGACCGTCAAGGAAATCATCAAGATTACCAAAATGGAGACGTTCCTGGTGAAGCCACGCTGGCTCTTTCTCAAGATTCATACCAACTGTGGTATCACGGGGTTGGGCGAACCCATCACGGAAGGTCGCGCCCTCACGTGTGCTCAGGCGGTCAAAGAGGTGGAACCCTATCTTATTGGAAAAGATCCTCGGGCAGTAGCACACCACTGGCAGGCTATCTATCGTCATGCTTTCTACCGTGGTGGACCGATCCTGACCAGCGCCCTCAGTGGAATTGATCAAGCCCTGTGGGACATTAAGGGCAAAGCCCTCGGGGTTCCAATTTATGAACTCCTGGGTGGTCCCACTCGCCAGAGAATTCGAGTTTACGCGCATGCCAACACTCCCCAGGAGATGAAGGAACGCATGGCTCAAGGGTTCACTGCTTTTAAAACCGGCCCAGCTAAGAAACGTCCGGCTCGGATTATCGAAAATAAAGCCTTTGTGGATTACGTTGCCGAGCAGTTCGCCACTCTGCGAGAAGCCGTCGGTCCCGAAGCTGACATTGGGATTGACTTCCACGGTGCGATTTCCCCGCAAACTGCCAAACTCCTTATTAAAGTGCTGGAACCTTATCAACCCATGTTCATCGAGGAGCCGGTCAATTGTCAGAATGTCGAAGCCATGGCAGATATCGCACGTGGCACCCATCTGCCCATTGCCACAGGCGAGCGTATCTTTACCAAATGGGGATTCCGTGAGATTTTAGAAAAAAGAGCGGCAAGCATATTGCAGCCGGACTTGTGTCATGCCGGAGGCATTACTGAAGTCCGACTCATTGCCGGCATGGCCGAGGCTTATTATGCCTCTCTCGCACCGCATAATCCGCTGGGTCCCATTTCTCTGGCTGCTGGCATGCAAATTGCCGCATCGATTCCCAATTTCCTCTGCCAGGAGCAGGTGAGCTTGGGTGAAGGTTATATTAAGAGCCCCTTTAAGGTGAGCCGTGGTTATATTGACTTACCTACTGGTCCAGGGCTTGGCATCGAACTGGATGAAAATGCCCTGGCCGATAAAATCGGACATGACTGGCGCAATCCAGAAGAATACGATGCGGATGATGGCGCGGCGTTGGATTGGTAACTGCAGTAGTGAAGATCTAAAGGCGGCGCACTTGAGTCTTGTATTTGATTCGTGCTCCTTAGTCTTAGTAGTCTGGCTCAGGCTCAAGGGAAGACTTTCATAGCATGAATAGGAGCAAGAACAAGATTTTGACAAGAGGCGCAATCAATCGTGGGATCTGGCAGGCAACACCAGGACAGGACAGTACAAACTTTTCATCTCGCGCTGCCACCAAGTTCGATGGACTCGTCTGGTCGCCAAATCCGTAAAGCGATAGTCGTACAAGACAGCCCGGACGTAACGCGGGGGCGAATTGGCAAACGGGTTCTTAGCTAACAAAGCAAGTACCTCCGGCGAACCTTCCAACAGGCGTTTACAAAAGTTGATGAACCACGGGTGGTCTTGATAACTACCCAGGGCGGCGAACCACATCTGCCAGTCAAGCCGCGGCTGATGTGGCGCCACAAAGCTTGGGGGACGGGCCGGATCTCCGGGCTTGTATTTGAATTCGTAAGCCAACCAATTCACTCCGTCATTGCTACCCTCTACAATAATTTCCGGTCGCGTTGTCGTCATTACGGCAAACAGCCCGTACCTGTTAAGGCTACAAAGTGGCGCTAACCAGCTATATATTTTCTTGACGGGCTCGGACCAGGGGACACTCACACGTAACTCCTCGCCCATCAACATGGTTGTCACCAGAAGAATGGTTATGGCAAGCGGGGCTACGACCCATCGTGGCCAGGCCCTTGACTGACTGCGTGCGTGAGTGGCGGAATGGCTGGCCTTACGATGCCGCCAGTTGGCAAAAACGGAGTCATCCAGTAGCAACACACAAAGAGCAATCGCAAGGATATTGAAAAAGGCGTAATTGCCCGTAGCCATAATGATCAACTGGAACCCAACGAGTCCCACAAATGCCACATAGCGAAATAGTCTCGGACCAAAGATGAAAAATGGAACGACTAGCTCAACGGTAAACATGCCGGCAACAGAGACCTTTTGAAACCACTCAGGCAACTGATGCATGTACCAGGCGGTCCAGGGAGGCAAGCACTGGGTTTCATAGTGATAATTCAATGCAGTCAAATTTCGCCAGGAAGGATCTCCACTCATGAGCTTCACGATGCCTGAGGAAAACATCAGTCGAAACAACAGCCAGCGCAGCAACCACAGAATAGTGGCCGAAGGCGCAGATTCTCGAGGCAACCTGGGCCAGATTTGCAGCGGCGCAAAGAAAGTTGCCAGGAAGCTCGTTTCCAATAGCAAAGCATCCCATTGAAATCCCAGAAAGTCACGGCAGACGGTCAGCAGAGAAAGATAGAAGACCCACAAAAAGAAAAGCACGGGTGCGGTAGCAATCCCGACGATGAGCAAGACCGAAAGGAAGGCTCCGCCGCCACATAAGAGCTGAAGAAACTGATCGCTCGCATTAAGCCAGCACAATGTCGGCAGCAGCCGGTAGGCTTGTGGCCCGATTCTTTCGAGCGCTACGGTGAGAAAATAGTGAGCGGGCAAAATCCCTTTTCTGCCCACTAGCCCGCCAATCTGGACCCACAAGGAGACGAAAGCAATGAAGAAAATTGCGCCGAGCATCCGCAAGAACAACCAACGCGACAGAAAGTAGGTAGGAACCTCGGCTTGTTTCGCCAAGAAAAATCGCGTCAGTTTGGAAAAGCCGCTACGATGGTGGGAAATGAATTGATATAACCATTCAGAAAGAGCGGCAACGCCGGGGATTGTTGAATAAAACCAGAGCATCCAGCCCTTGCCTCTTGAATAAGCGAGGGCCCGAAAGACTGCTTCGGCCCCGGAGAAAACCTGGCCGCTGGGTTCTATCAGTTGAACCCCGTGACGAAACCGTTCTTTTGGGATTTGAGGAAATTGGAAACCCACCTCTTGGAAGGGTGCGTATTCGACCAGATCTCCTGTGGAATGCTTCCAACGCACGATCCACCAGCGGCAAAAACTGCAATCTCCATCGTAAACAAGCAAAGGTTTTAGTTGTGAAGACATTGCGGCATTCTAGCAGACTGAAAGTCGGACTAGCCGAAGGTCCAGGGCGGCCGTTCCTCTTATAAGATCATATTTCTTAACAAGTTAACTGCAAGCCTAGGCGTGATGATTGATTCCGTAGGAAGTCGTCCTGCTCGTTCGGGTCAGATCTTACCTTGACTCTCATTAGAGCCAAGTTAAAATTATCTTTGGGTAGTCAGAGATGCGTCTCGCAGCGCGTTGTTCTCTCCTCACTACCCACACGGTCAGCTTAACGGCTGGCCGTGTTTTTTTTATCGAGACATTCCTTCCGAGCGACATATTCTTCCAAATGGGAGTTCTTGTTTTGTGAAGACTCCAGGCGGGCTTGAATCAAAAGGGTTCTTCTCCTGTCCTCTTCCAGTCTCAGGTCAGGGGAGAGCGACCTATTTTTCTCTATGCCCCTTGTAAGAATCATCACATTACAGAAATAGCGGTTCCCAAAAAGCCTTAGAATACCTGTGCTATGATAACAAGCTCGTTGGGACGTCCGTGTGATAGTGTAAATGAAATTCAAAATCGTAGCCGTGGACATCGACGGAACGTTGCTCGATAGTCGCGGAGAATTGCCTTCAGAAAATGCATCTGCGATAAGGAGGACAGTAGATCTGGGCATCAAAGTGATCCTGGTCACGGGAAGGCGTTATGGGACTGCCAGAAAGGTAGCTTACTCCTTGGAATTAGACTTTCCGCTGATCACTCACAATGGCGCCTTGGTCAGATATCCTTCAGATTCAGCACGCCTGGCCGCCTGGTTTCTTTCTCCAGAGATTGCCTATGAAATTCTGGCAGTGACGGACCCTTTTTTGCCTTATATTGTCCTTCACAGAGATAAGCCTCTCCAAGGCCAGATGGTTACTCATCCTCGCTCTCTGGAGAACCGAGCTTTGCAGGGCTATTTGGAAAAAATGCCTCAGTCTGTCTACCAGCTCGAGCGCTTGGAGGACGCCATCAATGACGATCTCATTCAGATAATGTTTGCCGGTACACTTTCAGCCATGTCGGAAGTTGAAAAATCCTTTGAAAATTCTGGACTGCTCGAGAAAGTGAAATTGACAAAAACCTATTATGCCGAGAAGAACATTGGCATTGTGGATATACTGGACAAGGATTGTTCCAAGCGGTGTGCTTTGGAATTCCTGGCAGGATTCTATGATTGTCAGCCCCAAGAAATCTTAGCGATTGGCGATAATTATAATGACTTAGAGATGCTCGAATATGCAGGAGTTGGTGTGGTAATGCGGAATTGCGTCGACGAACTCAAGGGCAAAGGTTTTGAAGAAACTTCCAGTAATGACGATTTTGGCGTGGCCAAGACACTACAAAGGTTTATCCTTTCTGAAACTGCGATATAGGGGAGAGTCTTTTACGGCTGGTACCATGAACAGAAAGTGGCTGACTCGGACCATCATCGGAATAATAAACCTCACAGGTACCTGGTTCGGAGTCTTTTCCGGGACGTCCTGTCTGGGCGCAGAAATTGCGTATCTAAAAAATGGAAGAAACCTGGTGATTCAAGCTCATGAAGTGGTGGGAGATAAGATAATTCTTACCTTAGATGGAAGTGACCGCCTTGAGTTTGAGAAAGACTGGGTCGAAAGTTTCGCCGTTCTGGTGAGCTCGCCAACTCCCCAGTCAGATCAAGATCCTCAGCAAAATTCTTCAGCCCCGCAATATAACATGCAAGAGCTTAGACAAATCATCCACTTTACGGCACAGAAGCATCAACTGGATGAAACCTTGTTAGCTTCAATCATTGAGGTTGAGTCCAATTTCAATCCTTGGGCTCTTTCCGTAAAGGGTGCTCAGGGCTTAATGCAATTGATGCCCGAAACCGCTGCCACTTACAAGGTTAAGAACGTTTTCGATGTCAAAGAAAATCTGGAGGCCGGAGCCAAATACTTTAAAGATCTTCTGCAACGGTTCAATCAGAATGTTGTACTGGCCCTGGCAGCGTACAATGCAGGTCCCTCAACTGTCACAAATTATAAAGGCGTCCCACCCTTCCAGGAAACTCAAGCCTATATTCGCAAGGTTCTACAGCCGCGACAATAGAATCCTCGACCCTCCAGATCTACTTCTATCGATGTTCATCTACTCCCTGGTGGGGCTGACCCCTCTTGTTTTTCCCACGCTGCTTTGAGTGATGTTTCAAGGCTCGGTCAGCACCGAAGTCCCGATCCACGGTCCCCTGACCATTGCTATGAATGTTGCCCTTGCCCCCGGGCGGCAGCAACTGTCTTACCTTGACCTCTACCTCCCTTTGCCATCAAGCTCGGAACGAAAGAGGCGAAAGCCAAGATTAAACTTAAAGCAATTGAAGTTAGCCTAAACGTTATTTCTCCTGTCGAAAAACCAAAAGGGCTGAAAATTCAGGCGAACACTAATGTAAGATTCTCGACCCTTCCTGTCCCGGATCGCCGAATTGAATGACGTTTTAGAGTTTGTTTCACCCCGCCTACTTCGAGGCAACCACAGTGGCATCGTTTCTCAGCAGATTCACTTCAACTCGCCGACTTTTCTTTCTGTTCATAGGACCGTCTTCGTTCTCGATGACCCTGGTTTGCCCCATCCCCATTGTGCGGATGCGGAAAAGAGGGACTTCGTGCTTTTCGTTTAAATAACGAACCACGCTATTGGCACGTTGACGACTCAACTCCAAATTCAATTTAGAGGAACCACTGGGATCGGCAAATCCCTCGACCTCCAGCAGGTAACCCTTCGATCCCTTTAGTTCACCAACCAACGCGTCTAAGGCGGCTCGGGATGTTTGGTCCAGACCGGATTGGTTGAGGTTGAAATTCACTTGCACCGTCTTAACCACATGGTAATTGTCGATATTTTTCAGTCGATTTTCTAGTCGGTTTTCGGCCGCGTCCACATTCGAATTGACCGAGTTCGCAGCCATTTGAGCTTCTGTGGCCTTTTTGTCTGCCCCGACAGCTTTGGCATTGGCCTCCTCTGTTTTGCTCATGGCCAGGCGGATGCCCCCTTGAGCTCGCTCATCCATGTCTTTAATGCTGGCCCCTTGGTGTTTATTGATTTCCTCTAGTTCGCTAATGCGGCCTGTCAAGGGATCGACGTGTTTCCTAATGTGTTTCTTCGAAGCAAAAGGCCAAAGCTTTCCGGCACCGGCCTCAGCCGGCGCTGCTAATTCAGCTCCCAAGACCGTCGTAACGATAATCAATGTACCCAGCACTCTTGTTTTGCTCATGTACCCCCCTTTTAATTGATCTTTGCACCTGGCAATCCAGCAAGCCAGATGCCACCTTGCGCACTCAGATAAGCTATTGGAATGCAATGGGTTGATTCAGAAAGAAAAGGGTGGAGGCGTCCAGGAGCATAAAAACTACAGACGAACATGGATTTTCTTCACTTCGAAAAAATCATCTCTGGATTTTTTGTCCAAGGTTTAAGCTTGAGGAAGAGTCCAAGATAGCTGTCTGTTATGAAGTCCTTCTTAGAATAATCCAATTGCCGGGCGATTTTCTCAATGTCCTCTTTCGGCCCCTCGATTTCAAGATATTTGCCTACAGGCGTTTCATCCAGACTCAATACAGCCTTCGGCTTCCTGGATGCTCTTTTTTCGAAAACCGAACGATATTTTTGATACCGGAAGACCAGAACTAATCCTAATCGCTCAAGAATTTGATAAAGAACGGACCCGTCAGCCACTTCTGTCTCTAGTTCTTCTCGAATCTTGAATTGAGCAGAGTTGAGGGACGGGGCTTTAAAAGTAACCAGGGCCTTATCGTTAAATTGACGCAGGCGCAAGAGGCAATGCCGCCGAGCCAATGGCCTATTGGGAAAATCCAGAATCCAATTTCCCTCCAAAGCTCTATGGACCTTTTCCTCAAACCCCAATGCCTTTAACTCTCGCCGTATCTTTTGCAAACTTCCAATTTTCAGCTTCACTTCGATCTCAAGATTCTTTTTCTGGACGAAGTGCTTTGTTCTGGCTTTCATCTGTTCCCGCTCCTATTCCCAGAAGATGGCTGGACACGGATTAACACGGATAACGCGGAAACTCAAAACGTAGAATCTCGGCAGGAAACTCCAATGATCGAGACACTGTCCCCTGGTAGACCGGCTCAACCAGATCCGTGTCATCCGCGTTCATCTGTGTCCAACGCACACGGTGCCAAGAGCAGCGCCACCCCTTTCTGTTTTGATTTGTACCAACAACATTACTCGTAAATTGATTTCTCGCTTCTCTCTCTAAGACTGCAAGTTCATGGAAATTTCTTGTTCATTCAGATACACTGGATGCTATGCAATCAGCTCCGAACTGTCCCTCCTGCCAACTTTTGGGACCATTCGAATCGGATGTTTGTCCCAAGTGTCAGGCCCCCCTGTTTTTCCAGGCGAAGACGGTCGAACTCAACTGGGGCACGCAGGCAGAGGCGGACAAAGAAAATTGGAGGCGTTCTGTTGCCACAAAGATTCAGTCGGTCGTCCGAACGCATTATGAACGAGCACGACAGGCATATCCACAGATTTGTCTGAGCCCAGAGAAGTTTCTCCAGAAAATTGTCGAGGTTTTGGAAAGGCGGACCCTTAATCTCGGGAAATTGACTGACTTCGAAGAGGCACAACTCCTGGATACTCTCAAATGGCAGGAACTATTCCTGACTACAGCCTGCGCTGAGGGCGAGGAGGCCGGCTGGCAAACGTTTCAAGCGCAGTTTCAACAGGTCATTAGTAAAGCAGCGCGTTACCACGCTGAGAATAGCTCGGAGGCCAAAGAGCTTTCCGAATCTATGATGACCGATTTATTTTTGCCAGCCGATAGCGAGTCCGGTAGAAAATCGAACAAGATCGGACAATACGATGGAATCGGCTCCCTGGAAGGCTGGATCAAAGTAGTGGTGTCTCGAATGGCCGTGGATCAGATCCGCAAGTCTCAAAAGCAAATTTCACTGGAAGATCTGGAAACCGAACCCGTCTCACCCAATGCAGACGGCCGGAATGCCGGGGTGATTCAGGAAATTGAAACTAAGAAAGCCTGCACGATGTTTACGTCGAGCCTGAGTCATGCGATGGATCAATTAACCGCGCAAGAGAAGCTCGTCTTGAACTTGTACTATTTCAAAGAAGCGAATCTGAAAGATATCGGTAGGCTGCTTAAAGTCCACGAATCGACAGCGAGTCGGACCTTGGACCGGCTCAAGAAACAGTTACGTAAGTCCGTGGAGAAGCATTTGCGAGAGTGCTTTCGGGTCAGGCCCGCGGAAATTGGTCGAATTATCGAAATGGCTCAGTTTCAAGCTGAGCTTGATTTTAAGAAGTTTTTGGCAGATTGACTGTCTTGCGAGCTACACAGCCGAACACTTAAAGGTCAACCCCATCGAAAAATTATGCAATATCTTCCAAATTTCTCGTCTAGTAATCGAGGAGACCTATGAGTAAGAACCGACAGGAGGCTTTTGAGGCTCTCTTAAGAGAGCACCTCAAAAAAACGTCTATCCCAGCCTCGACGGGTTGTCCAGATGAGAACATAGTGACGGCCTACCTGGAAGGTGTCTTACCTCCAGGATTGAAGCAAGATTTCGAAAGGCATGCGGCGATTTGTTCCCGGTGTCAGGAAGAGTTAGTACTGCTCCTGAAATCTGAGAGTTCACCGCTGGCGGTCTCTTCCCAAGACAGGTCACAGGCTGAACCCGCAAGAAGAAACTGGCTTGTGTCAACTCTAGGTGGCTTCGAATGGATCCATAACCTGGGACTGAAGCCCGCCGGAGCGATTTTGGTGGCAACCGTCATCAGCGGGTACCTGGGCTATGAGTTGTTCCAACTACATCAAGAGAACAAGGTGCGGTTTGCTGAAGTTTCTCAATCGGCTCCAGCGGCCGAGCCAACGATTGAAGAGAAAGAGAAAGGATTAAGTCCTGAACCGGGACTGGATCAGGCGCGCCAAAAGGAAGTGCCTTCTGCGTTCGAAAATGAAGCCGGGTCAAAGGGTAGGTCAGTTACGGCTGCTAAGAAAC
>QHZP01000703.1:4360-5092 GCA_003224715.1 Acidobacteriota bacterium | reverse complement strand
TAGCGATCCTGAATCCCAAAGGTCTGCCGGTAGACGGTGCACGGAATTTTTCCAACGGCTGGATGCCGCCTATCTATCAGGGAATGCCTGTGCGAGCCGGGGATACGCCGGTGCTCAACCTGAAGCCGCGCAGTTCGGATGACATCGCCAGAGCGAGGTTGGAACTGACTCAGCAGTTCAACCGCGAGCATTTTAAGGCGCGCAGCGACCAGTTGGAACTGGAAGCACGTATCGCCAGCTTCGAACTGGCGGCCCGCATGCAACTGGAGGCGACGGACGCGCTCGATTTGTCAAAGGAGACGAAGGAGACCCGGGCACTCTATGGAATGGACAAATCTGAGACGGAGACGTATGCGCGGCAATTGCTCCTAGCGCGACGCCTCATCGAGCGCGGAGTGCGCTTTGTGCAGGTGCTGCACAACGGGCAGCCATGGGACACTCACAAGAACAATGAGAGAGACCTGCGCACGCTATGCCACGCGACAGACCAGCCCACAGCGGCGCTTCTGGCTGACCTGAGACAGCGAGGCCTGTTAGAAGACACCCTAGTCATTTGGGGTGGCGAGTTTGGACGGACTCCGATGGCTCAGGACAAGGACGGGCGTGACCACCACAAGCACGCCTTCAGCCTGTGGACGGCGGGTGGGGGCATCAAAGGTGGTGTCACTTACGGGAAGACGGATGACTTTGGTTATCGGGTAGTGGAGAATCCTGTGACCATTGCCGACTTTC
>QHZP01000703.1:0-4302 GCA_003224715.1 Acidobacteriota bacterium | reverse complement strand
GCTGCTGTCTGCTTAGAGGTATGCTGTCCCCATCGAGCCACAAGCGCCCCGGTGTAGTCCCCTCTTGTCAACGGGGAAGCCTCGTTCCCTGTCCCCGCCTCACAATGTCCAATCCCCACCGTCCCCAGTTTAGCACGGGGGACTTGACGGACCTGGCTGAGACACAGATATCCTGTTTCGCCAAGCGCACGACGAATCTCCTCTCTTGTTTGATAGTCTCCCTTGTCGCGATCAGTCTTTGGCTTCCATTGCCTGGACGGGAATGCCAGGCGTCAGGTGCCCTTGGGAGGCCAGGGGAAAAGAAGGAAAAGATTGTCGATTTTGTCCGGGACATCCAGCCCATCCTTAAGGCCTCCTGCTATGCCTGTCACGGACCCGGGCTCCAGATGGGACAATTGAGACTTGACTCCAAGCAATTGGCTTTGCAGGGTGGTCATTCCGGGCAGGTCATTATTCCTGGGAAGAGCGAAGAGAGTCTTCTCGTGCACAGGATACTTGGGCTGGGAGACAAGGCTCGCATGCCCCTGCAAGGTGAACCGTTGAACCGGGATCAAATTAACCGAGTTCGCGCCTGGATTGATCAGGGAGCGCCGTGGCCCGCTGAGGCTTCGCTGCCAGAGGCCACGATCGCCAAACACTGGGCGTACATAAAGCCGGTGCGGCCCGAACTTCCTATAGTCAAGAATCACTCCTGGGTTTGCAACCCTATCGACACCTTCGTTCTCGCCCGGCTCGAGAAGGAAGGGTTGACTCCATCGCCGGAAGCTAACCGCGAAACGCTCATCCGCCGAGTGAGTCTCGACCTCATTGGCTTGCCTCCTAGCCTCGAGGAAGTAGAGGCTTTTCTGGCAGATCAAAGCCCTGACGCCTATGAAAAAGTGGTCGATCGACTTCTGGCTTCACCACACTATGGCGAGCGCTGGGCCCGGCCCTGGCTGGATTTAGCCCGTTATGCGGACACCAATGGTTACGCAGATAACCAGCGCACCATCTGGAAATACCGCGACTGGGTGATTCATGCGTTAAACAAAGACATGCCCTTCGACGAATTTACCATCGAGCAAATTGCTGGGGACATGTTGCCCAATGCCACCACAGACCAAAAGATTGCCACCGGCTTCCACCGCAATACCATGGTTAATGATGAGGGTGGCGTCGATCTGGAAGAAGCGCGCTGGGTCACGGTTGTGGATCGAGTCGGCACAACGGCCTCGGTTTGGCTAGGGTCCACGCTCGCCTGCACCCAGTGCCACAATCACAAGTACGACCCATTCACTCAGACAGAATTTTACCAGTTCTTTGCCTTCTTTGAGAATGCGGACTACCGAGTCGGAGGAGCAGTTCCGGCCGTGCAAGAGCCTGTGCTTGAACTTCCGACGCCAGAGCAGGAAAATCAGCGCAAGAGCCTGCGAGAGGAAATCCCCAAGCTTGAAGCAACCCTCAACACTCAAACCCCCGAGTTGGAGAAGGCTCAGGCCCAATGGGAACGCGAAGAAGCCCCCATTCGGGCCACATGGCATGTGCTCGATCCGATAGAATTCACATCCAAAGGCGGCGCCAGTCTCACTCGGCTGGGCGATCAATCGGTCCTGGTAACTCCGTACGCAGATAAAGAAACTTACACAGTCGCCACTCGTACTGACTTAAAAGGGATCACCGCTTTCCAACTGGAAGTCCTGCCTGACAAATCCCTGCCTGCCTACGGACCGGGCCGTTCCAAAGATGGCAATTTTGTTCTTACTTCCTTCAGAGTTTACTGGGGCACAGACTCCCAGGGGAAGACCGCTAAACGGGTCAACTTGCGGAATCCGCATGCTGACTTTTCCCAGACAGACTTTCCCGTCGCCAGCGTATTGGATGATGATCCTGAAACGGGCTGGGCTATCTTGCCACAAGTCGGTCAACCTCACGCGGCTCTATTTCAGACGGAGACACCGCTTGGAGACGGAAGCGGTACCCCTTTAACCTTTATCTTGGAGCATCAGTCTCAGAATGAAAAGGCGGCCATTGGCCGTTTCCGCATATCGGGTAGCACGACCGAGAGTCCGCAGCTCGCACCCGCATTGCCGGAACACATCAGAATTATCCTCAACACCCAAGCCGATAAGCGCACAGAAGAACAAAAGAACGATCTCTCTTGCTACTACCGCTCCATATCCCCTTTGCTCAAGCCGGCGCGGGATCGTCTGTTCGAGCTTACCGAACGGTTGAGGAAGTTGCCCGTCGTTACCACTCTGGTCATGCAGGAGCGCAACTCCTGGGAAAGACCTTTCACCTATCTGAGAGTAAGAGGTAGCTTCTTGAACAAGGGTCAAAAGGTCTATGCCGGAGTGCCGGCCGTACTGCATCCTCTTCCTGAGAGCCAGCTCGCCAATCGCCTGGGACTAGCCCATTGGCTCGTCGACAAGAACAATCCCCTGGTACTTTGGCACCCGCGGAGCACGACCGACTCACCCTGAACTGCTCGACTGGCTGGCAACTGAGTTTATGCAAGCCGGGTGGAGCATGAAAGCGATGCACCGACTGATGGTGACTTCAGCCACCTACCGGCAGTCGTCGCATATCCCTGCCGACCTACGAGAACGCGACCCGACCAACGAACTGTGGGCTCGCGGTCCGCGCTTCCGCTTGGAGGCGGAGATGATCCGCGATGTCGTATTGGCTGCCAGTGGTCAATTGTTTCGTACGATGAGTGGGCCAAGTGTCTTCCCATTTCAGCCGGAGGGTATTTGGAACCAACCGTATTATCAGGACTACCATTGGGCGACGAGCGAAGGATGTGATGGCTACCGTAGAGGCCTCTATACCTTCTGGCGACGCACGACCCCATATCCGAGCTTCATGAACTTCGATGCCAGCAGCCGGGAATTTTGCAATGTGAGGCGCATTCGCACGAATAGTCCTCTGCAAGCGTTAACTGCGTTAAATGACCTGGCCTTTTTTGATGCCGCCAAAGGCCTGGCGAAACGCATTCTGGTCGAAGCTGCCCCCAGTGATGAAGCACGTGCAACCTATGGATTCCGGTTGTGCGTTTCCCGTTATCCCAAACCCAAAGAGCTGGACCAGCTTCTCAACCTCTACCACCAGCAGTTGCAGCATTTCCAGCAGGATCCGCAAGCAGGAGCCAAGATTATGGAAGGTGTGATTCTACCAGCCAAGGGAGCTGATCCTTCGGAATTCTCAGCCTGGACTGTAGTGTCGAATCTTTTGTTAAACATGGATGAGACATTGACTAAGGAGTGAGCCGAGCGTGAAACGTGATGCGTGAAACGTGATAGATGAGGAGAACAGCTTCGCCTTTAGCAATAGTCATCACGTATCACGCGTCACGTTTCACGTGTTAACGTCTCATGCGTCACGTTTCACGCCCATCGCCTTACTAATCGCTTTATTTTAGGAATCAACACGTGATCCTATGAATAATCAAACAGACCTTCTAAGAACCATCACCCGTCGTCATTTCTTCAAGGAAAATGGACTGGGCATTGGCTCCATTGCCCTCTCTCTTCTTCTCAACAACAAACTCTTTGCCCAACCTGGGGAGCATTCCGTGGGGGCTGCAAGTCCTTTGGCCCCAAAACCACCACACTTTGCACCTAAGGCCAAAAGCATCATCTTCCTGTTTATGGCAGGTGGGCCTTCGCAGGTTGATTTGCTCGACTACAAGCCGAAGTTAAACGAACTCAACGGACAAAAGGTTCCGGAGTCATTCATCAAGGGAGAACGCTTTGCCTTTATCAAGGGCGTACCAAATCTGTTGGGATCGCCCCACACATTCCAACAATACGGCCGGTCTGGGGCTTATGTGTCTAACCTTTTGCCTCATCTCACGAGCATCGTGGACGAGATTGCTATCGTGAAGTCAGTTCACACAGATCAATTCAATCATGCACCAGCCCAGATTTTCATGAACACTGGGGCCCAAAACCCAGGCCGTCCCAGCCTGGGGGCGTGGTTGACCTATGGTATCGGGAGTGAAAACAGTGACCTGCCAGGATTCGTCGTGTTGATTTCAGGAGAGAATAACCCGGAAGGTGGCAAGTCTTGCTGGAGTAGCGGGTTCTTGCCGACTACCTATCAAGGTGTTGAGTTTCGCTCGAAAGGCGATCCCGTATTGTTCCTTTCTAATCCCGCCGGGATCAATGGTAAATCTCGGCGCGAGCTACTAGAAGCCTTGCGGAACATCAATCAGATCCATTTCGAGGAAGTGGGTGACTCAGAAATCATCACCCGAATTGCTTCTTATGAGATGTCGTATCGCATGCAAAGTAGCGTCCCGGAACTTATGGAGATTGATAAAGA
>QHZP01000702.1:4258-6984 GCA_003224715.1 Acidobacteriota bacterium | reverse complement strand
CCTCCCAATTTTTTCACACCTCCCCTTCCGAGAGGGGATTGTCCTATTTCTCGCTTGCCGGCCGAGGATGGCGCGCCTCGATGATGCTTTTCATCCCGCCCCTAATATTAAACTCTCCACGCACGATGGTCCAAACTGGATTACAAGCCTGAACAATATCTTGCAGGATGCGGTTGACTGCGTTCTCGTAGAAGATTCCCAGATTGCGATATCCGAGCAGGTAATACTTGAGCGCTTTGAGCTCGAGACAGACCTGGTCAGGCATGTATTGAATGGTGACTATCCCAAAATCAGGAAGTTTTGTTTTGGGACAGATTGAAGTGAACTCGGGAACTTGGATGGTGATTTCATATCCGCTAAATTGGTTGGGCCAGACCTCTAGTTTAGGGAGTTCGGAGTTAATACCGGCCTTGGCGTGATCTTCTGTATAACCGCTCATTAATTAATTTCAGCCCCTTTCTGTTTCCTAAGTTGCCTTCGACAACTAACTAGTTTCTGTCGCGAAACGGGAGGATTGCACAAAAGCTCCCCTCCTCCGTTGAAGAGGGGATGTGGCGCGCAGCGCCACTGGGGTGGTCCGAGGCGCTGCAATACCGCTACTGGCTTAGCTTGCGACGACCGTTCGAACCACCCCGCCGCAGCCTGTGGCTGCGACTCCCTGATACCCATGCGCCCACCCCTGACCGGGAGCCCGAAGCGCCAACGAGGGTCATCGCGTGGCTGTCCCTCGCTGGCGCTTCGGGCTCTCAGTCCCAAAAACGAGAACAAAATTCTCGTTTCGATCCCCATAACGGCGTAATGACCACGGACCACTCACAACAGCAATCATTTTATTTAACTCCATCACCTTTTGTAAGATGTATCTTTAAGATTGTGGTGCTGGAGGGGGTTCAGTTATAGTTTTCAGCCGAACTCAATAAGGAGTCCATTTATGAATGCGGATAGGAATAGAGGCAAAGTTCTGGTAACCGGTGCCAGCAGCGGCATTGGTCAAGCCACTGCCTTGGAGCTGGGCAAGCGAGGTTATGCCGTGGCAGTGCATTACTTCCACAACGAAAAAGGTGCTGAGGAGACTTTGAAACAAATTCGTGAAGCCAGAGGAGAAGCTATTGGCGTTAAGGCAGATGTACGCCACCAAGCCGAAGTCGAGAGGATGGTAGAAGCCATCGTGGAACGGTTCGGAACAATCGATGCCTTAGTCAATAACGCGGGTTCTCTGGTGGCGCGAGTTCCGCTATTGGAAATGACCCAGGAGTACTGGAACGAAGTTTTCACCCTCAATGTCAATAGCGTGTTTTACTGCACTCAAGCGGTGGCCCGAATTATGACCAGGCAAAAGGGGGGTGTAATCGTCAATGTCTCGTCAATAGCTGGCCGGAACGGAGGAGGTCCGGGCGCTATAGCCTACGCAGCCGCTAAAGGTGCGGTCTTAACTTTCACTAAAGGACTGGCCAAAGAACTCGCACCCCATGGCATCCGGGTCAATGGAGTGGCTCCAGGCGTGATTCAGACGCCGTTCCATGACCGATTCACCAGCGCAGAGCAAATGAAGCGAATGGTGGAACTGATTCCCCTCAAATATGCTGGTACCCCGGAAGAAACGGCCACCGTCATTGCTTTCCTTGTTTCCCCTGAGGCACGTTACCTCACGGGAGAAACGATTGAAGTGAACGGTGGTCTACTGATGGATTGAGGTCATTAACTCGTGAAGCGTGAAACGTAACATCTGACCGTCCTCTTGTCAGGTATCACGCATCACGTTTCACGTCTTCAGGAGTCCTCTATGGAACATCTACCTTTACCCCAGGAAATTGAAGCTCTAAAACGTTACAGCACTCCCACACTTTCCAATGCTATCGAACTGTTCAACCTGCGTCCCCGGAATGCGGGGTTTATGTCTGGGGACATTCGTTGTATTTTTCCCGATTTCGGAGTCATGGTCGGCTATGCCTCCACTGCCGCCATCATGGCGGAACATCCCGAGACTGGCGGCCGCCAGACCTCCGGCTACGAGTACTGGAAAAGTGTCTTACAGGTTCCAGCTCCGCGGGTAGCTGTCATTCAAGACCTGGACCAGCCGACGGCGATTGGCTCCTTCTGGGGCGAAGTTAACGGAAATATTCACCGTGCCCTCGGATGCGTCGGAACAGTCACCAATGGCGGCGTGCGAGATCTGGACGAAGTTCATGCAATGGGTTTTCACTTTTTTGCTTCACAGGTGATCGTCTCACATGCTTATGTTCATCTGGTGGATTTTGGAATTCCCGTCAAAATCGGCGGCGTCGTGGTTCATCCCGGAGACTTGATTCATGCCGACAAGCACGGTGTTTTGATGGTTCCTAAAGAAGTAGTTCCCGAACTGCCTGAAGCGGTGAGGAAAATTGAGGCCAAAGAACGGAGAATTATCGATCATTGCCAGTCCAAGGAGTTCTCCATCGAGAAACTGAAGGACCTCATTTAATCATGTCCTCGCCTTTAGATGTCATTTGTCTCGGAGAACTCCTCATTGACTTTGTCCCCAAGCCATCCTATTCCCCTCTTTCCCAATCGAGATTATTGCGCCTGGCTCCGGGAGGTGCTCCCGCCAATGTAGCTGTAGCCACGCAACGATTGGGCTTGTCTTCCGGGTTTATTGGAAAGGTGGGGGATGATCCTTTTGGTCGTTATCTACGAGATGTTTTGAAGCAGAAAGGACTCAATCTCAATCTCTTTACATTGAGCCCGGC
>QHZP01000702.1:0-4208 GCA_003224715.1 Acidobacteriota bacterium | reverse complement strand
GGCTGATGGTCTGCTGCGATCCGACGAGATTGAAGAAAGTTATCTGCAAAGGGCTCGTATTTTTCACTTCGGTTCCATTTCTTTAATTCAGGAGCCGTCTCGCTCTGCCACCTTGACGGCCATTGATTATGCGTACAAGCACGGATTAATCGTCTCTTTCGATCCCAATGTGCGTCCAGCCCTCTGGCCCAGCTTGAAGCGAGCACGTCAGGAAATCCTAAAAGCCTTGAACCATTGCCACATTCTCAAGATGAACCAGTCAGAGTGGGAATTTTTGTTTCCAGGTAAAAGGTTCGAAGATAGTCTATCGATGCTTGAAAGGAAGGGTATTGGCCTCTCGGCAATTACGCTGGGCGCCCAAGGATCAATAATTGGCAGCTACAACCAATGGACAAAAATAAGAGCTCCCCAGGTTAAGGTCGTGGATACGACTGGAGCTGGCGATGGATTTATGGCAGGTCTGCTTTACGAAGTGCTCAAGAGAGACAAGAAGAGACTCCGCTTCGAGAAGTCGGAGTTACAGGAAATAGCTCGCTTTGCCAATGTGGTTGGTGCTCTCACTGTTACCAAAGCCGGAGCCATTCCAGCCTTTCCTTCGTTGAGTCACGTGAAGAAATATTTGTAGGGAGTCCGCAAGGGCGTTTTTCCCCGACCCGCTCTCGTACTCTGACTCGGCTTCAAACTTTAAAGGGAGTTTCCCATGCCGCGGCGCGCGACACCACAGAGCATGAAAAGGTGGACCGAGCCCCGACCATTAGGGAGCGGTTGAGGCAATCGGCCGGTCTGCCCTCCCTGACGGTCGGGGCTCGGATTTCTGCTATTTCGTAGAAGCATCAGAAGATGGACAAGATCTCGGCAAAGCATCACAGGCTGGGCTTCAAGACGGCTTTAACATATTCACCGGTGTTCATTTTCTGGAAGCATTCGTGCCAGGCCGGCAGTCCAGCGACCCGGCTGATGATCTTATCCAGATTGATCTGGCCGGTGGAAATTATCTCAATCACCCGCTCCCACACCGGCCAGTTGTGCGAGAAGCTCCCTTGCAGCGTCACCGCCTTCTGCACCAGCGGATCCAGGTTGAATCCCAGCGGCTGAGGGCCCCAGCCCACTTTGGCAATCTGGCCAGCCGGCCGAACCACCTGCATGGCTAGTTGTAAGGCTGCCGAGGCGCCAGCGGCATCGACCACCACATGAACCCCGTAGCCATCGCCCAGTTCCCTGACGTATTCGGCCACACCGCCCTGCAGAGTCGCATCGGCTCCCAGTTGCCGGGCGACCGCCAGCCGGTTGGCATCTACCGGCAATCCGCAGACCATCAAGTGACCCGCGCCGCTGAGTTTGGCCATCAATCCACACAGTAACCCGATGGGGCCGGGGCCAATGACCAGCACGTGATCTCCCGGTCGGATCCGGGCATTCACGCAGACGGCATTGTAGGCCACACAGCAGGGTTCAGTCAGGGCTGCCTTTTCAAAACTGAGATTCTGGGGTAGGGCGTGCAGGCATCGTTCCGGGACGCGCACGTATTCGGTCATGGCGCCATTGACTCCGTAACCAAATCCCAGCCGGCTGGGATCGAGGTGATAGGCCCCACGGCGGCTGAAGGGAGACAACTCATTAATTACGGCCGCCGTTTCGCTGACGACGCGATCCCCTTCTTTAAAATGCTTGACAGCCCGGCCGGTCCCGGCAATTTGGCCACAGAATTCATGGCCCAAGATGACGGGATAATTGACTTTCCAACTGGCCGTCCCATGCCACTGGTGCAAGTCGCTGCCACAAATGCTGGCTGCCTGCACTTTCAGCAGGACCTCGGTTTCTCCGATCTCCGGGACGGGAACCTCACGCAGTTCCACGCTGAGAGGTTCACGAGCAAAGTTAACAATTGCGGGCATGGTTTTAGTCATTGGTACTCCTTTTTCAGCTTCATCACTCTTCCTTTAAGCCTGCAGCCACTCGATCATGGACCGGCCGTTGTGGCAGCCAGCTTTCCAGATGTGGGCTTTGTATCTTTCTGTTTTCCCTTCGGGAGTGATGGTAGCCTGCCGTTCGCTGTTTTTGCAATCCAGGGTCCTGAGCCGAGACCCTTATTCGAGCAATCGAAATACAGAAGAAAACCAGAGACCAAATCCGTTGATCCTTGAACTCCTTGTTCAGATACGAAGCTCCCGGCGACACTCCTTAAGTGTGGCGATTCTATCACCAAATGAGATTTTTCAGCAGCGGTTGTGCAGGGTCCCTGACCCTCCCTCACGGTCGGGCTACTGAACAGGCCCAGGCTCAACTCAGCAGCCCGCGCGCCAGCAAGGGTTGGGCCTCAACCCAATCGCTTACCGTACTTTGACGAGACCCTGAGCGCTTGTGAATTTGGGGCGGTCAGGATATGATCCTGTCCGTCGAAAACGATGAGTCTTGTCGCAACGTTTGCTTGTCGATCAGGCGTGAAGACGATTCGCTTGGGAAAAACGTATATGCCCGTCCAAAAAAATTTCTCGGCTTTCAGTAGTACTCGGGCTTTAAAACGTCGGTATGATCCAGAAGGGGTTTTGTCGGAATCTAAAGTAACCTTCACCAAACAATGCGCCGAATTTTCATTAGCCCCGCGCTGAAGCACGGGGCTAATGGAAATGCAGAGAAGCAATTCAGCACATTGTTTTGTATTGTTTACTTAGAGTCAATGGAGAGGTCAGGGCAGGTTATTTCCCCGACTATAGTTATTCCCGTTCTAAGATGGCGAGTTCAGCAACGGGCGCTGGCTGCGGGGCTGATGCCTCGACCCCTGAGATCCGGAGATAACGGATTCCGAAGTAAGTAAGTAATAGCGAAAAGAGTGCAACCGCCCAGAGCAGAATGGTGCGCAATTCCAAATTATCCATCCACCAAAGGGTGGGATGAGAGGAAATAGCTACTAAATGATTGCTAATGGCGCATTGAGCAAAAATAAAAGCCATAATCTTACTTTGCGTTTTGAAAATCAGCCAGCCGGACAGGCCAAATAAGATCGTCTTGAGGACTACAAACTTCATCACGGACACGGCCCACCCGTCCCGGATCACCCAATCCCTGAAGATCGTGTTCACTTCATAGGCGATAGGCACACCCTTAACGGCAAAAGTCGTATAAGTGCAGCCAATATCGAGGGCAAATAACATAAACGCGACCAGGAAAAACAAGACCTGTTTCTGTTTCTCCATAATTACTCCCAGGGAGTTATTTCGGAAGGGAATCCGAATGAGATTAGGCTGGCCCCGTTAAAATCTGCAAAATGGCGGCCGTGACGCGGGGAGCAATATTGATCGCCAATTGAATTGACATGCTCGGCATTTTCATTAGCCCCGTGCTTCGGCTCGGGGTCCGAAGAGGCGTCCTGGTATACACGCCTTCCAGCTAGCGGACCCAGCACCGCTGCTTGGAAAGTGGCGGAAGAAAAAACCATTGAAGGAGTCCCCGCGCTGAAGCAGGGGTCAATGAAAATTCGGGGCACTCTTTTGGGAAGGTGCCTCGACCTGATGTGTTGACGGAAAGGAAACACGGATGCCAAGACAAATCTATGACGCAGTCATCGTTGGCTCAGGTGCCACAGGTGGTTGGGCCGCTAAGGAGTTATGTGAAAAGGGGATGAGAGTCTTATTGCTGGAGGCCGGGCGAAAGCTCGACCCTGGTAAAGAATTCACCGAGCATGTCTGGCCCTATGAACTGCGTTACGAGGGGTTGAGACAAAGTCGAGAGCTCGCCCGGCAACAGCCAATTCAGCGGCGTTGTTACGCTTGCGATGAATACAGTGGCCATTTCTTTGTAAAGGATACGGAGAACCCCTACACCACGCCGGAAGGGAAACCGTTTAGCTGGATTCGCGGGCGGCACGTGGGCGGACGCACCATCATGTGGGGCCGACAATCCTATCGGCTCTCCAACTATGACTTTAAAGGGGCCAGCCACGATGGGTTTGGCATGGATTGGCCTATCGGTTACGAAGAGCTGGCTCCTTATTATGACAAGGTAGAGGAGTACATCGGCGTTTCAGGAAGTTACGAGAAACTCCCCCAACTGCCGGATGGAAAATTCTTGCCGCCCATGAAGTTCACCTGTGGTGAACAATTTCTTAAAAAGTCGGTGGACAAAATGCCCGGCAGACGCATGACCATTGGGCGAGTAGCCATGTTGACACGGGACCACAACGGCAGGCCCAAATGCCACTATTGTGGTCA
>QHZP01000123.1 GCA_003224715.1 Acidobacteriota bacterium | reverse complement strand
CCTGGTCATAAATTACCAGAGCCTGAATCGGGCTCCGGTAGGCCGCGATAAATTCAGATAAAGGCTGAAGTGCGGTCGCGGAGGCCTCCCGCCCGGGCTTCCGCAGGATCTGGATCAACTGTTGGTTGGCTGCAAAAATCCGGTACCTCTCCGGCAGTTGCGAATCCGCAGCTCGGTGAGATGAGGGAACGTGGATATTGTCCAACCGGAGCCGCTCGAGTATTTCCCGGTTTACCTCATTGACTCCGAAGTTTCCATACAATAATGCGTTGCCGCCCAACAGAGAAATATTTTTCGCCACGTTGGCCGCTCCGCCGGGGATGAATCTTTTGGACTTCACTCTCACGACAGGAACCGGAGCTTCCGGAGCCAACCTGGAGACTTCACCGTAAATTTCACGGTCAATATAAGTGTCTCCCGTCACCAGGATTGATTGATTTTTAAATTGATTGACTAGGTCTGAGACTAACATTTACATTTTCTTACCGGCTTCGGTCTGTCTCGACTTCTAAACAGGCTGAAGTCCGTGCTAGGCCAAAAAGTAGCCTTCCGTGGCGGCCGATTGGTGGCAGATCCCTGGCTACAATATGAAGACTGCGTTCCAGCAAGCGCCCTATTCTAACTCAATTCTTTCAGGCATTGCTTAAATAATAAGGATGAAAGGATCCATTCCCAAGCTGGCGTCCCAAGCATCGGCCCTGCTGCTTTTCCTGTCTTTATTTCGTATTTGGCCAATTATTTATTACGTCCTGTTGCGGTATCTCGTTGGCATCACCGCAGTACTGCTCATTGTTAGGGCCGATGAGATGAAAAAACAGAAATGGATTGGGGTCTGGATTGGCGTGGCCATTCTTTTCAATCCTATTGTGCCGGTGTATCTTCCTACCCCAATGCAAGCTTTCATAAGCTTTACTTGTGGCCTGCTGTTTGCCCTATCAGCCAGGATGTTTCGTCTTTAAAATGTGACTTTCTGTGTCGGCTAGCGTTGGTCCCCCGTCGCCAAAGGTCAGAAATTGCAGCTTCGTCACTTGGTGTTACTGAAGAAGCGGAGCAGAACGGCCCATCCTTGGGAGGAGCGGTTCAAATGGCTGAAATTAACGTTCACCGAAAATTTCTTGTGGTGCCGTGGGGGACTCTGCTAGAGTTTCCAATTCCTCGTGGCTCAAAAATAACTAAGGTATTACTTAGCAGTAACCGAGACATTACAATCGACCAGAGACAGCAACTTATAACTCCAAAATGATCGTCCATATTCTTTTTCATGACAACTGCTTCGACGGTGCTTCCTCGGCTGCTGTGTTTCACCGCTTCTATCGTGACAAAATCCATCCGAGGGCCGATTTTTCGTTACAGGGTATGACCCATGAAGCAAGCCAGCAGTTTCCGGAAGGTCTCTTTCGCGGGGACGAAAATGCCATTGTCGATTTTAAGTACGCGTGCTCCGATCGCCTGACCTGGTGGTTTGATCACCACCATAGCGCCTTCCTTACCTCTGAAGACGAACAGCATTTTCGGCGCGATGAGAGCGGCAAAAAGTTTTATGACCCGTCCTTTAAGTCTTGCACCAAGTTAATAGCCACGGTGACGGCCAGCCGATTTGGCTTCGAATGCCCAATGCTTGATGAACTGGTGGGGTGGGCAGACATTATTGACGGGGCCCAATATCCGGATGCGCAGAAAGCCGTGGAAATCGCAGAACCTGCTCAAAAACTGGCTGCAGTCATTGAAACCAACAAAGAACCTGAGTTTCTTCACCAAATTATTGGGCAGCTGGTCGAGCGCCCGTTGCAACAAGTAGCCACTCAGAAAGCCGTCTTGGAGCGTTACGAGCAGCTGGCACAACGGCACCACGAAAGCATCAGGATCATTAGAGAAAACTCTTTCTATGATCGCGAAGTCACTTTTTTTGATTTGACCCAATACGACTTGGAGGGATACAACAAATTCATCCCTTACTACCTTTACCCTGAGGCCAATTATAGCGTCAGTCTCCTGCGAACACCCAAGCGAATGAAGGTCTCGGTGGGATGGAATCCCTGGAGCCGTAAGGTGCGAAAGCACAACCTAGCTGAGATTTGTGAACGGTATGGAGGGGGCGGCCATCCTGTGGTGGCAGCTATATCTTTAGCCCCTGGTGCCGTTGAAAGGGCACACCAAATCGCTCAAGAGATAGCGGCAGAATTGAGAGACGAGGAAACCAGGGGGCGTCCGTAAGAGGCAGTCTCACCCATTTCTCACCACGCTCCGCCTTTCGCTTTCCGGCTCCAGTAAAAATAAGCTGGCAATCCACTCAAAACAACTACAAGTCCCCAAAAGGAATTCTTGAAATCATTGAAAACTGTGTTTAGCACAATGGCTGCAGCCATCAAGACAAAAAGTAACGGGACAAAGGGATACGCCCAAACTTTATAGGGCCTTTCCAAATTGGGTTGTTTCCATCGAAGAACCAGGACTGCCGCTCCTCCCATGGCATAGAATATCCAGGCAACAAAAATGACATAACTGAAGAGTCGTTCAAAATTTCCAACCATCGTTAAAATAATGGCCCAGATTCCCTGCAGGACAATCGACACGACCGGAACCTTATATTGCGGGTGAACAAAGGCTACTTGTTTGAAAAACAATTTTTGTCGAGCCATGGCGAAATAGACCCGAGGTCCAGCCAGCACATTGCTATTGGTCGCACCGGTAATGGAGATTAAAATGGCCAGTGCGATGAGCGTACCTCCAATGGGCCCCAGAGCTCGCTCCATGGCGTCGGAGGCCACACGGGAAGAGGCAGCGATGCTGTCAAAAGGCAGTATCCAAAGATAGGCTAGATTGACAGTCAGATAGAGGACAATGGCTACCAGCGTCCCCACCAGAAGGCCACCCGTGACGTTCTTCTGTGGATTCTTGACCTCGCCTGCCGCAAAGGTTAACAAGTGCCATCCTTCGTAAGCCCACAAAGCGGCAATCATCGCAATCCCAAAAGCGCTTAATGAAAACGGACTAGTTGGCACCGGCGCATTCAAGAAATGTTGAGCGGTCCCTCGACTGGAAAAGAAGAGAACAAGCGAAATGCCCACCAGGGAGCCAATCTTGATGACTGTCAGGAAATTCTGCACCAAAGCTCCCGAGCGGACTCCGAAACAATTAATCAGGGTTAGAAGCGCAATGCAGCTCACCGCCAACATTTTGGCAAGCCACGGAGGAAGTGAGCTCAGGTAGCCGAGGTAGATAGCAAAGGCCGAAGCTAGAGTAGCAATGGATCCGCTTTGCATCACGAAAAAAGTACTCCATCCATAAAGAAATGCCAGGAGTGGCCCATAAGCTTCTCGCAAAAAAACATAAATGCCGCCTGCCCTGGGAAAGGCTGCTCCCAGTTCAGCGTAAGACAAAGCGCCGCAAAAACTCAAAATGCCTCCCACAACCCACACCAAAAGCAAGCCCTCGACGGTGTGAACTCTCCGCGCAATATTGCTAGGGGTCAGGAAAATCCCCGATCCAATAATCGAGCCTATAACCAAAAGTGCCGAATCCAACAATCCTAAAGCCCGAGGGAGTTCTGGTTGGGCTTCGATGCCGGAATTGGCTGATGAGCTCAGGGTGCTTTCCATAATAGCTATTCAGCTTCGCCTGCTTAAGCCGGTCGCAGGAGTTGAGGATTGGGTCACGGCTTTTGCGGACCCGATTTTTTTAGTTCTTTTTCAAATACTGCGAAAGCCGCTTTGTCAAAGAGACAGAACACTACTTTTTTCAAACCCTTAGTCTTTTGAAGATAGGCGCAAGTCGTGGCAAGCATGATTTCGGCGCAGCGGTAGAGAGGAAACCCAAAAACTCCAGTGCTGATGGCCGGGAAGGCAATGCTCTTGAGACCTTTTTCATCGGCCAACTTCAGGCTATTAAGCGTGGCGTTTTTCAGTTTATTATCCTCGTCTCCTTCCCCCATACGGGGGCCGACGGCATGAATGACATGCCGGGCTTTAAGCTTGCCTCCGGTGGTTATGACAGCCCCGCCCACAAATGTTCCACCGATGAGATCGCACTCGATTTGAATCTGGGTCCCCCCTTTTCGACGAATGGCACCGGCTACTCCGGCTCCTAGAATCAAATCTTTGTTCGCGGCATTGACAATCGCATCTGTGTCTAGCTCGGTAATGTCGCCCTGGATCAACATAATTTCGGAGTCGTTGATTTTAATTTGCATACACAAACCTCCTGAAATTACCGAGAAAAATTCGGTTGGCGTTAATGCCTTCGTTAACAAAGGTAGACTAGCAAAGGTTTGTATTACAACAACTGCCGTCCTTCTTTCCAGTGTCCCTCGTGACTGATGCATGACACCGCGATTCGATATTGATCATTCGCTTTATCCGCAGGCTTGGAGAGGCTGTGGCTTCCTGCGGGGAGTTAGCGCCAGCGCTTTTCCCCGAAGAGTTTGACCGCTTGCTCGGCGCCACTAGCCACGACATCATCGGAAGAATTCTGGCTGATGCTACGAGAAAATTCCTTTCAGGTCAAAACTAATTTGGTTTAGTCCTTGCCTCACTCTTTTGAATTGAGATAAATTATGCTCCGTTCAAGTTCAGTCGCAATTTCATAATGTCACTCGGAATGAACGTTTCTCATCTCAAAGTCCTCATCGACGAAAGCCAACTGCGCCAGCGAACCAGGGAGTTGGGAGAGCAGATCTCTCGAGACTATGAAGGCAGACAGCTTCACTTGGTTTGCATCCTGAAAGGGGCATGCGTATTCTTAGCTGACCTCATGCGTTACCTGCCCTTAGACATTTCCGTAGATTTCATGGCAGTTTCCAGCTATTCGAATAGTTTGCATACCTCCGGTGAGGTCAAGATCATCAAAGATTTGGATTCCAGCATTCAGGGCCGTGATGTACTGCTGGTGGAAGATATTCTGGATACTGGGTTAACCGTGGATTACCTTTTGCGCACTCTACACGCCCGCTGCCCCAGGTCGTTGAGGACCGTAACCCTGTTGAGTAAGCCAGCCAGACGCATTAAGTTCGTTGAGGTCGCTTACGTCGGATTTGAGATTCCCAGCGATTTTGTCGTTGGCTACGGGCTCGACTACCAGGAGAAATACCGGAATCTCCCCAACATCTGTATTCTCAAAATAAATGAATAAGAAATTCCTGACCGAACAAGATGTCAGAGGTTTACTGCCAGGCAGCCCGTGTTATGTCGAAGCGGGAACGATCCTAACACCACTGGCCAGGGAGATGGCCGATCAGCGGCAGAATATCATCGTAGAGTGTGCTAGTGCCGAAGAGCTTGTTAGGTTGAAAGCCTACAGTAGGCTAGTCGCCCTGGGCGCCGACAACCCTGGCTGGATCTTAAAGGAGCAATTGAGACCGTTTTTGCAGGACAACGGCTACCAGATCTTGGATTGTGGCAGTTCTAGCCGTGAAGTCGTGGACTACACTGATGTCGCCCTTCAAGTCACCAGCCTGTTGAAAGCAGGAAAAGCTCATCGGGGAATTGTGATAGACGCGGTAGGGACTGGTTCCTGCATGGTGGCCAATAAAGTCCCAGGGATTCGCGCGGCCAATTGTTATGATCGATTGACAGCCCGAAGTAGCCGGGAACAGAATGACGCCAACCTGCTCACTTTAGGTGGACAACTAATCAGCTTTGAGCTCGCTACTTTGATTGTGTCCACTTGGCTTAATACTCCTTTTGCCGGAGGGCAGCAACAGAAGCGAATTTCCAAGATTGAAGAGGTCGAGCAGCAGTTTCTCCAAGCCACCGTGGTTGCCCTCCCGGGAGACTCCTCCTGCGCACTGTAGGTGACTCTCGGGCTGCCTGGCAGATTTCTTCTATGAAATTGTGTTCCAACGTGTGCTTTCGGCTCGATCAGGGACAGGGAAGGAGCCAGGGCACGAATCGAGGAAAACACTGCGGTCAACGACTGATGCTTCGGGCCTTCAAGCCCTCCAGCTAATGAGCCCAACGCCAAATTCCAACCTAATTGAAAAATTTCAGCAGGAAGAATTGCTTGCGGTCATGGTGGAGATTGGTCGCGAGATCAATGCGATTCTTTCCCTTGATGAACTGCTGGAGAGGATCGCACAACTGACCAAACAGTTCATCGACTACCAAATCTTTGCGATTCTATTAGTCGATGACCAGGACCAGGACCTTTTTTTTCGCTTCATGATTGGATATCCGGACTCCATTAGAGGGAAGCGTGTCAAATTTGGCGAAGGTTTGGTCGGCGCTGCCGCAGAGCGCAGAGAGTCCGTATTGGTGGCGGATGTCTCTAAGGATCCGCGTTACATCAATGTGGTGGACGAGGTTAGATCTGAATTAGCCATTCCTCTCATCTCTCGCAATCGAGTTGTGGGAGTGCTGGATATTGAGAGCCCGCAGCCTGATTACTTCCAGCCACGTCATCAAAAGGTGCTAAGTCTGCTGGCTTCTCAATTGGCCGTGGCCATCGACAATGCCAATCTCTACGAGAACCTCGTCGCCAAAAGTGAGATGCTGGAAACCCTTCATGACATTGGCAAGGAACTCTCTTCCATCCTGGACCTGGAGCAGCTGCTGAAAAAAGTAGCGGAACTGCTGCGTCGCGTTTTTCATTACCATATTTTTTCCATTATGTTAGTGGATGAAGAGGACCAAACCTTGAAAGCCCGCATGTCTGTCAAGTATAACCGTGACGCCATCGACAGGGCCAAAATCCCCTTGGGCAAAGGTCTGGTCGGGAACGCCGTCACCAAGAAACGGCCGCTGCGGATAAACGACGTTAGCAAAGACCCGCGCTACATTAATTTGATCCCCGAGACCAAATCAGAAATGGTTGTCCCCCTGATTTATAAAGATAAGGCCATTGGGGTTTTCGATCTGCAAAGTCCCTTCCTGAATTATTTCACGCTTTTTCATGAACAGGCACTCATGACTCTGGCCAGTCATGTGGCTGTGGCCATTGAGAACGCGAGGCTTTATGAGCGGGTGGCTGCAGCCGAAGCGCGATTGGACCAGGAGTTGAAATTCGCCCGCGAAATTCAGTACAGCTTGATGACCGATAAGTTCCCGGAAATACCGGGAATAGCTTTATGGGCCGAATTTCGTCCGGCCAGAATATTGGGGGGCGATCTTTACGACTTTTACAAGTACGAAAACGACCAAGTAGCTATTGCCGTTGGCGATGTATCTGGCAAAGGCGCTCCGGCCGCTTTGTACGCCGCTTTGGCCAGTGGAATTCTCAGAACGCGAGCCACCCGCAAGTATCCTCCGGCGGAGATGTTGCGGTTGGTCAATTTCTCTTTGCGTCAACGAACCATTGAAGGTCGTTTTATGACGCTTTGTTACGCGACTTACGATGCAAAAACACGCATCCTGAAGTTTTCTAATTCTGGGGCGCCGCCGCCAATCTTGTGTAAACACGGAAAGGCTCAGCTTTTGTCAGTTGAAGGCTTTCCCCTGGGAATGTTCGATGCGGCTGAATATCAAGAGCGCGAGATTGTCATCGAACCGGGAGACTGTTTGATTTTCTACACCGACGGCTTGGTAGAAGCCAGAGACATGCGAGGAGAGGAGTTCGGACTCGAACGACTGAAAGACGTATTAGAGAAAAATTCTCAGCTTGAAGCCAAGAAGCTAATTGAAAGCGTTTTTGCTCAGATTGAAAAGTTTTCTTTGGACACTCGAAAGTTTGATGACCAGACCATTGTGGCATTAAGAGCCATAGACATTGAACCGTCTTGCTAAAAACTCGCGTGGAAAACGTTTGGCAGGCTAGCTCTTACTTACGGGTTTAATAAAAGAGCGAACTAAACTTCTTTCTGCTTGGTTTCCTGCAAATCTTTTTCATCTTTCTTGATCGCATCTTTAAAACCTTTAATCCCTTCTCCAATGCCTCTTCCGATTTCCGGAAGTCTCTTGGCACCGAATAGAAAGAAAACAATCGCCAAAAGGATTAAGAGTTCTGGAAGTCCGAGTTTACCAAACATAAATCCTCCGCCTGCCGCAAAGATTCTGATTCTTCAAAACCAACACGGTCGAAGTGTAGTTGATTTAGTGGGCAATATCAAACAAAATATGGGAAGCGTAAAAGCGATGAACGCCATAAGAGTCCAACAATACGGAGATCCCGAAGTTCTCAGGGTGGATAAAACCCTGATTCCTGTGCCAGGGGAGGGGCAAGCACTGATTAAACTACATGCTTGCGGGGTAAATTTCATCGATGTTTATCATCGAACGGGTTTATACAAAGTGCCCGTACCTTTCACGCCTGGCATGGAAGGAGCCGGGGTGGTCGAGTCCATAGGCACAAATGTCACAGAAGTTCAGCCTGGCGACCGTGTGGCTTATGCGATGGCTCTAGGCTCATATGCTGAATATGCACTGGTTCCAGGCTGGCAGTTTATCAACTTGGGGCCGCGGTGATGCTGCAGGGCATGACGGCTCATTATCTGACCCAGACTACTTTTCCTTTGAAACCCGGAGACACTGTGCTGCTCCACGCAGCGGCGGGCGGCGCCGGGCTGCTGATTACCCAGATGGCCAAACACCAGGGGGCACGAGTTTTCGGCACGGTTTCAACCGAGGAGAAGGCAAAACTTGCCCGGGAGGCCGGCGCCGATGAAATCATTGTCTACACTCGATCAGATTTCGAGGCGGAAGTAAAAAAATTCACCAGTGGAAAAGGAGTCAATGTGGTCTATGATTCGGTGGGAAAAACCACCTTCGAGAAAAGCTTGAATTGTTTAGCGCCACGCGGGACCTTGGTTCTCTTTGGCCAATCGAGTGGCCCGGTAGCGCCACTGGATCCTGGACTCCTCGCAACTAAAGGCTCTCTCTTTCTGACTCGCCCGTCGCTGGCCCACTATACGGCTGCTCGTGAAGAACTGCTCTATCGTGCCGGTGATGTGCTCGATTGGGTAGCCTCGGGTGAACTCAAGGTTCGACTCGGGAAAACTTTTCCTCTGACTGAGGCGGCTGAAGCGCATCGCGAGTTGGAAGGCAGGCGCACAGCGGGAAAGATTTTGCTCATACCTTGACCCAATTCCGATCCCCCAATCGCACAAAGAAGACAAGATTCCACTGGACATGCAGGATCCTATATTCCTTTCAAACGCCGATTGAAAAGAAGAAAAGTGCCAGCTACAAAACTGAGCAAAAGACCGTTGCAAGCCAGAACCGTCGGGGGCGGAAAGCGGTTGGCAAAAAAACCGCTCACGAGACTTCCCAGGGGCATCCCGCCCCTGAACGCTATCATGTAAAAACTCATAATCCGCCCCCGCATCTCCTCGGGGGCCTGGAGCTGTACCAGTGAAGTGACCAAGGCAAAAATCGCTACCAAGGCCATCCCGCCAAAGAATAGGAGCGCGCGACTGAACCACAAGTGACGGGAAAGCCCAAATACGACCACCAGCCCACCCAGGATCAGTTGCAGGTAGAGTGTGACCTTTCCCTTGTGAAGGGAACCCCCCAGAGCAGCCACCAGCAGGGCTCCTAAGACAGCCCCGCCACCCAAGATCGCCATAAGCGAGCTATAACCCTCCACTCCTTGGCGAAAGACATTTCTTGCAAAAACGGGCAGCAAAGTCATCAGGGGGATTCCCAGGAAGGTACTACAAAAAGCTAAAACGTTCAAGGCGAGAAGGATGGGTTGATGACGCAGGAAGGAAAATCCCCCGCGCAAGTCCGTCAGGATCTTTTCGCCGCTCGCTTTCGGAATAGATCTCACTTTTAAACAAGAGAGGGCTGTTATCACCGCCACAAAGGAGAATCCGTTCAGCGCAAAACACGTTGGGGCACCAAATGTGGTGAAAGCAACTCCCGCAGCTAGCGGTCCCACAATTCTCGCCAGGTTGAATTGAATCGAGTTGAGGGCAATGGCATTAGGCAGATCTTTCTTATCGACAAGCATTGGAACC
This sequence comes from Acidobacteriota bacterium, assembly GCA_003224715.1. GTDB lineage: Bacteria > Acidobacteriota > Terriglobia > Versatilivoradales > Versatilivoraceae > QHZQ01. Next base: position 7,907 of record QHZP01000123.1, on the reverse strand, counting down.
AACGCCTGATAGGCAGGACCACCAAAGGCCTGGGCACTTCCCGTCATGAAAGAAAGCAGCAGTATGTGCCAGACGCTCACCAGATGAGTATGGATGAGTATTGCCAGGGAAAAGGCAAAACGCATCCGGAGGTACTGAGAAGCCAACAGCATTTTCCCCCGGTCCACCCGATCAGCAATCACTCCGGCCAGGAGGGAGAATAGCAATATGGGAACATCACCCAGGAATGCATCCAGGCCCAAAAGGAAAGTGGAGGCGGTTAACGTTAGTATGAGCCAATTCTGTGCGACTTCCTGCATCCAGGTTCCCACGGTTGAAGTAAAAGCCCCGATCCATAGCAGGCGAAACTGTCGGTAGGTAAACGCCTGAAAGGTTTTCTTGAAAACCATAGGTCGAGATTCGCTGCCGACTTCTGGGGTGGGAACATTCAAATTAACAGGGATGGTCATTTACAATTGCGGATAAACAAACCATATGCGCCCGTAGTGCGATACGGATGAGTCTTTTGCTCCGCCTCTTCAATACATCGACCCGGCATTTCCTGCAGCTATTCCAGGACATCGGACCGTTGTTTTTTCCGGGCAATGAAGTTCTGCAAGGTGAAAGAATCCACCCGGGAAAAGAGGACTACCAAGCTCATAACCAGAAACAGACTGTCCCGCAAGAGGGTGAAGGAACTTACGACTTCATGAGCATTAGTGAAGCATCCACAATTGATTTCCAGCCCTCGTATCATGGCAGAACTCATAGCCACTCCAAAGGCGAGCAAGAGTCCGCTGGCCAGAATGGAAACGCTTCGAACGAAGAGTCCCAGGATCAGGAAAATGCCGCAAAACCATTCGATCCACGGAAGGGTGACTGCGAGGTATCTAACGACCAGAGCAGAACTGAAAATGCGATAAGCGAGCAGATTCTCTGCAAAGGTCTGGGGATCTAAGACCTTGCCAAGGCTGGCGTAAAGAAACACTAAACCGAGTATGAATCGAAAAAGGAAAAGAAAGGGAAGTCGTGACAACTTTTCAGCTAGTTTGACCACACGCTCAAGAAACTCCTTCCTTTTCCTTTCTCCACGGGGTTTCCGCCTAAAAACCAATCGTTGTACCCGCCCCAATAAATTCTGACCTGCACATAACCTTTGTCGTACAGCAATTCTGCCAATCGCCGCGACAAGCTACAATCGCCACCACGACAGTAAATGACAAAGCGGGTATCCTTGGCAAATTGTGAAGAGAATAGAGGAAGAGCTTTTTCAAAGTCGGCTACGGCTAAGTGATAAGCTCCAGGGAGATGCCCGCTTTCGTAGTCCGGTTGAGAGCGACCGTCCAACAAAACCATCTCCCTGGACTGCATTACCTTCTTGAGTTCGGCTAACTCGATCCCCCCAAAGACAGGATAGCTTTTGTGGTCCGAAGCTGTAATCGGCCTGAACACAGGTTTACCATTGGAACGCTCAAACGCAAAGGTTGTTTGCTGCCTTCCTCTGACAAAAGATTTGTTGAGAGACACTCCAATCAAACTTGAGAGGAGAATGATAGTAAGGTCGACGCAAACGACTTTGATTGCACCTATATGAGCAATTCTCTTCATTGGAGGCACCTCAAAGATCCCTTAGCCATAAGAGCCACCCCTTTGCTTCCATCAGGACCGATTATTTTAACATTTTCTTGAATAAAATTCGTTATGCCTGTTCACGGAGGTGTGGCAGATTTGTGGCAATGACAGAAGCAATGAGCCTCGTAGAGGCGAAATATTATAGTTCACAGGCTCAAAAAAAATGGACAGAGCTCCATAGGAGCGTCATGACGCCCCGCTGGGGTTGCAGCGTGAGGAGGGTAGAGGTCTTTCTACAAAGATGCCGCCTCTACGAGGCTACGCTTCAGGCCTGTATTCAGGAAATAACCCACAAATTTGTCGCACACCCCTGCTTCACTCACCAAAGTCTCTAACCCCAAACCTGAAAGGGTTATCCTCCCCTCTGGCTCATACTCGTGCCCGTGCTCCATTCAACCCGAATGCAAAGTCGAAGGCAGGCACTACTCGTATCAGCTTAAACCCTTATCTTCGGCCAAGGAGTGGTCAAGGCGACATCTTTTCGAGGGCATGTTGACTTCGGCTGTCCCGACCTGGGAATTGATAAGTTTCGAGATTCAAATGGAAAGATTCAAATGCAACAGGAGTACGAACAGGAAACTGAAGCACGTGTCATCATTCCTTACCTAGTTATGAGAAGCCAAGTGACGCCACAAGTGGTGGAAAGGGGTATTTTAATTGCTAGTTTTGAGGTATGCTATAAGTTCACCATTTACGTTTCGGGAGAGGAGTAAGTCTCTATGTTTCAAATTCAGAGATCTCGTTGGGTCGCCTACGCTGGTCTGTTCATGATGGGCCTGGTCTTCGGAATAACCGTTTCTGGTCGTGGCTCGACCCAAAGGTCTCCTATAATTAGGACGCTTCTGGAAAATGAGAAGGTCCTAGTCAGAGAGATTGTCTATGAAAGAGACTCTAGACGCTCGATGCATGTCAGACCAAACGACCAGCTGATTGTATTCTTGGATGATGCCAAGTATGAAGTGGTCTCCCCTGATGGGAAGAAGGAAAGTCGTACCCGGAAGGCGGGTGAGGTCATTTGGCACAGCCGCGGAGAGACAGCTCCCAATTTGACCAACACTGGGGACATCACGTATCGCACGATTGTGGTCAATTTCAAGTAAGAATAAGACTCGGTTGAGGTTATTTAAAGTCCAATTTTAGGAGAGCCGATAGAAAATCGAAAACGAGAGGAATCAAACAATGGGAGGCGAGAGAATTTCCTGTGCTCTCCGGTACTGGCTATTTGTGAGGGGCGGAGACTGACCTTGGGTGTTACAGAGGGGCGGTTCCGCGCCGCGTGTTCTCCATCGCAATGGACTTTATTTGCTTGAATGAGTCAATTCCCTATGCTATAAGCCAACTGCTTGAGTGGTCTATTCATTACTTTGCGTTCAAGAAATCGGGTGACTTGAATCATCGAGTCCGCTATGAAGGTCCTTCTAATCCACCATCATCCCTCAACTCGAACCCTTCTTGAGGAACTCTCTGAAACTTTCAATTACGTGCTTCATTGCGATTCCGACCCTCTCAACGCACAAATAGCCTACGCGAGCCAGAGTTTTGACGTTATGATAGTTGAAACCACCGCTGGAGAATATGCATGGTTTTCATTGATTGAAGACCTGCAGAAATCTGTGCCGACGCCTTTTCTGATCATAATCGGGAAGGGCTCCGAAGAGGAGATGACAGGAGCCTTAAACCTCAGAGCAGAGACTTTTCTGGTAGAACCGCTTCAGCCAAAGCTTTTGCTAATGGCATTTAGGCAGATGATGAAAAGGATGGAGCTTGAAAGCCAAGTCCAAGAGGCACAAAGACAGGCAGCTCGGATTCAACAGGAACTCGCGGAGTCGCTGGAACGTCAACAGGAAGCTATTACCGAGAAGGATTTAACTTATCGAGAATTGTTGTTGGCTTATTCCCGGTTGCAGGAACTCAATCAACAGAAGAACAATTTTCTGGCGATGGTCACACACGAATTGAGAACTCCGGTTACAATCATGAAAGGGTATCATCGCATCCTCTTGGACGAGCGTTTGGGCAAGCTCCAACCCCAGCAACAGGAGGTCCTGCTTGAGTCTGAGCAGAGCTGCACGCGACTTATTCGGATTATCAACTCACTACTGGATCTCTCCCGAATTGAAACCGGTAAGCTCGAACTGCTTTATCAAGAGAACGACTTCGTCGATAACGTTAAAATGATTATCGAACAAAACAAGGAAGCTTGTAAACGCAAACAGTTGTCGTTGGTCCTGAAACTGGACAAGGGGATTCGACGATTCAGATACGATCGCGACAAAGTAAATCAAGTCCTGACTCACCTTTTAGAGAATTCCGTCAAATATACTCCACCCGGAGGCAAGGTTTATGTTTCGGTTGAACCTTACTTTTGGAAAAGGCGAAATGCGGAGACTGTGGCGGATCACAAGGGCCAGGAAAAGGAGCGACGGAAACCTGAGGAGGGAATAAATCATAGCAGCAACGCCATTATGGTTCAAGTCACCGACACTGGGATTGGAATATCGCCTGAGCACCAACGGGAAATCTTTGATGAATTCACCCAGGTCTCTTCTAACCAGATGAACCGGTCCGGGTTAGGCCTTGGATTAGCCATTTCAAAGCGAATTGTTGAGGCCCATGGAGGCAAAATCTGGGTCGACAGCCAATTGAATTCGGGCAGTAAGTTTATCTTTCTGCTGCCTTTGAATCCGATTCAAGTCTCTTCGGGCGTCAATGAAGTCAATGAAATGGATTCAATAATCAATAAGAATCAGGATGGTGCAGCAGAAAATTATGAATGAGCCAACTTCAATTTTGGTGGTGGACGACGAAGAAGGAATTCGAAATTATCTGAAAACTCTTCTCAAACTGAAAGGTTATGATGTTAATACGGTCGCCAGCGGCAATGAGGCGATAGAATACTTCACGACGAATCCCCCGCCGGGACTGGTTCTCTTGGACATCCTGATGCCAGACATTGATGGGCTGGAAACTCTTAAACGCCTTCGCAAGGCGGAAAAGGAACTTCCCATTATCATGCTGTCCTGCATCGGTGAAACCCGCACAATTGTTGAAGCGATGCGATCTGGCGCTACCGACTACCTTAACAAACCATTTGAGGAAGCCGAGCTTGAAATTGCGATTCTTAAAGCTTTAGATCGCAAAAAACTGGTTGAAGAAAATAAGCTGCTGCGCGCGCAGAACGAGCAACTCACTGAAGGATACCGCTTTGTCGCCTCGAATCCCAAAATGCTACGTATCAAGGATCTCATTGCGCAAATCGCCAACACCGACGTCACCGTTTTCATCCAGGGGGAGAGTGGAGTAGGCAAAGAGATCGTGGCTCGCGAGATCCACCAAGGTTCCCCGCGCAGAGACAAGCCGTTTGTAAAAGTCAATTGTGCCGCCCTCCCGTCCGAACTGCTGGAGAGCGAACTGTTCGGTTATGAGCGGGGAGCTTTCACTGGCGCTTTCCGCTTGAAGCAGGGCAAATTTGAGCTGGCCAACTTCGGGACTCTCTTCCTGGATGAAATTGGGGATATGGCTCCGGCGCTACAGGCCAAGCTGCTCCACGTCCTTCAAGACAACGAATACTCCCGCTTGGGAGGAAAAAAGAACGTTATGGTGGACGTACGCATCCTGGCGGCCACGAACCATAACTTAGAGGAAGCCATGAAAGAAGGTGGATTCCGGGAAGACCTCTATTACCGCCTCAACGTGGTCAATATTTCCATCCCTCCTCTACGCGAGCGAAAAGAGGAAATTCCGCTGCTTTGTGACCATTTTTTGCGTAAGCATAATCGCAAGTACAATAGCGACATGGCGGCCATAAATCCAAAGGTTCTGGAATGCATCGTGCAATATGACTGGCCTGGCAACATACGCGAACTAGAAAACGTCGTGAAACGGCTGGTCATTCTTGGCAAAGAAGAGCTCATCATCGACGAACTCACCACCAAAATGGAGACCCGCCGGAAAGCTGAGAAAGCCTTGCCACAAAACCAGTTCTCAGAAAGCGTGAGCGACGATTCCTCCGGTTTAAGTCTGAAGCACATGAGCAAGAATCTCACGTCTACCGCCGAAAAAGAGGTGATTCTGAAGGCATTGAAGCAGACTCAATGGAACCGGAAGCAGGCAGCCATGATGCTTAATGTAAGCTATAAAACCCTGCTGAACAAAATTAGAAAGCTGGACATTAAGTGAGATCTGGTTTTTTGTCACACCCTCGCTCGCTAGGCAAATCCATTCCTTCCTTTCTAGCCTGAGCCACGCCGGTGGCATTCAGCTCGGATCGACTCAAGATAAGTGGCGGTCAAATGAGCCCAAGCCGGGCGATCTCCCGAATACCCTCACCCGACCCTTGTTTGCGGAGAGAAACGCCCGGAGGGTAAGGACAGCTTGCACTCTTTGTAGCCATCCAAAAGCAGATTTATTTCAGTACAAGCTGAAGGAGGGAAAGCAAACTGGAAGCCGTAAAGGGCTTAGGGAGGAACAACACACAACCGGAGGAGAAGCTTTTCTTGACCATATCCGCTTCTTTGCTGGCCGTGATCATAATGATAGGAATATCTTTCAATTTGGGATCATTCTTAACTTTCTTGGCTAAAGCATTACCATCCATGAGTGGCATAACCGCATCAGTAATTATTGCATCAAAATGCTCTTGCATTAACAGGGAAACCGCCAACTCTCCATTTAAAGCTGTTTTCACCTGATAATCCTTCTGTGTCAGGATGGTCTTTATGAGCGCCAGAATGTTTTCATCGTCATCTACGACGAGAATACGCTTGGAGGACATGACTAAACCTCTATGATAAACGTAAGCGAATCATTGTTACTTCTATAATTTGATACATTCTAATCCAAATGCAGCGGAAATCAAAACAATTCTTCACAGGGTCTCTTCATAGTGTGTCCGCGTTCAAAGTAAGGTATCGCCAGCAAGAAACCATTGCTCAGCCTATAAAGCGTCGTTCAAGAACAGATGAAACCTGTGCTACCCTACGCTATTGGCGACTGAGCGAGAGGGGGCCAGTATTTTGAAAAACAAGAGAACCCGGCACTTCTTAACTTTGAGTTTTCCACTTTTATTATTGATAACCGAATTTCCGGCAGCCCAAGACAAGTCAAAAACAGAGCTCGCCACGGCCGAGACATCTTTTCTCCAAGGGGATTTATCCGAAGCCAAAAAGTTGTTGCAGGATTCCTTGCGTAAGCAACCCAATTTCGTGGATGCCTTAAATCTGCTAGCTAACCTTTATTTGCTCGAGGACAATTTTGACGTCGCTATGCAAGAAATTCTTCACGCTTTAAAGCTTGCACCCAACAATCCAAAAGTGCTGGCTACTTATGGACATTGCCTCTTTCGCGAAGGTGATTTTAAGCTAGCAGAAATTCAATTTCGCAAGAGCTTACAACTGGATCCAAAGCAGGCCGCTCCTTATCTTGGTTTAGGACGACTCCATTTGACAAAACTCAAATCTGCAGAAGGTCTCGAATCATTTCAACAAGCCATCCGTTTGGACCCGAACCAGGAGGATAATTATTTTTTTGCCAGTGAAGCCTACGGGACGGCTAAGAACCTTCCCATGCAAATTCAGTCACTGCAAAAGTATCTGGCGTTCAAACCCAAGTTTCATGCAGAGCGGGTTCAGAATGCTGAAGCGCTTCTAACGTTTTTTCGCAATCTGGAGAAAGAGCCGGTGGCAAAGATCAATCGCCCGTCTCGTGGCTACGAAATACCCGTTCAACCCTTCTACGGGTTGATGCTGGTTGAGGCCCATGTGAACGGGGAGGGGCCTTATCGGTTCTTAGTAGATAGTGGCGCAACCTCAACGGTTCTCTCGAATGCCCTTTTGGAACGCTTAAAAATCGCTCCGATTGCAACGGCTGTTGTGAAATGCGTGGGCGGCACTGGGAAAACAGCCACCCAATTATGCAAGGCCACCAAGTTTCAAACCGGTGCTCTCGAAATTGAAAACTTGCCCGTGGCCTCTTTTGACAACGAAATCTTCGCCGGTTTGATCGACGGCGTCCTCAGCACGGCAGACCTGGGAGATTTTCTCGTCACACTGGATTATCCTGATAGGAAAATCCTTCTCACTCCCAGACCCTCTTCTGAACCGCCCGCTCCTGCTCGAAGTGGCAATAGGCCGAGCACCCGAAGTGAATTTCGCATCTTGGGCAACCTCATGCTGGTGCCGGTCTCCATCAACCATCAGGCTCCTAAGAATTTTCTCTTTGACACCGGAGCCGTCACCAGCACACTTTCCAAAAGGCAGGCAGCTCTTCTAGGTGTCCATGAAAACACCCCTAACTCC
>QHZP01000122.1:31415-41168 GCA_003224715.1 Acidobacteriota bacterium | reverse complement strand
TGGTTATGAGACTCACGAAGGGGATCAGGAGATTTGGACTGTTCATTGCCTCAGCTTATGCAGGACTCCAGATTGATGGAGAGGCAACAAATTATGCGCGTCATGCTAACGGACGAGACAGACTTTGCGCAGCCTGAACGTGTGACTGTGCCCGGACATACAATTGGCGCAAGAGCCCAAAGAGAGAAAGCCATTCAAGGCTCCCTGCTCGTCATTGATGACGAAGAAAAGATCCGTGAGGTGCTATCCCTGCTTCTTCGACAGAAGGGACATAAGGTTACGCTGGCAGGGAATGGGCACCAAGCACTCGAACTGGTCAAGAAACACAACATTGATTTGGTTCTCCTGGATATCCGCATGCCAGGGGTAAGTGGCATTGAAGTTCTTAAAGTCCTTCGCGAGACTTACTCCGCGGCAGAGCTCCCTGTGATCATGGTAACAGGAGTCAATCAGAGCCAGGACATTGTGGAAGCGCTGAATTTAGGAGCCAACGATTATGTAACCAAGCCTATTGACTTCCCGGTAGCTTCCGCTCGCATTCAAACCCAGCTGCTCCAGAAGAGGATGGAGGAAGAGTTACGCGAGAGTGAGGCACGCTATGCTCTGGCTACTCGTGGTGCCAACGACGGACTGTGGGATTGGAATCTTGAAACGGATCAGATCTATTTTTCGACACGCTGGAAATCGATGCTTGGTTACGAGGAGAGCGAGATCGGGAGCAGTTCGGAGGAATGGTTCAATCGAGTGCATCCTGAGGACGTCGACCGAGTAAAGGCAGAGATTCAAGCCCATGTCCAAGGGCTAACCCCTCACTGTGAAAGTGAATATCGCATATTGCAAAAGGATGGGACCTTCCGATGGATGTTGAGTCGGGGGCTTGCATTCCGCGACGCAGAACAAAAACCTTTGCGCATGGCGGGTTCGCAGACTGACATCACGGAGGCCAAGGTGGCCGACGCGCTTACGGGCCTGCCTAACCGGGTACTGTTTATGGACCGGCTGAGGCGCTTGATCGAACAATCCAAACGACGCCAGAACTCTCTGTTTGCAGTACTCTTTCTAGACCTTGATCGCTTCAAGATAGTCAACGATAGCCTGGGCCATCTGATCGGAGATCAACTGCTCATCGCGATAGCTCGCAGGCTGGAGAGCTGTCTGCGTTCCAGCGATACAGTCGCGCGTCTGGGAGGGGGATATACGGTTGCGCGTACGGGGGGAGACGAGTTTACAATCCTGCTCGACGATATCAAACAAGTTAGCGACGCCACCCGCGTGGCTGAGCGGATCCAAAAGGAGCTGCTCTTGCCCTTCAATCTAAGCGGTCACGAGGTGTTCAGCACGGTAAGCATTGGAATCGCCATTAGTGCAACAGGTTATGAGCAGCCCGAAGAGCTTCTCCGCGACGCCGACACGGCGATGTACCGTGCCAAGGCACTTGGCAAGGCACGCTATGAGGTATTCGACACGACTATGCGCGACGATGCTGTGGCACGTTTGCAGTTGGAGACAGATCTGCGACGGGCTATCGAGCGCGAGGAATTTCGAGTTTACTACCAGCCCATTGTGTCCTTGAGCACGGACCGAATCAGCGGTTTCGAGGCTCTGGTGCGCTGGCAACATCCAAATCGCGGGCTGGTCTCCCCAACAGAGTTCGTCCCTGTGGCGGAAGAAACTGGAATGATCGTTCCCATCGGCTTGTGGGTACTCCGCGAGGCATGCCGCCAACGATTTCGGTCGACCTCTTCCCTGACGGTTAGCGTGAATCTTTCCGGCAAACATCTTATGCAAACACGTCTGGTCCAACAGATCGACCAAATCCTCGAGGAGACTGGACTCGATGCATATAGTTTGAAGCTGGAGCTCACGGAAAGCATGATCATGGAAGATCCTGACACTGCAACCGCCATACTCATGCAACTGAGAGCCAAGCATATCAAAGTCGGTATCGATGACTTCGGCACAGGCTATTCATCCCTGAGCTACCTGCACCGCCTTCCGATCGATGCGCTGAAGATTGATCGCTCCTTTGTCAACAGAATTGGCGTTGATAAAAAGAATTCAGAGGTCGTCCAGACGGTGCTGAGACTTGCCCATAATCTGGGAGTAGATGTAACAGCGGAAGGCGTAGAGACAGTGGAACAACTGACTCAGCTCAAAACTATGGAATGCGAATACGGGCAGGGTTATTATTTCTCTAACCCGGTAGACCGAGAGGCTGCAGAATTACTGCTGATGGCGGAACCCTGGCGGCAAGGAAACAAGAGTGGGAAAAGTGAAAAGGCAGGGAAGGAACGAAGATCTTCCGACCGAATTATCGATGACTCCGTCATTATTGTAAATGGTTGTGATCCGTCTGGACTCCCATTTAGCGAAACTACGAAGGCAAACGATGTTGGTGTGGATGGAATTTCTTTCTGGTTAAGAAATGCAATTGGAATCGGCGCTCTTCTGGATTTGAGCATTTTAGCGGGCAAATATGAAGTGGCAAATTCCCTAACCTTCAGAGCTAAAGTATGTGTCTTGCGCGTTTCGGGACCGAACGCTGACGGTGAGCCATTCTTGGTTGCAGCTCAGTTCCAGGGCGAGATCCTGAAGTTAAGAGATACTTATGACAACGATAGCATTGCCAGAGAATTACAGCAGGCCAAGGAATATGATGAGTCAGTTCGCGACCTTGATTCTTCCCTCGATAGATTTTTCGAATGCGGATCACCGATACAATTTTGAAATGTGACCCAAGGCTTAAAGAGCGCGGCTTCTAAGATCTTTTCGTTTGGCAGGGATCACGATATGAAGCGCTCTCTCACATCAGATCCAGGCACTATACACGTTTCTCTCTTCCCAAATAGCTTGTACCGGTGCTTCGCCACGAGGTTGTATAGCCTGTCGCGGATCGGCACCGGTATTAACGTGCAGGCGTACAGCACAGGCCACGGCTTGTTCAATCGCTTCACTACTCGCAACGCGGCAGTTGATCGACTGTAGACTTGCCCCTCCTCAATCAGAATAAAAGTATCCAGTTGACTCGGATGCAAACCGTGTTCCTGCAACAATCTTTGACCTCCAGAAGATTGTAATGCAGCAAATTTGAAACGCTTGTGTGGATCTCGACGAATTACAAAATTAACCGAACTGTTACACAGATTGCAAATACCATCAAAAAGGATAATTGAGGTTCGTCTGTTGGTGTCCATTAGCAGCTCTCATACCAGAAAAGATACAGAGGCTGCTCGGAAGTTTACTGCTGGCCCTTCACCATGATTCATACCCAAATAAAGTCTCTGAACAGAAGCGGTGAGTTATCGGCTCACACCATCATTGTTTTTGACGCCACCTTTTACGGTCGGCAGCATCTTTTAAGCAACAGGAGTTTGATCCCAGCGAAGAAATATCGTTTCTTAGCTCGGTCCTTCATGTCTGCCGATAAGCAGTTGCATATTCCAACCGTTCGGCAAATTCAGCTGCGAGCTCAGGTGGCAGGCCAGCGGACTGCAGCCCCTGACCAGGGTCTTATCAGAACGCTACTTCTTTTTCAGCCTATCCCGATAATGTTGTCGGAATTCCGCAATCTTGGGCGCGATGACCAGGCGGCAATAGGGTTGCTCACCGTTCAGTTGAAAGTATTCCTGATGATAATCTTCTGCCTTGTAGAACGCAGTAAATGGAGCGATCTCTGTCACGATTGGTGCTTTCAATACCTTGGCTGCCTGGATGTCTTTGATCACTTGCGTGACCACGGCTCTTTGTTCCTGGCTACGGTAAAAAACCACTGAGCGATACTGCGTGCCTACATCAGGTCCCTGGCGATTCAGAGTGGTGGGGTCGTGTATCGTAAAGAAAATCTCAAGGAGTTCTTTCAACGAAATGACGTTCGGATCAAATGTGATCTGAACCACTTCTGCATGCCCTGTTGTGCCTGTACAGACTTGGCGGTACGTCGGGTTAGCGATCGAGCCGCCTGAATAACCAGACTCCACCCGCTCGACACCTCTTAGTTCATCAAAGATCGCCTCAATGCACCAGAAACACCCGCCACCGACTGTCAGAACTTCTTTGCCTTGCAGAGTGCCAGGAGATTGATTTTTTGGTTGGCTCATATTTGCACTGTTCTCTAAGGTACTGGTCAATATTAGACCGCTCAAGAATAAACTCTTTAAAATTGTGCGTGTCGTCATCGGGCCATGTCCCTCTTTACTCCCTGATCATAACACATTCTATTAGGGGCCTAATCATCCTATTGAACGGTAAGTTGAACCAATACGAAATATGCGTTCCAGTCTAGGAAGGACTCAGGAAACTAACTCACTCGGATTGTTAACAAAGGAGGGAGGTCAGCACTGGACTTGGAAGAGGGACTGGAAAATGTAGAGACCATGGGCCGGGAATCGGCAGCTTTATCTCTTGAAAGCCTGGTCACTGCACTGTTCGTGAGGAACTGACCGACCTCAGCCGCGATCTTGGTCGGGTTCATCCATGCAGAGGTTGGATGGTTGGCCCGCGAAGAGATTGGCAACTGGGAGGGTCTGGTGTCCCAGCATTTCCTCCATCATCATTCGGCAGCGAAGCGACATCTTGCAACCACCAACGTGACATCGTCTTGCTGTTCGCGACTGCTGAAGGTGCTTACTTTCTCAAGGATTCTTTCCAGCAACCGCTCGACCGAGAGATGGCACTCGGCGCGAACTACCTCGATCAGTCCTTCTTCGCCAAACTCCCGACCGTCCTTGCTCATCGCCTCTGTGATACCGTCTGTAAAGAGCAGTAACGTGTCGCCAGGTACCAGCTCCGCTTCGCAACTGGTACAATCCCACTCGCTGAACATCCCGAGAATGGTTGACCCAGCATCCAGCCGCTCAAGGGTGCCGTCGCTCCGAAGGAGGAGGGGAGGTAGATGTCCACAATTGACGTAGCGCAGCCGACCCGTTCTGTCCTGGTACTCCGCAAAGAATAGCGTGGCGTAGCCAGCTTCGGGTGTGTTTTCGTAAAAGAGTCGGTTAACCGATTTGAGGAACCTGGATAAATCCTCTAGAGCCAGGGCGTACTGGCTACGAAGATTCGCCTGCAGATTAGCCATCAACAGCGCACCCGCAATGCCCTTCCCGGAGATATCACCGATAACGAACGCCAGATGCCCCAACCCTAGATCCAAGAAGTCGTAATAGTCGCCGCCAACCTGACGAGCCTGCACGCATACCCCCGCGTACTCGAGCGTTTTGAGGGACGGGCGTCTCTGCGGAAAGAGCCGGGATTGGACCTGCTTGGCGATTTCCATTTCGTGAGCGGCCCGACGCTCGACCTCCTTCTGCTCCTCGACCGCACGGCGCTGAGCGTTCAAAAGATCAGCAAGCCAGGCACCCTGAATCAAATGGAACTCGTTGTCGTCGATATCCAGAAAAGTCGCGTGAATGCCCCAGGGCATTGGCGTCGGAGCCTGGTTAAAGCGAACCCCACGAGCCGACCATTCCCGGAATTTGGCGGCGATATCCTCAGTCTCCAGCGCCACCCCGGTGCGACAACCGATCTTGCACCTCTCTTCAGTGCCCCTCAGCGGTTTGAGCAAAGCAAGAACGACGGAACCATCTGGAGGAACGACCGCGACCCAGCGGCTCTCGGTGTTCATTGGGGCGTCAACGACGAGCCGGAAACCCAGCTTTTCGATATAAAACTTGATGCTTTCATCTTGATCGAGGACGTGGACCGTGATGCTGTGGATGCCAAGGTAAGGTTTGGCCTGATCGGATGCGGCGCTTCGAGACAGCTGATAGCGCCCGAGCCATTCATGCCATTCGTCTGGAGGGGTGACTGGTCGACTCTCAACCATGCCAGCGATGATATAATGAGTTCGTCATGAATTCCACCTCATTCAAGGAGACAGCCTGTTTCACCGGTGTGCCAGACGAATGGTTAAGGTCGGAGGGGTAACCTGCTCCAGAGAAATTCCCGGTGGGAGATTCAGGTTCTGGGATTTGACAGCGATGATGTGTAGACCTTCCTTCATCCCGATCAGATTGACTCTTACAACTAATTGATTTTCATCCAAAGTGCTGAAGAGTCTTGTGGCAGCTTGGAGTTGGACTGCCAGCATATTGTTGGAAGGGTCGGTGATCTCGAGGCCTGCCGGAACGTTTACATATTCAATCGGGACAGTAAACGTCCGGACAGAAACCCCTGTCATGAATACCAGTCCCCAAACCAGGCAGGCCATTCCAAAGGCCAACAGTTTCAGTTTTAAGTTACCGAACAAACGCGCGCCAATCTTTCGACTCGACAGAGAAGGCTCAGAAGTGCCGGCCTTTTCCATCTGCTGAATCAAATCGGTGACATTCTCCATGCGGCGTATTACAGAATCTTCCACCCAGCTCACCTCGCCTCTCTCTTCCGAGACGACGATAACCTTCGCATCCGATTGCTCAGCCAAGCCAAGGGCTGCCCGGTGTCGAGTGCCATAATAATTTGGCAGGTCCTCGCGACTGGTTAGAGGCAGGAAAACACCGACTCGAGAAATACGACCTGCTTCAATCACGACGGCGCCATCGTGCACAGGGGATACCTTTCGAAAAATAGCTTCAAGAATCTCTCTTGAAATCATGCCCTCCAAGGGAACGCCTCCAGTGAGCAGGTTCTTTAAAGAATCCGTTTTGGCGAGAACGATGAGGGCCCCTCGCTTGATCGCAGCCAGTGCGAATGCCGTTTGGGCAATGGCAATGCCTTCCGAGGTTGGCTCTAACTGCATCTGGCGCACCAGGCGGTTGAGTAGATCTAAGTGGGTCAAAGCATGGCGAATCTCCGAATGATAGACCACTACCAACAACACCACGGCCGCAATTGCCGCAACGTGTAAAACCCAAGCAGTCACAATCAGGTCCAATTGCCGGGCCAGGCTTCCAGTCAGGACCAAGGCCCCAATACCCACGAAGAGTCGAAGAACCCGAATTTGTCGGCCCCAGCGCAAAAGCCAATAAATGACCGTGACAAGAACGAGAAAGTCGACGATGTTTTGCCAGCGGATAAAGAGGATCTTCGACATGACTCTTCTGAAAATCCCAGCGGCTCTCCTGAAATCCCAAAGCTCCCCCTCGTCAGCTAAGTCTCGGCTAAGGAGGGGAAGCCGACGCCCAAACTCACGGCAGGGGCGGTTCCTTCGGAATACCTATAAGGGGATGAAATAGGCCGAGGGGTTGGTTGTCTTTTCTCCAGGAGAAAGAGACACTTCGTTCCTTGTCTCCTCTCTTGAGCAAGGAGACGCCTAATGGCCAGGAACCCCCTGCGTCTCGCGTCGGGTCTGGTTCGTATCGAGGCGAAACATTCAATGCCCACCCGTCAAGGAGGAGCATTGGCTCAACCCCTTCGAGGAACGCCCAATTCTCATCGGCTGCAAACGCGCACGGTCGCCATGATTGGCTCCCCAGAATGAGAAAGGCTCCACCTTTTAGGGCTTTTTCCCTGGCCCTTTGTTATCCGGTGAAAATTGCACACTGTTCCGCAACTTCGTCAGCAAGTCCCCCAAACTGGCTTTTTCTGCCGTGTTGAGTCTCGAACAAATCTTTCGCAAATCCAAATAGTGTTCTGGCAACAGCGATTCCAACAAGGTCTCACCGGCTTTCGTTATCCGCGCCACGCGCACTCGCCGGTCGCGCTTATCGGTGACACGCTCGACCAGGCCCTTTCGTTCCAGACTGTCCACCAACCCAGTGACGTTGGCCCGGCTGACCAGCAAAAGCTCACCTATCTCGTACAATGGGCATCCTTCACCGCCATTGCGGCTCAGAATCATGAGCAGATTGAAAGAGGACGGTGAAAGTCCATGCTTGCCCAGGGCACGCGCCAGGTGCGCCGCAGTGACGTTATAGGTGTAGGCCAGGTTCAAGAGCACCTGCACCGAAGGCCAATGAAATTGCGGGTAGCGTTGTCCCTGTTGGCGCACTCGATCTCGATAGTATATCTCTCGCTTGTCAGTTGGGGTTTGCTTCGGTTTCGTGGTCACACCCACTAGTCTAACAAGAATATCATTAACTGGTAAATAATTAAGTTCCTAACTATATTTTGCCGTTCGATTCTGCTATGCTAGGATTAGTTTTTTTGGGTCAGCGAGAGGTTAACCATGAAATCCCTTTTCCTCGTTACGCCTGAGCCCAGGCGCCAGTGGCTAGGCATACGCCCTTTAGCTGGCGCCCGCGGTTTACTGCTGGCAAGCCTGGTTTCTTTTCCCGCCTGTTCCGGGAATCGAGCCAGTGCGACAACAGAACAGGCCGCCCTGCATGAAGCTGCGCCAGTGACTGTTGCCACGGTGATTCAAAAGACTGTCCCAGTTGAGGCGCGGGCCATTGGAAATGTCGAGGCTTATTCCACAGTCTCGGTTAAAGCCTTGACTGGTGGAGAACTGATGAAGGTGTATTTCAAAGAAGGACAAGAAGTAAGAAAAGGGGAGCTACTGTTCCAGATTGACCCTCGCCCATTTGAGTCTGAACTCAGGCGGGCCGAAGGGAATCTCGCCAAAGACACGGCACAGGCCAAACAAGCGGAAGCTAACCTGGCCAGAGATATGGCCCAGGCAAAGAATGCCGAAATGCAAGCGCGTCGTTATGCGGACTTGTTCAAGGAAGGCGTCGTCGCCCGGGAGCTTTTCGACCAGTTTCGGACCAATTCGGATGCTTTGGAGGCAACCATCCAGGCCGACAAGGCCAGTTTAGAGTACTCCAGTGCTGCCATTCGGTCGGACAAGGCTGCCGTTGAAAATGCCAAACTTCAGCTTGGATATTGTACGATCCGTTCCCCCATGGAGGGGCGCACAGGTAACCTCATCGTTCACCAGGGCAACATTATCAAAGCGAATGAAAACCCGCCCCTGGTAGTGATCAACCAGATCCAGCCCATCTTTGTGACCTTTTCTGTCCCTGAGCAGTATTTAACGGAAATCAAGAGCCGTATGGCCGCGGGCAGACTCGAAGTGAAAGCGATGATTCCCCAAGAGGAGGGGCGTTCCGCTCAAGGGACTCTCACTTTTGTGGATAACATGGTTGACTCGACTACGGGCACAATCCGGCTCAAGGGTACATTCTCCAACCAGGAGAAGCGGCTCTGGCCAGGCCAATTTGTCAACGTGGTTGTCACGCTTAGTAAGCAAGCCAATGCAATGGTGGTTCCTTCCCGGGCTATTCAAACTGGGCAGAACGGGCAGTATGTTTTTGTCGTCGGACCCGATCTGAGGGTGGAATCGCGACCCGTGGTTATTGGAACTTCGCTCAGCGGCGAAATCGTTATCGAACGCGGGCTCAAACCCGGAGAGACTGTAGTGACCGATGGTCAACTTCGGTTGGCTCCCGGAGTAAAGGTTGAAGTCAAAAAGGGCCTGGGAGGCAACGAGAAGAAGGGCTCATGAGTATCGCGGCGCTTTTCATTCGTCGTCCTGTGATGACGACGCTGGTGATGTTGGGAATCCTTCTTTTTGGCGTGATGGGATACCGTCTGTTGCCCGTCAGCGACCTGCCCAATGTTGACTTTCCCACCATCCAGGTCTCCGCCAGCCTTCCCGGGGCTAGTCCAGAGACTATGGCCTCGTCGGTAGCCACTCCTCTGGAGCGCCAGTTTTCTACCATTGCTGGCGTTGATTCGATGACTTCGATCAGCGCCCTCGGGCTTAGCAACATTACCATTCAGTTCGCGCTAAACCGAAGCATTGATGCCGCGGCACAGGATATTCAGGCGGCCATCACCGCAGCCCAACGTCAACTTCCGCCGGACATGCCAAGCCCA
>QHZP01000122.1:21946-31395 GCA_003224715.1 Acidobacteriota bacterium | reverse complement strand
CCTGTCCTTAAACTCGCCAACCCTTCCGCTCTCCACCGTGGACGAATACGGGGAGACCATGATGGCCCAGCGGATTTCCACGGTCAGTGGCGTGGCTCAAGTGGGAGTGTTTGGTTCTCAAAAATTTGCCGTTCGCGTTCAGCCTGACCCAAAACTCCTGGCCTCCAGAGGCATTGGGATTGACGAAGTCGAGAAAGCTGTTCAACAAGGCAACGTCAATTTGCCTACAGGAACTTTGTATGGAAACCACCAGGCGTTTACCGTGCAAGCTAATGGTCAACTGACTGACGCCGAATCCTACCGCCCTCTTATCGTGGCCTACCGTAACGGTTCGCCTGTGCGCCTGGGGGAGTTGGGCCGAGTCATCGACAGCGTTCAAAACGACAAGGTGGCGAGCTGGTTCAACCAGGTTCGCGCGATCGTCCTGGCCATCCAGCGCCAACCCGGCACTAACACGGTAGAGGTGGTGGACTCCATCAAGAAACTGCTGCCCGCGTTTCGAGCCCAACTGCCGGCCGGCGTCAACCTCAATATTCTCTACGACCGGTCCCAATCTATCCGGGCCTCGGTTGACGACGTCAAGTTCACTCTGTTCCTGACCGTCTGCCTGGTAGTCCTGGTCATCTTCCTCTTCCTACGGAATCTCTCAGCCACAGTCATTCCCAGCCTGGCTCTTCCCATGTCGATCGTAGGGACCTTCGCCGCCATGTATCTCTTGGGCTATAGCCTGGATAACCTCTCTTTAATGGCCCTGACTCTTTCAGTTGGTTTTGTAGTGGACGATGCCATTGTTATGCTGGAAAACATCGTCCGACACATGGAGGAAGGAGAGGGCGTCTTGGAAGCGGCACTGAATGGATCGAAAGAGATTGGCTTCACCATTCTGTCTATGACGCTTTCACTGGCAGCAGTCTTTATCCCGGTGCTTTTCATGGGTGGCATCGTTGGGCGGTTGTTCCGCGAGTTTGCCGTGACCATCGGGATGGCGATTCTAATTTCCGGATTCGTCTCACTAAGTCTTACTCCGCTACTCTGCAGCCGTTTCCTGCATCCGCCGCGCGAGGAGGGGCATGGTCGCTTTTACGCCTTGATCGAATGCATTTTTCAAAGAATGCTGACGGTCTACGAATGGAGTCTGCAGCGAGTATTAAACCACCGCCCGGCCACCATGATCCTTTCCGGAATTCTCTTGCTGGCCACCGGATACCTCTTTTTCATCATCCCTAAGGGATTCATTCCGAACGAAGACAACGGGCAGATCTTTGGCTTCACCGAAGCGGCACAGGATATCTCTTTCGAGGAGATGGCCAAGCACCAGCAAGCGGTAGCAGACATAGTTCGCCAAAACCCTAATGTTTTTTCTTTCTCCTCGAGTATTGGGGCGAGCGGTCCCAACACGACAGGCAATACTGGCCGTATCTTTATTCGCCTGAAGCCGCGTTCCGAAAGAAGGCTCTCTCCCGAAGAAATTATTGAGGAATTGCGTCCCCTTTTTGCCCAGGTCCCTGGGATCAGGGTGTTCATGCAGAACCCACCTCCGATCCGAATTGGCGGGCAGCTAACCAAAAGTCTCTACCAATACACCCTCCAGGGCTCAGATATGGATGACCTCTACCGCGTGGCCCCGCTGATCGAGTCCCAGATGCGAGGGCTGCCAGGTTTGCAAGACGTGACCAGCGACCTGCAGATAGCCAGTCCGCAGGTGCACGTTGAGATCGACCGGGACAAAGCCTCGGCTCTGGGGGTCACAGCAGACCAGATCGAAAATGCTCTCTACGATGCCTATGGCTCCCGGCAGGTTTCGACAATCTACACCCCCACCAATGAGTATTGGGTCATCTTAGAGCTGGATCCCCAATATCAGAGAGATCCAGCCTCGCTTTCCATGCTCTACATCCGCTCAGCTAAAGGTCAACTGGTCCCCTTAAGTGCCGTGGCCAAACTGACTTTGGGAGTGGGGCCTTTGACAGTCACTCATCTAGGTCAACTTCCTTCCGTGACCATTTCCTTTAATCTCAAGCCTGGTGTGGCTCTGGGCGATGCTGTAAGTCGAATCGAAGAATTGGGGCGCATGGATCTGCCGGCCACCATCAGCACCAGCTTCCAAGGGGTAGCGCAAGCCTTTCAATCATCTCTTCAAGGTCTGGGATTGCTGTTGCTGATGGCAATTTTAGTCATTTACATGGTGCTGGGCATCCTGTACGAGAGCTTCATTCATCCATTGACTATCCTTTCCGGGCTCCCCTCTGCCGGGTTGGGAGCCCTGCTGACCTTGCTGATCTTCCACACCGACCTGAATATCTATGCCTTTGTAGGAATTATTATGCTGGTGGGAATCGTGAAGAAAAACGCCATCATGATGATTGATTTCGCCATCGAAGCCCAAAGGACCGAGAGGAAAAAGCCCGCCGACGCCATCTATGAGGCCTGCTTAGTCCGCTTCCGCCCCATCATGATGACCACCATGGCCGCCCTCATGGGCACTCTGCCGATAGCCCTGGGTTTTGGAGCCGGGGCCGAATCACGCCGCCCGCTCGGACTGGCTGTAGTGGGCGGTCTGGTGGTTTCGCAGCTCTTGACGCTCTATATCACGCCGGTCTTCTACATTTATATGGAGTCATTTCGAGAACTGGGAAAACGGCTGCGATTCCGTCGTGTAGCTCCGGCCGACCGGATCCCGGCTGAATCAGCTCTAAAAAGAGGGTGATTGGCCTTCGGATCTTGCTTCTGCCCTGGGCGGGCGCCCCAGGTATGGACGTCCACCTCGTCCGCAACAAGGACAACCGCCGATCTCCCAGGCAAGCCGCCCCTGATTGGTGCGGTCGAATCCTTATTTCCATCCACGACGACATTCCAAAAAGGGGCGGACGCCTACGGAAACACCGGCGATGACACCGGTGAACCGAGCGACATGCCTTGTTCATTTGAAGCGTGAAGTGCCCGCTTTCGATTAAAGGTGTTCAGCAGCATCCGGCCTTTTTCTGATTTCCCGTTGCGAATACAAGTGAGTCCGTACTGATAGTAAGCTCTAAGTAACTGCGGGTCATATCGGACCGCGTTTTCAAACGACTGCTCGGCCTGGTCAAATTCCCTGCGCTGGAAATAGAGTTTTCCCAGCTCATAATGTGCTTGGGCGAAGCCAGGATCGCGTTCCAGAGCTCTTCGAAAGGAGGCTTCGGCAGCGATCTCATTTTCCTTTGCTCCGGCCAGTTGGGCGGTTCCCAGTTGAGTCCAATGAAGAGCAGGCGCGTTCGGTTCTTGCAGCTCTATAGCTTTCTGGTAGTGCCTGATAGACTCATCGATTTGGCCGAGCGACTGCAACAATAATCCCAGGCTGAAGTGAAGGTCAGCGTTGTTAGGATGCAGTTCCAATCCTTTCTGCAGGAAAGAGCGAGCGACCACCGGGCTATCCAGTTCCCAACAAATATGGCCAATCCCAGCGTAGGCTGGTGCGGCGCTATTGTCCACCGAGAGCGCCAGCCGGTAGATCTCCAGTGCTGAACTGCGCTGTTCGGTGTGCTGCAGGGTGCGGGCCAACTTGCTATAAAACTCACCCTTAAGCGAATCGCGGTTCCTAATCACTGTGGGAGGCGCCAAGCCGTCGCAACTGTCGCGATCGTGCATAGAGTAGAGAAGTTTTGTTCCCTTGACCATCATTCCTGAACCCTTCTCCAGCATTTCCATGGAGAGCTGCTGATCCCCTCGTTCCAGGTAAAAAAGCCCCAAATTTAAGTAGCCGTCGGCGCGATTGGGAGACTGTCGAATCGCCTTCTCCAGTTCCTGCTGGGCCTGCTGCCATCGACCCAGGCGGGCATAAACCGAACCCAGCAAAATGCGATAATCCAGGGGAGGGTTAGGTCCCGGCTGAATGGCCGTCAAGACGTGTTCGCTCTCGCTATATTGTTTGATGAGGTAGTGAGAGAGAGCCAGATACATCCCAACTTCATAAGAACCCGGTTTTTGCTCCCAGGCTTTGCGAAGTGGGGATAAGGCCTGTGGATATAGCAGGCGCTCAAACAGCAGTTTTCCAATCTCCCACAGGACATCCGGAGAGGTGCTTTCTTGGCTGACCGACTCCAGCAATTCCACAGCTCGATCGTCCTGCCCGACGAAGAAGCGAGTCCTCGCCAGCTGCAGCAAAACGCCTGCGTGCCTCAATCCCTGGCGATAAGCTTCTTCCAGGTGAGGCCAAGCCTCTCGATATCTTCCCAAGGCCAGGTAGGATCCGGCCAGACGATACCGGAGGTCCACCTGGGATGGGTCACGGGATAGGAAGTTCTCCATGAGCTCGCAAGCTTCCCGGTATTTCCCGAGATTAAGAAGTGCGGTGGCCCAATCCCTTTCTACTTCCTGGCTGAGACGACCTTTAGCGCTAGCCGCCTGAAAATGCGAGATGGCTTCCTCGCTCCGTCGCTTTGCCAAGGCAATGCGGCCGAGTAGTTGGTGAGCGGCACAGGCAGTTGCAGGAATGGTCAGAGCGCTTTCAGCCAGCTGGCGTGCTTCATCAAACTGGCCATTGTCGAAGGCGACTCTGGCTTTCTGCTCCCAGTCCGGCAGGATAGAAAAGAGGAATGCAGGCCAGATGACAGTGAAGATCGGTAACAGCCACAAAGCTCTACCGAATCTGAGAGAGTTTTCTGGCATCATCTCAAGATATGACTGGCTCGAGACAACAGAGAGAAGAGCGAGTTCACCGTGCGCCTCACGATAACTTCTCCGTTCGCCCTGAAGGTGTCAAGAAATTCTGATAACGCGGGTCAGTGGGTGAATACATTTCGGACATTTCGGTGAACAATCTTGCCATGCCCTGCGAGGGGCCGCGAGGGCTATTCATTTTGGAGTTTTCGCTCTACTTCCCGATCCCTCTTCGCCATTCGTTCGATATTGAGTACCTTGAAGGTTTCAGCTTCCTGCCCAGCCTTCTCCTTCTGTCCCAAAGCTAAGAAAGCTTGCGAGAGGTGAAGATGGGGTTGAGGGTTCGCGGGATCGATGGTTATCGCCTTTTCCATTTCGCGCGTGACATCGGAATACTTTCTTAATGCCAGCAGTGCCTTGGCCAAACCTAGATACGAATCAATCCGGTTTGGATCCTGCTCAATTGCCTTGTGGAAATACGAGAGTGCTTCCTCGTGTTTCTCGTCCATCAGCAACAACTCGCCGAGAGAATAATAAGCGTCGGTGTACCCAGGGTCGAGAGCGATAGACTTGAAGAAATACGGCTTAGATTCCTTGAAGCGGCCAAAATTTTTCAGCTGGAATCCCACCTCGAAGTTGGCACGTGGCGAATCAGGGGTTCGACCCAGTATGTTCTTTGCCTCTTGCAACGCCCTTTCAAAGTCGTGGTAGTGGTAATAGGCCTGCACCAGCAAAAAACGGAGGTCAAGGCTATCCGGGTGCAGTTCCACCGCCTCGCGGAGTGTCCGTATAGCCTCTGTATAGTATCGACCCTCGATCAGCTGGAGCCCCAAAAGAGTCATTATCTTCAGGTCACCCGGCTTGAGCTGCTCGGCCTTCAGGAGAGCCCTAATCGCTGGTTCGTTCTTGCCCCTTTGGCTGAGCAACACGCCGAGGAGCGAATAGGCTTCAAACGAATAGGGCCGTAATTCCGCTGCTTTGGAGAGTCTCGTTTCAGCTTCGTCAAGCTTTTGAGTTCGCAGAAGCATCGAGCCCAGGTTGTAATTGGCCTCAAAGGAATCGGCATCCAAGCTCACAGCCCTTGCCAGCAGATTAATTGCCTGCTCATATAATTCGCTCTGCCCGAAGGTGATGCCCAAGGCTACCAAATCATCGAGATCGATTGAGTTGATCAGCTTGTTGTAAATCTCGAGTGCTTTTTGTAGTTCGCGAGCCTTGAGATATTCGGAACATTCAAGGAGCCATTGGGTCGCTTCTCTTTGATAATCGCGCAGCTCTTTGGATCGGGTCAAGGCTCTATCCGCTTCAGCTTTTCGACCCGACTGCATATAGGCCTTTCCCAGCAGCGCATAGATGCGGTCGTCCCTAAGCTGAAGACCTGCGCCCTGCTCGAGAATATGTATCGCGGCGTCAAGATTTCCTTGAGTTAATTGAGCCTTGCCAAGCTGAAAATACACATCTGTTGGAGGCCTGGTTTTTGCTTTGCTGATGACCTTTTCAAAATATTCGATGGCCTTAGTCAGGCGGTTATTCCGTACTGAGATTTGGCCCAAGTAGTAATAAGAGAGTGCGTGGTTAGGTGCCAGCTCAAGTGTCCTCCTGAAATTCTCGGCCGCTGCAGCATAGTGGCCAAGATTCCATTGTGCCAAACCCAGGTGATACTGAGCTTCAACGAGGTTGGCATTCAAGGTCAGGGCTTGGTTGAATTCGGCGATAGCCTCCTGGTACTGCCCCTTATCTAAACAAGCCTGACCTCGCAGCAGATGGACTTCAGCCGTTCCAGTTTCATGCTTCGGCGCCGCCAGACTACGTGAGCTTACCGCTCCGAAACTAAGGAGCGCGACGCCGATTAGCAAGACTCGAGGGAATAAATGCACGATGTGTTAATGAACAAGCTGAAAAGGGCCTTCATAGAGCTCGATAGCGAAGGGGCTACCGCGGCCAGTAGCCAGGGAGAAAAGCGTCTTGGACAGAAACAGGTTCTTCGTCGTGTCACTGTGGTTCTTTGGTCCAGAGGCATGTTATTGACTTTGATCTCTAAGAATTTTTCGCGAAACTCGCTGCCGGTCTCGCTCGAGCCTTTCTTGATTTAACTCATTGAATCTTTTTAACTCAACCTTTGCCTCTTCGAGGTTACCTAGTTTACGGTAAGCCCCGGCGAGCAGATAATGGATCCCTTCGTCTTGGGGTTCAGCCTGGGCCACTATTCTTAACCTCACGAGGGCTTTCTCATACTGCCGTTGATCCATGAGTGCCTTGCCCAGTTCGCGCTGGGCCTCCAATAGCCCCGGATTGGCTTGCACCGCCTGCTCCAGATAAGGAACAGCTAACTCCGGGCTGGCTTTGGTCATATAAATATCACCAACTCTGTAATTGGTAAGGGCGTGATATGGGTTGATCTTCAGTTCTTCCTTCAACCATATCAAGGCCTCGTCGAGATTTTCCATCTTGCGATATACGTTGCCGATATCAGATCGAATTCCTGCCAGATCAGGTGAGAGTTTCAGCGCGGTCTGGTAAGACTCCAAGGCCTTTAGGAATTGGGTTTTTTCTTCGAATAGTTTCCCCGAGATCTGATGGACTCGATAGGAAGAGGGATTGATATCAATCATTTTCTGCAGAGTCGATGCGGCCAGCTCCTGATAGGATTTACCGAGCCAATACAATACTTCCAAGTCTTGCCCTGCTGCCTTATTCAGTCTGTGCAGCGTCTGCACAGCTTGATCATATTGCTCCGATGCAAAATAGCTTCTGGCTAGATATAGACTTGCTTTCCGATCGTTGGGGTTGCTGTCTAGAGCCCTCTGCAGTACCTCTATTGCCTCTTTGAATTTTCGAGCTCGAAATTCCTCAATTCCCAAGGAAGACAATGGCATCTCAGTCTTCCGGCTGGAACCTGCGCCACTGAAGAATGCCGGGGTAGATTCCTGGCTGAGTGTCGTAGTGCCAGGCTCAGATTTCTTTACCGGATGTGACTCGTTCAGTTTTTCCTTTAAGGCTACCAGTTGCTTTTGAACAACCTCGTCATTGGGAACAATCTTCAGTTCGTTTTCAAACGCCTCTACCGCTTTTTCTATTTCCCCTTGCCTTGCATAAATACTTCCGATCGCATTATGGATTCCCTCCCAATCGGGGCGCAGCTCAGCCGCCTTGGTGTATTCCTCAACAGCAATTCCTGGTCTGTCTTGAGATTCAAACCACTCGGCTTGCAGCCTGTGGGCCTCGGCAGAATGCAGATCGATTTTTCCCATCGCTTCGAACAGGGAGGACGAGAACCTGTTGTAGGCCTGCGCCAAGTTATAAAGTACTTCCAAATCTCCGGGCCTTAGCTCGATAAGGCGTCGCCATTGCTCGATGGCTTCCTCGAATCGATCCATCGCCAAATAGCTTGATCCCAGCCAATGTCGCGCCTCCGCCTCCGCCAATGGGGGATTAAGCTCTATAGCCTTTTTCAGCTCAGGAACTGCCTTGGAGAATTGGTTTGTTCTGTAATAATCCATCCCCAGGAATAAGCGGGAACCCCAGAGTCGGGGATCCAACGACAATGCTTTTTCGAATACAGCAATAGCCTCCGGATAGCGGCTCTGCAGGTGGTAAACGACTCCCAGGCTTTGATGAATGAGAGCCCAATCCGGCCGGATTTTCAGAATATTTAAATAGGCCTCGGCCGAACGGGCATAATCTTTCGCCTTCTCGGCTTCCTGAGCTACAAGAAGGTAGTGTTCAAGCTGACTACCTTCCTGGGGCCACGGATAGCTGGCCGGAGCCTCAGGGAATCCTAGAACCAACAGCAAAGGGAGGAAAAGTGTCAGGAGGGCGCGTTGCAAGCAGTAGAACATTGACCCGGGCATGCTCACAAAATACCACAAAAAAAGGCCCTGGAGAAACTTCCTTCCAGGGCCCTGGGAGCTTGGTACAACTAGAAATTATACTTCAAACCAAACTGGATCTGGCGGGCAGGCAAAGAGCTGGAAATGACGCCAAAGGTTGGAGAATCGAAATTCCCATCCGGATTGGACAAATTCACCTGATTCCACAGGTTAAAAAACTCGACACGGAACTGAACGCGGTCCCTATTTTCCCTCACCGGGAAGTTCTTATAGAGGCCGAAGTTCCAGAGGTGGTGACCGGGGCCAATCACAATGTTCCGCCCAGCATTCCCAAACGTGAAGGGAGCCGGTTCGGAGAAAACGGAGGTGTCGAACCAATGCGCTGCAGTGCCATTAGAGATATTCGGATCACCAGAGAGATTCGGCCGCTGGCTGACGGCACGCGCGCCAATGTTAGCGATATCTCTGGGTATTCCCACATTGAAGGGGGCTCCTGAGCGGGCCGTAATGATGCCGTTTAACTGCCATCCTCCCAAGACAGCGTTGCCGACCCCACTCAAGCTGGAAAGATGCGGTCTGCCCTTTCCGAAGGGAAGCTCATAAATGTAGTTCAATGCGAAGATGTGCTTGCGATGAAAGTTGGAGAGGGCACGATCGGCCGCAAGATCGTCCGGGTTCTGACCAGCCGCACTCTGCGCAAACCCGTCCCCGTCTCTGCTGATGTCCCGGCTCCACGAATAGGTTCCCAGGAAGCTCAGTCCACCAGAAAACCGCTTTTCCGCTTTGAGCTGGAGGCCATGATAGATGGAAGATGCCGAATTCGCCATATCGCTGGTGACCCCCAGCTCCGGAAACGGCCGGCGCGGATTGGGATCCCCGGGGCCTGGAGGTGCCGTATTGGTGTTGGAGAATACCGACAGCTTGGTTCCTTTGGTAGCTACGTAACCCGCCTCCAGTACGATGTCATGGCCAATCTCTCGCTGC
>QHZP01000122.1:15811-21932 GCA_003224715.1 Acidobacteriota bacterium | reverse complement strand
GAACTGTTGGGTGTAGCCCACTCGATTACCCCGGTTCACGATATGTTGAGCACTGGGAGGAACGGTGGAACCGGGCTGGATGGACAGGTCAGGAGAAAAGGCCGTATTGACATGAGTCAACGTCTGGCCAACATTCAGATTGGCAAAATTCTCACTGATGGCATAGGGCCAGTTCCCTCGGATGCCTTGAGCAAGCCAGAGGAAATTCGAATTAAAGAAAACTCCATAGCCTCCACGAATGGTCGTTTTGTTGTTGAGCAAGTAGGCGAATCCGAAGCGCGGCGCAAAGTTATTCCGGTCCGGTGGGACGATGGTACGAATTACATTGGGACCTTCGCCCGTGATCGGGTTCCTTCCGGCCCAGATCCATTTCCGCGCCCCTTCGTCGAAGGAGCCAAGCTTGTCATCCCGGTGCACCGGCCACTGCGTATATTCATACCGGAGACCCAAGTTCAGCGTCAGCTTCGGAGTCAATTTGAAGTCATCGTGCACATAGAAGTGGTAAAGACTCCATCGCATCAAAGCCGTCGTGTCCCCTATGTTACGCTGGACGCTATTCGGCAAACCCAGAAGATAGGCAGCCAGAGCTTGGCCAGTTCCCGCCGCATTTTGGGGATCGATCGTTGGATCCTTATTAAAGTTGTAGTTTGCAGTGAAAAACCCGTCATCGAGATTCCTGCGATTCTGGATATCAAACCCGCCTTTGACAAAGTGCTTGCCTTTATTCTTGCTCAGGTTAACCAGTATCTGATAGGTGTCGTCCGGGAAGGGAAATCCGGTCTGACTGGGGTTTTGGATTCCATCCACAATAAACTGCGGGCGGAGGGGCACTTTCTCAGTCTTGATCGGCACACCCTGAATGCCAGTGGTACTGAGAAACTGCCGAGCGCCTTCCAGGCCTCCGGGCGTGGAGTCAGCTACCTGGAGGTTGTTTCGGTGGTAAGCGAGCTTAATGTCCAGAATCGTTGTTGGATTAAAGAGATAGGTATCGCTGATCATGAAGTTTCGAAAGGCGTTCGTCAAACTGTTATCTACAGTTGTTAGGGAGGTGGGATTGAGCTGATCCGACTGGTAGTAGGAGAACCGGCTGAAGAACGTATTCTTATCACTGAATTTATGGTCGATGCGAGCCGTGTATTGGTCGTTGTCCAATTGTCCAGATTTCGCATTGAGGAAGTTCAAAGCCTGACCTGGTAGATTGGGCTCCGGATAGAAGGTCTCTGCATAGAGCTTAATCGTTGGATCGATGCGGCCAGGCGGAATGATGTTTCCAGGGAAAGGATCGCGGAGGAATTTCCCGGGATTATTGGGATCAGGCCGGGTGGTCGCCGGGTCAAAAATCGGGGGAGCAGGCTTGCCCGTTTGATCTAGTGAGAAATCTCCACTCAGCTGGGCTGGAGTAGGAATGGTGCCCAATATGGTTGAGTTCCTCCGGAACCGCAACCCTTCGTAATTAAAGAAGAAGAAAGTTCGGTCTTTACCGTTGTAACCAGGAACTCTGATAGGCCCTCCGACGGTTGCACCAAACTGGTTTTGCCGGAACTTGGGCTTTTGGGCGGCGAATGCGTCTCTGGCATCAAATACGTCATTCCGTAAGAACTCAAAAAGACTGCCGTGGAGTGAGTTCGTCCCTGATTTGGTGGCCACATTGATATTGGCTCCTGCCGCCGATCCAAATTCAGCGTTGGTGATGTTAGTCTGGACCTTGAATTCCTGGATGGCATCGATGGAAGGCTGAATGGCGAAAGAGAGGAAAAAGGTCTCGTTATTGTTGACGCCGTCCAGTGTATAGTTATTATCTTCATTGCGGGCGCCGCTTATGGAGACGTTGGTCCCGCTCGTTTTGAAGATCGGATTGGGTTGTGGAGTGGCTCCGGGAATCAGCGTGGTGAGTTCGGTGAAGCTTCTGCCATTCAAAGGCAATTCCACGACCTGCTTGTTATCGACAACTGTTCCAACAGTCGACGTCTCACTTTGGAGCAGTGGAGCTGCGGCTTCAACATCGATGGTCTGTGTGATTTCGCCGACCTGCAGGGTGAAGTCCGAACGCATCGTTTGATTCACCTGCAGTGTAATGCCCGTTTGAACGGCCTTTTTGAATCCGGAAAGCTCCGCGCTGATTGTATAAATACCCGGAAGTACAGAAGGGACAACATAGCTCCCGGATTTATCGGTCGACACTTCGCGGCTCTGATTGGTACCTTCGTTAGTAACGACGATCTTAGCGTCCGGCAAAACCGCTCCCGAGGTGTCTTTCACAGTACCCGTAATGGTGCCGAAGGTCGTTTGGGCATGGCTCTGCGCAGACCAGAGTAACAGCGATATTGAGAATACGATAGTAAGGAAATTCATCCTGTTCCGATTCATACTTCGACCCTCCATTTGCTCGAATAGTCTCTATTTTGATTTGGCGTAGAAAAGGCGTGATCCCGGGAATGGAGGCCGCCGTCGATATTCCATTACCTTGTGTAGCGGCAGTGTATGCTTGTTTCCGAATCGCGTCAAGCCCCCAGAGTCGAAAGAGTCAACATTAACAATTTTCCCTTGCCTGAATAAATTGCCACTCGACGTCGAGCTAAACATATTCGGGTAACAGCAAGACCTGCTCTTCGTCATAGTACCGATGGACATGGCATGAATTCGCGAAGAGAAATCTGATAAGGATTAGCCCGTGCTTCAGCGCGGGGTGGGCGGCCCGGCGCACAATTTTGCTTATGGAGGCCGGCTGCGTGCCGTAAAGCCGTCGGGCCAAATTTGGAACTCACTGAGGGCAGGGGCTCAATTTAAGAGTGAAAATCAAAATGACGGAGGCAAGAAAATGAAACGGCGTAAGTTCCTCGGGAACACTTTGGCTGGGGGGATACTGTTAGGCGGTCCGACCGCCACTGTAGAAACAACGGGGTCTGGCGAACCTCCGGAGTTCACCGCTCACGGCGACCTGGTGATTGAACGTCCCGTCTCAGGAAAGCCGCACAGCGGAAAAGTGCTGGCCGCCATTCAACCCCATTCTGACGACATCCCCATCTTTGCCGCTGGCAGCGTGGCCAAGCTGCTGAACGAAGGCTATACCGGATACCTCATTCGGGTGACCAACGACGATATGGCCGGCCCGGGGTCCGTCGGGAATACCGTACTCGCCAACGAGCGAGATAACCAGGAAGTCGGCCGGGCGTTGGGGTTCCAGAAGATCTTCGACCTGAATTACGGCAACCACCAGATGGATGGGATTTCCCGACCCGAGTTACGCTCGCGGTTGATTTTCTTATTTCGCCTGCTGAAGGTCGATACCATCGTCTGCTACGATCCCTGGGGTCACTACGAGGAGAACCCTGATCATTACGTGACGGCCCAGTGCGTCGAAGCGGCCTGCTGGATGGCTAACGGAGACAAGGATTATCCGGAACATTTCGCAGCCGGCTTAAAGCCCCATGCCGTGCGTGAGAAATACTACTTTGCCCGTTTCCAGCAGCGCGTCAACCGGGTGGTCGATATTAGTTCGACCTTCGAAAGGAAAGTAGAGGTCCTCCTGGTGAATAGAGCCCAGGGGCCCGCAGGTGAGACAGGAGCCCGCCTGAGGGCCAGTCTGGCTGCCCGCCAGCAGCGTCTGCCGCTCCTGGGAAGTGACGACCAGACAGCCAACCGGCAGTACATCAGACAGTTTGTGCTCAAGAATGACGCTGAACTAGGTCACAAGTACGGACTCCGGTACGCCGAGCAATTTCATTACATCGGGCCCGAAAAATCCATGGTCGATGAGTACGTCCAGCAACACGCCATACCACTGTAGCTTAACTTAGGTGCGTTGCGTTCAAGACGAACTCAAACATTTGAACGTCTAAGAGGAAATGATGTTGAGGGGTACCGTATTTCACAGATACGCTGACATGGCTGCCCAGCACAATTCAAGATGATGCCTGAGAATGTCATTGTGCCATGGCTCCGTGCTCTTACTCGATTCACTGGCACCGGGTCGAGCAAGATTAAGAGCAAGAGCGCGAGTACGAAACACGTTAAAAGATCAGAGTCAATCGTCTTAATCTCTCCTCTTAGGGACAGTTCTAGTTCCACCCGGCAACTTTCGCCTGAACCACATCCCAGCCACCGTAGGGACTCCTTTTCAGACGAATGGCGGAAGGTCCAGAGGCTGAGACAATCGCCATGGTCTCGGCGTTTAAGCCTTCCCAGGAGGTTTCGGCTTCCACGGTTGCGTAGTCACCTTCAACTCTACATCTCGTCACGTTTATCTCGGAGTTATTAATCATCGCAACCGTGGCAAGGAAGTCATCCACGCTCGTCTTCATCTCATCCAAGGTTATCGGAGAGCCGTTGGCGTCGTACAATTCCTCCTTGGAAAAAGCCCCCAGAAGAAACTCCGTGTTTCGGTTCAGCAGACTGTGCAGAAAATGTTCAGTAGATTGTTTGGCGTCATATTCATCGTTGGGATGAAACTCCTCATAGATAAAGTGCTGGGTCATCCCTTCAACATGGATGTCGTCCATTTCTTCGTCCATTAACTCCTCAGCAATAAACCGATAGGCTTCAAGACTTTCGACCTCACAGAGGAAGTCTACGGCAATGTTCCGAGATTCAAGCAAATCGAGCAGCTTGTTTAGCTCGGCCTCCAGTTCCCCCGGGGCGATTTCTGCTACTGGTTTCACTGAAGGATCGCCGATAAACTCCCGAACGGTAGTGCGTTTCCCGGATTGGTATTGACGTTCAAACTCTTCAATATGGTTGAGCCAGTCACCCTCCAGATCAGGCGGGAGCTCGGATTTGCCTTCTGAGAAATCCATGTCGTATTTCTTCTTCAGCTCGCGCTTCTTGGCTTCATTCAACGCGCGCTGGATGCGCTGTTGCCTATCATCCTCAGGATTTGAGTCAGACATTCTATTCTCCATTTAAAATTCGTGTTGATCCCATGACAATTTCTGAAATTAGATCATTTACTGCATGCATTCCTCAAAGGGCTCCCAATGAGAAAGAATCGTGCCATCCCCACTTGAACTTTGAACCTTGAACTTTGAACTTTCTCGAAGAATCAAATCATCCCCAGAGCTTCCGTTTTCACCCAGCCGTTCCAGCCGTTTTCCAGGCTGATTTGAGACCATTGGTTGAGTTCAGCTTGAACTTTGACTTTCAGGCCTTCATGAATCGAGAAAAGAGTCGGATTGTCCTCCCCGGGACCACTCAGGACGTCGGCTTTTTCAGCCAGAATGACGGCTTCCTGGATAGTGACCGATTGGTAGATCCGGAAGACATTGGAGGCTCCGACTATGAGAAAAAGAATCCCAAGAAAGGCACAGGCATAAAGTGAGATTCGTCTTAGCCTCTCAGACTTTGCCAATATAAACAGGGTGAAAAGACCGTTGGCGATAACGAACAAGGTAACAGCCAGACCAGTGTGCTGGTCCAAAGGAAGAAAATTTAGGAGTCGATTTAATTGCCTCCACAAAAATACCTCCTGTGGACTCTCGACTTTGTCCACAATGCGGGTTCTGGCCAGGCTCAGGTTTTCAGTAATTTCAAGATCTCCAGGGGCCAGTCGCCTGGCTTTTTCGTAATAAAGGATAGCCTTGCCGAGCTGGTTATCTTTGAAAAAGGCATTACCTAAATTGTAATAGACAATTTCATTGACAAAATTGGCTCCGGTAATACGCAGATACTGCTCTATGGCTTCCTTGAAGTTACCCTGAGAATAGAATTGATTGCCGGCTTGAAATTGCCTGAGGACATCGATCGTCTGGCTTGAGGCCGCAAGAGACTGACAGAAACAGGCACCCAGCACAAACAACACGAAGGTGAATCGGTAAGTTCTGGACTTACAAAAAATGGGGGTGTCACCGCCGGCATGCATGGCTCTCCTGAAAATCCCCTCTTGGGAGGGGCAGAAGGCCTTAGCCTTCGGGG
Organism: Acidobacteriota bacterium; assembly: GCA_003224715.1. Lineage (GTDB taxonomy): Bacteria > Acidobacteriota > Terriglobia > Versatilivoradales > Versatilivoraceae > QHZQ01. Next base: position 16,025 of record QHZP01000122.1, on the reverse strand, counting down.
TGGGTCCTCCGGTTCGCGACCACCTTCCCCTGCACCCCTGAAGGTGTGAAAAAATTCGAATCACCCGCTCACCCGCCCTCGTGAACGCTTATCAAGCGTTCACCCCTCTCCCCCAGCAGGGCGAGGGAGTTAAATTTAAGGTTTACTTTCCCCTCGCCCCAGCGGGGAAGAGGATGAAGGCTTGACAAGCCTTCATGGGTGAGGAGGCGAGTCC
>QHZP01000122.1:7517-15792 GCA_003224715.1 Acidobacteriota bacterium | reverse complement strand
TCCCATCCCGCGGAGGGGAATAATTCTCATCCTTGGTGGCGCCCCTTGGCTCCCTTGAAAATCCCTCTCGGGAGTGGCAGAAGGCATCAGCCTTCGGGGCGGGTCTTTCCAGTTCGCTCAGCACCGAAAATGGTCGGTCCCCCATTAGGCCTCTTTCTCAATCTGGATAATGGCATTCCTGGCTTTTTGAAAAAGCGCTTCCAGATTTGATCGCTCGAGTTTAACCGGAGCATACCGGGCAAAGTTACACTCTTCCAGCAATGCCGTCACGTCCTCAGACAAATGAGAATTGATGCTGCGCTCTTGCATAAAACGTTTGATTTGTTGCGAGGTAATTTCGATTTGAGGCAAATCGAATTTGTCGCTCAGGTAGCCGGTGATGGAAGCTTCCAGGATGCCATGAAATTGATTGAGCTGGTTATTGTTCAAACACTTCTTGGCTTCGGCCAGCCGCTTTTCCGCAACCTTTCTGGCCTGGCGGCTACGAAAACCTTTCAAATCCTGCCTGAGACGAGCCCGCTGGCTGCTGTAAACCAACAATCCGCCATTGAAGAACATCGGAAGGAACAACGCCAGATAGATCCAGGAAGACTGGTAGAGGTGTCTGGAGCGGTCCTTTAAAGGTTCTTTGGATAACTTAATATAGTTGACATCGCTCCCTCGCTTGACGAGGCCTTGCTGGGCAAAGGCCACTTGACCCAGTTCGCCACTCGTCGCCCCTTTACCCTTGAGGACTGCAACTTCCAGAGCAGCAGTACGAGCCTCCCGATACTGTTTCGCATCAGGAGAGAAATAACTGAATTTCATTTCAGGAATGAGTTCCTTTCCCGGAACCTGAGGAATCACCACGTATTCCCAGGTCTTAGAACCTTGGAGAACGTTGTTACGGACGCCGACGTTGTCATTACTTTTAGAGGAGTAAATCTTAAAACCCGGAAGTTCAGGCAACGGAAAGTCCGTAATGGTTCGGAAGTTTCCCGATCCGGAGAGAACCACCTTGAGATTTATCGCTTGTCCCACTTCAGCTTTGCTTTTGTCAACCGACGTCTCCATTTTAAAGCTACCCACGGCCCCAGTGAAGTCAGCGGCTCTCCCCACTTCCGGCAGTGGATTTACTTTAATAGACAGCGGATCTGTTTTGCGGAACACAGTCTGTTGAGTTCCTAGCGAAAAGAAGCCACCGCTGCTAGTTCTTACCACCAGAGCGAAGGTCGAGGTAGGGATCGGGATGGTGCCGGCAGTCGTGGGAAACAGTGCTTGCTTTTTGATTGTATATTCGGTGTATTGCTTACCATTGAGGTTGCGGCCTTGTGGTATGGGGTTCTTCGGCAGTTCAACTTCTTCGACCCAAAATCCCTTCAAGGTAGGACTTTCTTTGATTTCCACTTGGGCAATCGGGAGTTGCGTTAAGATTTTATAAGTCAGGGTAATTTGTTCTCCCACAAAAGCCGTTTTCTTGTCCACTTCAGCCGTCGTCAAGACATCTCCGCGGCGCGGAGTTCGATCTCTGAGAGGACTATCTTCATCCAATCCCATATCATCGAAAATGGAGGGAAGCCCTCGTCTACGGGGTGCACCACTTCGTCCGGCAACAGAATCCTTGACGACTTTTACAACGAGTTCCTGGGTGTGATAGCTCTTCCCACCGACCTTGACAGAAATAGGTGGGATCTTAAAGCTCCCCTCTTTTTCAGGCAGAAGCGCGTAGGTGAAACTCTGGGAAGAGGAGGATTGCCCATTAATCCACTGAAACTGGTTTGAAACGGACGGACCTCCTACCAATTTCAGCCCATCGATTTTCGGAATCTGGGGTCGCTCTGCGCCACCTCCGGGGCTATTAATGGTGATTGTCAAGGAGAGCTGATCATCAACACCTACGGGATTAGGATCCGCCTCAGCCGTCACCGCGACCTCTTGAGCCCGTGCCGGCATGGGAAAAAGAAAGACCAAAAGCCAAATTGCGCTACAGAAGTTACGGCCAAAAAGCCCGGCCGAAGATATAGGAAATCCACGGGAGGAGGGGCAAGTGGGGATAGGAGTCTTCGCATTGGGTCCGACGGCTCCCCTCTGCAGGTGTGGGACGGTCGGGCACCCGGGTGAAGGGTAGCCCGAGCAAATGTGTTGGTTGCAATCGTCGTAGATTTTTCCTTCTTGATCCCAAAGCCTATACTGGGAATGGGCTTCACGGTGCCTGCCAAACCTGATTCTTGGTCTCATCACCAATCTCTCCCCGAAGTGTGTTGCCTCTGTATTTTCAAAACCTGCTTCCGCTGTTCCTTTTTTTCCTGATTATTAATCGCATCTAGAATTCTTAACGCCTCCTTAGGATCCATCCCTGGTTTCTGTTCCGCCCTTTGGGGCTCATTAGGTTGGGCTTGATTTTGTTTTGGCTCAGCTTTTGACGGCTCGGACTGGTTTTGCTGGTGAGGTTGATTGGGTTGTTTCTGTTGATCTGACCGCTGATTCTGCTCCTGCTGATTATTCTTGGCTGATGAATCCTTCTGTTGCTGCTGATCTTTATGGTCTGAATTCTGCTTTTGTTGCTGTGGGTTCTCCTCTATTTTTCTTAGAGCCAATTCCAAATTGTGTTTGGCGTCCCGATCTTTAGGATCAAGCTCGAGAGCCTTCTTATAAGATTCAACCGCCTGAGGGTATTGCCCCATTTGATAAAAGCTATTGCCGCGATTAAAGTAGATCTTTTGGTTAAGAACCTGATTGCTGCTGGAGATGGATTTCTCCAACTCCTTAACGGCCTCGGGATATTTCTTTTGTTGATAGAGGGCATTGCCAATATTGTATGAAAGCTCTGACTGATGCTGCTTCCCCCCTTCAGCCTCGATATAGTTCTCGAGGGCGCCGCCGTAGTTTTTTTGCTCATAGAGTTCATTTCCCTCAGCATTCTTCCGAGAAGTCTTGTCCCGCCAGATCTGCCCACCGTTCAGAAAGAACGCCGCCAAACAAATTAACAGAAGTGCTGGCTTATTCATAGTCGGGGTCAAAACATCAGTCCTGCGCCTGCTTCAACAAGGGGTCGGAACTGAAAGATAAATTCTAGAGACATGGACGCTTCTAGTATTTATTCCACTTGCGAGGTGTGAACCAATCTCGGGAGCCTCAACCAAAAATTCTCAGCAGTCGGACTCTTTCGATCTGAAATAAGCGACTCCAGAAGAATAAAAAAAAGTGCGATTCCCAGCGGGATTTGAAAACGGTCCACGTAGGTCAGGTACACTTTTGATTGAAACTCCTTCTTATCCATCTGCGAAACGCTATCATATATTTTCTGCAGCTCTTCTTCCGCCGTAGTCGCACGGTAGTATTTTCCGCCGGTAATACTAGAAACCTTCTCCAGCGTTGCCTCGTCCAAGCGACTCACTACCACACTGCCGCCTTCATCCTTTTTGTAACCCACGACATTCCCCTTTTCGTCGCGTAGGGGGATGGGTTCCCCTGCTCCTGTGCCTACACCCAGGGCAAAGATCAGCACCCCCGCTTTCTTCGCCTCTTCAGCGGCACTGATCGGGTCGCCTTCGAGACTTTCGCCATCGGTGACCAGGATCAACACCTTGTGCCGCCGCTCTTTTTCGCTAAAAGACTGGCTGGCCAGCTGAATGGCTTCACCAATATTGGTTCCCGGACGGGGAATGACTTGCGTATCTACAATGTCGAGAAACAGCTTGACGGCATTCTGGTCGATTGTCAGAGGACAGTTCACCATACCTGTGCCGGCAAAGACGACTAACCCGACCCTATCGCCTTGAAGGATATCAATCAAGGCCTTTACCTCATGCTTCGCCTTTTCGAGGCGACTGGGAACTACATCCTGAGTCTCCATACTCAGAGAAGTGTCCAGCACCACCATGATATCGACGCCCATCCGTTTCACCGTTTCCAACTTGGTTCCCCATTGAGGACGGACCAACGCCAATAGGACGAAGACCACAAACAGCAAGAAGAGGATGACTTTCAATGCCTGCTTGCCAAGGCTGATGCCGCTGATCAGGCTAGGTACTAAATGGTCTTCGGCGAAACGCCGCAAGGCCCGTCTGCGCTGGCGGAAAGTCCACCAAAAAAACACACACAAAACAGGCATCAGCCAGAATAGGTTTAGATATTGAGATTCGGCAATGTGCATGGTTTACGGAACCTTGCGAAACCGCGTATTAGAAAGTACAGCCTCTCCTAAAAGCAGGCCCAATCCCGGCCACAGGAAATAACTGAAGATCTCATTATAATGGGTATACGACTTGACGCTGATTTTGGATTTTTCCAGGCCATCAATGGTCTTAAAGATTCGTTCGAGCGAATCTCGATCCACCGCCCGGAAATATTTGCCGCCGGTCATTTGGGCGATCTTCCGTAAGACCTCTTCGTCAATTTGAACTTCGACATCGACATAACGCTTTCCAAAAACGGGATCGTTCACAGGGAAAGGAGCGATACCTTCTTTCCCAACTCCAACCGCATAGACTTTGATACCCAGGCTCTTGGCAATGTCAGCCGCTGTCAAGGGATCGATCTCTCCGCTGTTGTTCACCCCGTCAGTCAACAGGATGATCACCCGGCTTTTGGCTTTGGATAAACGCAGCCTATTGATCGCCGTCGCCAGGCCATTACCAATGGCTGTGCCGTCCTCAATGGCTCCCAAATGAACGTCGTCTATCTGCCTCAGCAAGACATCATAGTCAATGGTGAGCGGGCACTTGGTGAAGCTCTTGGCGGCAAAAATCACAAGCCCGATACGATCGCTGCGGCGACCTTGCACAAAGTCCTTGACGACCTGCTTGGCCACGCTGATGCGGTTCTTGGGACGAAAATCCTCGGCAGCCATGCTGCCCGAAATGTCAACGGCCATCATGACGTCAACCCCTTCGGTCAGAATGTCCTCTTCTGCCGAACCCAACTGGGGCCGAGCGAAGCCCAGGATCAAAACCGCAATCCCAGCCATTTTGAAGAGGTAAAGACTCTTGTAAAATCGCGTTGTCCAGGAGCTCCCCAGCGGCCTGGCCAATTTTACTTGGGGGAAATATAACCCGCCCTTCGTGTGTTTCTGAGACCAGCGGCGACGAAACACCAACAGCGGAAGCATCAACAACAGCAGTAAGTACCAGGGATCTGCGAAACGAAACTGAGATAGACTGGCTGCCAACATTATTTTGCAACCTCTTGAGCAACAAACTCCGTTTTTCTATTAGCCTCGGCGGCGTCAATGATGTCAAATGATCGTTGCACGATACGGTCTATTTCCTCTTCGGACGGCCTGTACTTGGCAAACTTGACTAAATCACAATCCATTAAGAACTCTTTAATAATTTGGAATTCTTCCCACGGGACAGCAGTTTCTCTAAGATCGCGACTGAACTCCTCGGTCGTTCTCTCTAATGAGGGGACACCAAGCTTCAAGCCTAAATAGCGCTTGACGATTTCCGAAAGCTCTAAATAAAATTCCTTCAAATAACCCTTTTGGACTAATTTTCTAGCCAGCAGGCTGCGAATGGCTTCCCGAGCAATTTCCTCAGGCGAGCGGGTATCCTTGTAAGTAAGTGGCTCCATCCTTTTCCGATTCTTAAAGAACTGAATCGCCCGATAGATAATGAGAGCCAGAGCCCCCAGCGCAGCCAGCAGCAGTAAGAACGGCTTGTAGTCCGGGGGAATATCTGCTTGAGCCTTGACTCCTTTCAATTCTTCCTGGTCTCCACTGAGTACCGATTGAACTTTGATCTTAATTGGCTCTGAAGTGAGCACCTCTTTCTCACCATTAGGATGCACCACTTCGACCTGCAGCGGCGGAATCTCAAAATCGCCGGTTTTATAAATTGTTAGCTGCAACTTTAAAGATTCGGAAAACCGGCCTGGCCCAGCTTCTTTAGAGGGCGAGCGAACGGAATCCCTTATCACCCAGTCTTTCAGTTGAGGGCCGATGGTAGGGAAGGCAACCCGGGCGGCCTCGGGTCGCATGACCTCCACATTCAGTTGGAGAACGTCCCCGACTGTAATGGTAGTGTTATCGACGGAAGCTTTGAGCTGCGCCGACTTTTCATCGGCCGCCCGCAATAACGTGGGAATTCCGAGGAAAGGGCACACGATGATAAGAGGCAAAAGGTAAAAGGCAAAAGGAAAAATTTGACTCATTCTCTTTTGCCTGTTTTGCCTTTTGCCTTTTACCTTTTGCCTTCTATCTTTGGGTTTTGGTGAAGAAGTGCTTTTCATTTCACGTTCATCGGAACCGTTTTGCCCGCTCACGGAAGAATTTCACCAGAGGCACGTCGTAAGGTTGGTGGGTAAAGAGATCGACGAACTCAATCCGATTTCTCTTAAATATTTTGTTACGAGTTTCCGTGAAAGTTTTGGTTAGCTGCTGATACTGTTCGCGAACTTGCCTGAGTGAAGTATCAATCCAAATGACCTCTCCTGTTTCAGGGTCCAGCAGTTGCATAATGCCGACGTCTGGCAATTCCCGCTCCCGCGGATCATTAACGGACAAGGCGATCAAGTCATGTCTTTGATTGGCCACTCTTAAGGCCTTCTCGTAACCTTGGTCAAAAAAATCGGAAATCAAGAAGGCAACACATTTCTTACTAAGCACATTATTTAGATACCGTACCGCCGTTTCAATGGAAGTCCTGCGGTGAATCGGCTCGTAAGCCAGAAGTTCTCGAACCACCCGCAAAACATGCTTCCGACCTTTCTTGGGGGGAATATATTTCTCCACCACCTCGGTGAAAATTAAGGCCCCGACTCTGTCGTTATTTTTGATGGCGGAAAATGCCAAAAGGGCTGCCAGCTCAGCAGCCAGTTCGTTCTTAAACCGTCGCACGGTACTCTTCAACATAACGCTTTACGTAAAGGTGTCCGAGCCGGGCCGAGACATTCCAGTCGATAGTGCGGATATCATCGCCATACTGATACTCCCGCACCTCATCAAATTCCATACCCCGGCCCTTGAACACTGAGTGGTATTCTCCACCCAGGGCTTCATTGACGAGCCGGTTGGTTCGGATTTCGATGCGCTTGACGGTTTGAAGAATCTCCTTGGGCAGCATGGCGACAGAATTATCAAGATGAGAGAGGTTTATCTTTATGAGGGGTTACTCACAATCACCTCGAAACGTGAAGCGTGGTGCGTGAGCTTGAAGCGGAATCTGACGGCAAATGCTTCGTCCTTTACGTTTCACATTTCACGTTTTACGTTTCACGCATCACGTTTCACGCATCACGTTTCACGCATCACGTTTCACGCATCACGTCTCCCCTCACGGCACTACCACCTTATCAAAAACGCGTCGAATCACTTCCTCAGGAGTCACATTCTCGGCTTCTGCCTCATAGGTGAGAATAATGCGGTGACGTAAGACATCCAGGCCCACAGACTTTACATCCTCGGGAGTCACATAGCCTCTTCCATTCATAAAGGCATGGGCTTTGGCAGCCTTCGACAGAAAAATTGTCGCTCGAGGTGAGGCTCCATATTGGATCAGGTCCTTCGCCTCCAGCCCATAATCCTCTGGTTGACGTGTGGCAAAAACCAGGTCAACGATGTAGTCTTTCACTTTCTCATCCATGTAAACCAGGTTCACTACCTCGCGCGCATTAAATATGTCTTTGGGTTGAATCACCGCCTTAACATTAATTTCTCCGCCTTCGCTCATTCTCTCCAGGATCTGTTTTTCTTCCTTTTTGTTGGGATACGTGACCAGCAGCTTCAGCATGAAGCGATCCACCTGGGCTTCCGGCAAAGGATAAGTTCCTTCCTGCTCGATGGGATTCTCTGTGGCCAAAACCAAGAAAGGATCGTCGAGGGCAAAGGTGACGCTCCCAATGCTCACCTGCCTTTCCTGCATGGCTTCTAATAAGGCGCTCTGAACTTTAGCCGGCGCACGATTGATTTCATCGGCCAGAATGATATTTGAAAAAATCGGACCTTTATGGGGAACAAACTCGCTACTCTTCTGGTCAAAAATCATCGTTCCAATGAGGTCGGCTGGCAAAAGGTCCGGAGTAAACTGAACTCTCTGAAACCCGGTGTCGATGGCTTTGGCGAAGGTTTTCACGGTTAAGGTCTTGGCCAATCCAGGAACCCCTTCCAGCAATATGTGCCCCTGACTCAGGATGCCAATAAGGATGCGGTCAATCATGTAATCCTGACCAACAATCACCTTCTGGACCTCCCGTTTTAGTGACTCGACGAAGGCACTTTGGAGTTTAACCCTTTCATGGATCACTTTGATGTCAACATCCACAACCATCGCTGTTCCTCCTAAAGAAATCAAGGTCG
>QHZP01000122.1:0-7499 GCA_003224715.1 Acidobacteriota bacterium | reverse complement strand
CCGTCCTGGCAGCTCATACTCGCTCCAGTTTTTCTGACCTGCGCCTGGTCTTGCTCCTGCTCTTGCTCGATCTTGACTTTGAATTGAGTAAGAGCTCGAGTACGAGCAAGAGCGCGATTCTTTCACCTTCCCTGGTCGGGTTGACGGACAGCCCTGTTCATTATGTCTTGTGGATGGGTCTGTTCTGAAACCAGGCGACAAAGCGTGACAGGCCGGTCTCGAAGGGTACCCTGGGGTCATAACCTAGCTGCTGTTTGGCTTTGCCGAGGTCAGCATAAGTAAAAGGCATGTCACCTGGTTGACTCTCCTTGAATTGCAGTCGAGCTTTTTTACCTAAATGTTTTTCCAGAAGCCGGATCATTTCGGTTAACGAAACTGGATTAGAGTTTCCCAGGTTGAATATCTCAAAACGCGTTGGGAGTTCGAGAGTCGCGGCAATGCCGTCCACTATATCATCGATATAGGTATAGTCACGAAAAGAGCTTCCATCTCCAAAGACGGGAATCTCCTGGCCTTGTTCGATCAAGATAGCAAACTTGTGGATAGCTAAATCCGGTCTCTGTCTTGGACCATAGACGGTGAAGAATCTCAAGCAAATGGTGGGAAGTTGATAGAGATGAGAGTAGGCATAGCACAGTTTCTCTCCTGCCAGCTTGGTGGCTCCGTAGGGAGAAATTGGGTTGGGGCTCGATTCATCCTCCGAGAAGGGCGCTTTACTGGTAATCCCATAGACGGAGCTGGAAGAGGCAAAAACGAATTTCTGCACTCCGCAGAGTCGCGCCAGATCCAAAAGGACCAGAGTACCATGCACATTGACTCTCTCATAAAGATAAGGTTGTTCCAGGGAAGGTCTCACACCGGCTCTGGCTGCCAGATGAATGATGACTTCCGGCCGGTGCTGCTCAAAGACCTTCAGGATCGCAGGTTGATCACAAATATCGGCCCGAACAAATTCGAACGGTGCCTTAGTCCGGATCTCTTGCAGATTCTGCCGCTTGATCTCGGGAGAGTAAAAATCATTCAGGTCGTCAACCAAGAACAGGCGATGGCCTTGCTGGATCAATCGTTCTGCCAGGTGCGATCCAATGAATCCGGCACCGCCTGTTAACAAAATTTTCGTCATTAGATATGGATTGTTCAGGACGTTTTCATCTAAGGCGAGCGAAAACGAGGACAAAAGATTTCATGCCTAAACCTCAGCGGGCTGGATAAAAGGAACCCTTCGCTACAGACCACGGTGGCCGACTAGGGAGCCGATCTCGATCATACGATCCACCGCCCGCCTGGCGCGTACCCGAATTTCCTCTGGAACTTCAACTTGATAGCGATTGTATCTTAGGGCATTCAGCGTATCTTCCAACGTGATCTGGTTCATATGGGGGCAGCGCACGCTGCAAAGCCGCAGCATCTCCTTCTCGGGATTCTCGGCAGCCACGTTGTCGCCCATACTGCACTCGGTCAGCAAAAGATAGCGTGCAGCACGTGTCTGCTGCACGTATCTGATCATCGCCGAAGTACTTCCTGAGAAATCTGCTGCTTCGACAACTTCGGGACTGCATTCCGGATGAGCCAGCACGACAGCATCAGGAAATTGCCGGCGCACACGCTGGATGTCTTCCACCGAGAACTTTTCGTGGACTTCACACTTGCCATGCCAGCCAATTAAGGCGTATTCGAGGCCATCCTGGCAATCTTTGCCGGCCAGGGGGTGGTTCACGGGAAAGATGATATGCTTCCCTGTCTCCCTGGCCACGTTCTTGGCCAAATACTCATCGGGCAGGAAGATAACTCTGTCTGTTTTGAGGGATTCAATCACTGCCACAGCATTGCCCGAGGTGCAGCATATGTCGCTTTCTGCTTTTACATCGGCATAGGTATTAACGTAAGTCACAACCGGAACGCCCGGGAATTGCTCTCGCAGCTTTCGCACATCTTCGGCGGTGATGCTGGCTGCCAATGAACAGCCAGCATTCAGGGAGGGCACTAACACAGTTTTATTCGGATTAAGGATCTTAGCCGTTTCCGCCATGAAACGGACGCCGCAAAAAACGATGGGATCCCCCTCGATTTCTGCTGCCTTGCGGCTGAGTTCCAACGAATCTCCAGTGAAATCGGGAACTGAATGGAACAAGGCTGGCTCCATGTAATTGTGACCAAGAATCACCGCGCCACGTTCAGCTTTGAGGCAGTTAATCTCGAATGCTAATTCAGCTTTGTATCGCAGTTCAAAATCCGGCACGACATTCTTGAGCTTGTGCCGCATTTTGAGATAGGTTTCAGTTACACCTTCAGTAATTGGCATAAAAAATTGGAATAGAAATTTCTATTTAAGGGGCGATGAGCACTGCCGGCCATCAGACTTTAGAAACCACCTTGTACATCTTATCACAAGTTAGACCCAAAACAGCCCCAGTCAAGGGCTAGGGCAGGGTCCCGTCAAAGTCCCTGACCCTCCCTGACGGTCGGGCTACTGAACAGGTCCAGGCTCAACTCAGTAGCCCGCGCGTCAGCAAGGGCTGTGCCTCAACCCAATCACTTACGGGACTTTGACGTGACCGTGAGGGCTAGGTCAATTGCGCCCGAACCGACACAACGGCCCCAACGAATTCAAGTCAGGGCAAAGTCGGAGGCTTGGCACAGTGAGCCAAAGTGGCATTATTCCCAAATATCGTTCTTGACCACACCATGGGAAATATGCAACCTCATCGCCCGGTGCCATCGAGCATAGGCTACCACATCATGCCATCTGAGGTTTGTAAACCTCTTATTTCCATAGGCGGTTTCAATTCTCCACTGCAAATATTCTTTGGGGGGGAAGGGTAGGAAGGGTGGGTGTGAATACCACTTTCGGTCACGAAACGTCCAACATATCCGCATTAGCTCGAAAAAAACTTTGAACATGTGAACTGATAGCCTTACTTGATCCTCATTGTCTTCGCCATCTTCGTGCTTTCGTGTTGGTGTTCCCAGATGTGCCTCTGCTATGCAGGGTCGTCAATTCCCGTTTTGAGAAATTTTCGGAAAATTTCGTAAGGTCAAGTTCAGCACGGCCTCCGAAAATGAGAAGTCCTTTTTGTATTCTTATCCTGTTCCCGCTGTTGTGTCTAAGTGATCTTCTTTGCGTCCTTTGCGTCTTCGCGGTTTGATTTTTTTTTGGTTGCTGCCCTCCGGGCCACACTGCGACTCAACGAAAATCTCGCAATGTCCGGTCATTTCGAATCTCTCTTTCCAGATGGGCCACGAACTCCAAGTCGTATTCTTTGTGATGGGGATTCAGTCGACAGTTTCGGTATTTGGCGTAACAGTTGTAACAAACAGTCAATTTGGGATACTTCCAAAAATGCCAGTAAAAACCCCATCCTCCCAGCGCCAAACTGACGCCGTAAGTGAAATACGCGGCACTCAACCCGGCGAGGAGATAGACCAATCCCAAGGCTTTTCGGGCCTCGTCGCGAATATAGAAGTCTTCTCCTTTACAAACCACACACCTATCGACGATATTGCGGGTTCGGTGAGACTCGTTGTAGTTTAGCGCTTGCTGCCGACCACAGGCCTTGCACAATACTGGTCCTTTACCGTGAGTGGGATTTGCCTTGCATTCTGCAAAGCAATGACGACAGCGAAAGAAGATTTGCATGAATGGAAAATTGCCTTCAACCGTTCCTGTTGGCGGTCGATGGACCTTTTGCGTCAGGAGCGCCGCTCGGAGAGCACCTCCCACCTTCAGGGAAGACTACCCTTTCATTACGGCAATCGTCCTGGCAATGCCCGCGTTATGAACGACCTCAACGACTCGACTGACGTCCTTGTAGGCGTCGGGTTTTTCTTCCGTGAGCCCTGAGCGGCTTTGGCCTTTAACGAGAATCCCTTTACCTTTTAGTTCCTGGAGCAATTGATCCGCCGTCGTCTCGCGTTTCGCCTGGGTTCGGCTCTTGGCCCTACCTGCACCATGACAAGACGATCCGAAGGTTTCCCTCATGGCCTGCTCTGTGCCAACCAAAACGTAGGAGCATGTCCCCATGCTTCCAGGAATCAACACGGGTTGACCCACGTCGCGCAATTCCATAGGCAAAGCCCGATGCCCCTTCGGAAAGGCGCGGGTAGCGCCTTTGCGATGGACCAGCACCTCTTTTTTCCTGTCCCCTACTTGGTGCTCCTCGCGCTTGGCAATGTTGTGGCAGACATCGTACACTACCGTGAGATCACCATTCCCTAAAACACGTTCAAAGGCATTGCGTGTCCAATGAGTAATCATCTGCCGATTGGCAAAGGCAAAATTGGCCGCTGCTGCCATGGCTGCCAAGTAATCTTGACCTTCTCTTGATTGAATAGGGACACAGGCAAGCTGTCGATCGATCACGGCGATGCCATATTTCTTCATCGCTTCCTGCATCAGATCCAGATAATCGGTGCATACCTGATGACCCAATCCGCGAGAGCCACTGTGCATCAAGACCACGACCTGTTCTGGATGGAGACCAAACTTCGATCCCAATTCAGAGTCGAAGACCTGCTCCACGATCTGGACCTCGAGGAAGTGATTGCCTGAGCCGAGCGTTCCCAGTTGATCATGGCCACGCTCCTTGGCGCGATGGCTTACCAGAGAGGCCTCTGCTTGCGGGATTTTCCCGTACTCTTCAATATGGGCAATATCCGCCTCCTTCCCGTAGCCCTGCTCGACGGCCCATTGGGCTCCGAGGCGCAATACCTGGTCCAGCTCCGATTTGGCCACGTTCAGCAACCCTCTCCGTCCCGTGCCGCAAGGAATGTCGCGAAAGAGCTGGTTCAAAAGCTGCTCCAATCTTGGCCGGACTTCGCCCGCGCTAAATGGCGAAGCCAGCAGCCGGACGCCGCAGTTAATATCAAAACCCACCCCGCCAGCCGACACGACCCCGTCGTTCAGATCGGCAGCGGCAACCCCTCCGATACAAAAACCATAGCCCTGATGGGCGTCCGGCATGGCTAGAGAACGACCCACCAGACCCGGCAGCGTCGCCACATTGGCTACTTGATCCATGGTTTGATCCTTCTCAATTTGCCGGATCAGCTCATCGTTGGCAAAGATCAAACCCTCCAGACGCATTCCTGGTTTGTAGGATGTGGGGATAACATAGCGGTAGTTATCGACTTTCTTCAGCATTGTTTTGGTTTTTTCAATAGATGCTTAAGGTTGACCTCGAGCTTGACGATTTGATTAACCCTTCGTCCAAACTCTAAATTAACACAAATAAGAGATTCCATCCTGAACCCTGTTATCCCAGGGTTCCGTCAAAGTCCCTGACCCTCCCTCACGGTCGGGCTACTGAACAGGGCCCGGCGCAACTCAGTAGCCCGCGCGTCAGCAAGGGCTGTGCCTCAACCCAATCACTTACGGGACTTTGACGGGACCCTGCCTGTTATCCAGTATCCGTAAGAATCTTCGCATACCCATCCGTTTACTAGCTCAAGAATAAGCCAATGTCCCTTCCCCACCGGCCTGCGCCATCGTGCCCTGTCTTCGGTTTAGATATCCAAGAATACCCTGACCGTTGCTCCCTTTTCGTTTTCACATACCAGCAGTTGATGATAAGTGATCGCTTTCACATCGAGCTGGGTCCGATGCTTTTCCGCGGAGAGGTTTTCCCCGTGCACGATAGCTTCCAATTGGTCTGAAGCAAGCTTCGTTATTGTAAACTTTGATGCAACGAACCACTGACCGTCATAAAGATACAATATTTCGGCCAGCCACCTTACCAAGAGTTGCTCCACCTCCGCAGCCTTTATATGCACCTCTCTGGATTGGACAGGCTCTACCGTGGTTAGATCGACAATGATAGACATCAATCCCAAGGCCGCCTGTTCAAACGACTCGGCCAGTGTTTTCCCGTGCGCCTCGATGCCGAGATCCGCGGGGTGGTCCAGAATGACAAAGCCGGTCCGACTCTCGTCCATGATCATGCTCCCATTTGTACTGGTGCCCTGTCAGATTGCAGGTCACAAGATTTTAGCGAGAAAGGATCTACTTGGGACTCTTACCCAACCAGCGGATACGGAGCACCAGCTTGCGTGGCTGGCTCCCGTAAAAATGCAAGAAATCGGGAGAAGAAATGTTGTTGTTTACCAGGGTAAAATTGGGTCGATTAGTGATGTTATCCAAACCGAGGCGGAAGGCCCACTGATTGCCCCACAGGGTCACCTTTCTTTCAAGATGCAGGTTGAGGCTGAAAAGGCGCGGAAATTTCCAGTCGTCGATCTTGCCGACCTGCCTTCCTTCATCGTCGTGGACAGCGAACAGGAAACCATCCCGCCACTCCAAGAAATAGACGACCGTGTTATTCTTGGTTACCGGAAAGAAACCCCAGCTTAGAAGCCTGTTGGGCACGTCCCAAGGTAATCTGCCGGCTGTATCTGAGAGAACGATGGGATCGTCAAAATTGAAATCCAGAGCCGCGTTGGAAAAGGCGCGAGACCTGGCGTAACTGAAGAACCACTCGTATTTTTTCAAGAAATGGTTTTCTAAAGAGATCTCGAAGGAATCGTAGATGTCCAGTTTGGAGTTTTGCATTTGGTAGATGGTCCCAATCTTTTCCGGGAGAGGGGGCAACGGCGTTGAAACCAGATTAGGATCGTAGATTGGAACAAAGGTATATCCGCTATGGCCTCTTTTGCGAAGGTAATTGGCTCGGAAATAAAACGCCCAGGGCAGAGCTTGCTCGAGGCCAACGCTCAGGTTCATCGTTTTTGGAATCTTGATTTGACGCTTATCTATCGTGAAGAGCGCGGCCGACGGCTGTCCCAGGACAGTCATGCCATCTTTGTCAAAAAAGGTAGAGATCAAATATTGATCCCGATCTCGAGTGAATAAACGTAAGTTAGTTGTTGCCGGAATTTGCCCCAGACCGGCGGAAAACTTAGTGTGTTTGAGGCCGGGCGGTTTGAAAGCAAAACTAAAACGTGGCGTGACGGCGGCGTCAGCCAATATCCTGTCGTGATCCCAACGAATCCCGGCCTCAGCCATCAACCAAGACCGAATTGCCCAGCGATCTTGAAAATAGGCGGCGCTCTCGAGATTGGATTGACTGAACGCTCCGTTTCCTCCAAACAAAATTCGGTTTGCCAGGGTGGCATCGACTCGAAAAAATTCAAACCCGGATCGTCGGATATCCTGAAAATACCGCGAGTAAGCAAAGTCCAGTCCCATCTTGAATTGGTGGTTGCCAAGACGATTGAGCGGAGGCAGGAAGGCATTGGCCAGCCATTGGTCACGATTGCCTAAGCGAAGCGTGTCAGTGGGAAAATTTCCGCGATGACCGAAAGCAGTTATCTGATAGGGATCATGTCCCAGGGGCACCTCTCGATTGATGGCGCGATAGGCACCATAACCCAGTTCGAGGATGGCCTGGGAAGGGAGCACTATTTGGTCCTTGAGGTTAAAAAGATAGCGTCGAGCCCGCTTATCCAAGGTGGTCTCCACCGGATTCAAAGGTGAGAGACCGGTCTTGGGCGAGTTCACATAATTG
>QHZP01000697.1 GCA_003224715.1 Acidobacteriota bacterium | reverse complement strand
GTCTGACCCCTAAGAGATCGAAAAAATTGTGAGAGACCCGGGCCCCCGCGATTTGATCTGACTGGTTGGTTTTGGAAAGATTGAAGATCTCCCAGGTCATAGCTGCAAGGTGTTCAAACACGTGGTTCTGGTTTTTCCAGTCAACAAAGTTGGGGAATGATACCGAGTTACGTTCCCCACCAGATTGCTTGGCGGAGACCATCATGAGACGATCTGGATCCTTGTAGGGCAATGGTCTCAGCAAGGCACCGTCCACGACGCTGAAGATGGCCGTGTTGGCGCTAATGCCTAATGCTAGCGTCAGCACTGACACCACTGTGAACCCGGGGCTCTTGAGCAGCATCCGAAATGCGTATCGAAGATCTCGGAGTAAGGTTTCCATGATTCCTCCAGAAGGTCTGAGGTGTGAGGTTTCAGGTGCCAGGTCTCAGGAGGCGATTCTTTCTCGGGCACCTCGTATCTCACACCTGGCACCTATTCGTATCTCAGCGCCACCATCGGGTCGACCTTGGTGGCTCGGGTGCCGGAATGTAGCATGCCAGGAGGGACACCCCAATCAGGATAAGCCAGCCGAAAACATAACTCATCAAGTCGGTTGCGCTGACTTCGAACAACATGCTCTCAATCAGCGTTGTCAAACGAATGCGGCAATCAAGCCTGTGAGTGAGCCGCAGGCGATCAGAGTTACTCCCTGCTTTAGCACCATCCGAAGCACTTCGCCGGGCTGAGCGCCGAGTGCTATGCGACTGCCAATTTCGCGGGTGCGTTGCGTCACAGAGAAGGAGATGATTCCAAAAATTCCAATCGACGCGGGAGCTAGAGCAAGCAGTGCGACGGCACTGAACAGCGCTAGCGTCATCCTTTCCTGTGAGAAGGCCATGTCCAGTTGAGTTCTCATGGTTTTGACATTCGCGAAAGGAAGATTTTTGTCCAGTGTCTGAATTTCACAGCGCAACGCATCAATTATCTGCCCAGAGTCGCCTGCTACGCTCACCAGCAAGCTCATTTCTCTTCGAGCATAGTGATAAAGAGGAAAGTATAGACATGGAAGTTCCCCTTCACAGATATTAACGATTGGTTCGAGATCATGATACAAGAAAATGACTGGTCAAATGATTGGTCATCAGATATCGTCGACACTATGAAGACAGCAGAAAAAACAATCAGTGCAAGTGAATTCAAGGCCAAGTGTTTGAAGATCCTGGAAGAACTCGATCCGCCCGGAATCATTATCACCAAAAGAGGGCGGCCCGTTGCCAGGGTTACTCCAATCCCGGCTGAAGACAATCTCAAGCTAATTGGCTCCATGAAAGGCAAGATCAAAATCAAAGGCAATCTCTTTTCAACCGGCATCAAGTGGAATGCTCAATCTTGACACACACATCTTGGTTTTTTTGCTCATGGGAGACCTGTCAAACAGAGAGCTTCGATTAGTCCAAGGCGAGCAACTGGTCGTCTCCGATATTGTACTTTGGGAGTTGGCGAAGATGATCCGGCTGGGCCGTCTTCATATGGACCTCGAGGCCCCGGAGTTTCGTCAATGTTTACATAGTTTGAAGATTGTCCCCATTAATCTCGAAATTGCACGGCGAAGTACGCAATTGGATTTCTCTGCTGATCCTGCCGATGAAATTATTGCCGCGACCAGTATTGTTGAAGATATTCCGTTGCTGACACGTGATCGCAGAATCCTGAAATCCCGGATAGTACCGTTTCCAGCCAAGAATTAATCAATCGACGCCAGACTTACTAAGCGACCAGTTCGTCGGGGAGGATTTGTCTGTGCCTGGAACGTCTTCTGTCGCGCCACAGCTCGGGCAGCTCTTTCCCTAACGAGCCGCCCATTGTGAAAGGCAGGCGCCGTGGAATTGGTGGAAAGTGGTTCCTTACTTTTCCTCAACCTGCGCCGGAGTCCACAATGCATTGCTGAGGTTACATTCTTAAATTGCGTGACGACATATTTCAATTTGCGGGACACGCTCTCTCTTGACTTTGATGGACTCTTGATACCAGAATGAAATCTTATTGTCGGAGTCAGGATAGCTCTCATGGATCGCTTTCGCAACGCTAAATCCACGACTTCAGAAGACGATGACGTACTTCAT
>QHZP01000121.1:9469-19739 GCA_003224715.1 Acidobacteriota bacterium | reverse complement strand
CTTTGGAAGACTTTACTTACCAGTTGGCTCAGCGTTTCGGCGTCCTCGAGCAGAATGGTGGCAGTGTATGACAGTAGCTCGATGATGTTAGGGTTATATTGGTCTTTCAAGTAAGGAATCAACTCTTTGCGAACTCGATTGCGCAGGTATTTACCTTCCGAGTTTGAAGAGTCTTCACGCCAATCTAATTGATTTGCCGTCAAGTAGTCGAGAATTTCCTCACGATAAACGTCTAGCAAGGGACGGACAAAAATCTCCTGTCGCACCACCGGGATTGCCGCCAAACCCGCAGTGCCACTGCCACGAATTAGGCGCATGAGCACCGTTTCAGCCTGATCATTCATGGTATGGCCTAAGGCAATTCTCTTGATCCCATGCAGGTCGGCCAACTGCTGGAAGAATTCATACCGCCTAGTTCGGGCCCAGTTTTCTAGATTCCCTTTGGGGTTCAGACTCCTCTCGTTAGGAACAGCACTCCTGGTAAAGCAGTCGAGATGGTAGCGGTCCGCAAGTTCTCTTACAAATTCCTCATCGGTGTCGGATTCAATACCCCGCAACTTGTGATTGTAATGCCCAATGCTCAATGCGAGGTCGTACCGTTCTCGAATTTCCAAGAAAAGATGAAGCAGCGCCACCGAATCTGCCCCTCCTGACACAGCTACAATGACTCGATCTCCGGGTTGGAACAGATTGTGGACCGTTATTGTCTTGATGAATTTCTCAAGAATCATCCTTGAGTCACTCCCTCATCTAGCTCGCACTATCAACGTTCTAATAAGTCTAGGATCAATTTTGGCTTCACCCATGAGCGGCACCAATTCTTCGGCACAGGCGTTGGACCATTTCTCTAGAAAGCGAAGCAACACACTTCCTTCCTGCAAATCTTCCACTGACTCTTCAATGTGCATTCGTGCTAGGGAGATTAATTGCTCTGCAAATTGAATCCGGTTCGGTTTCCTGGCTGAGATCGATTTCAGAAATTCCTGCAGGTCTGATCCAGACAAAATCACAGGCTGAAACATCCCCTTGCTAAGAGAATTGACTACTGCCGTATTG
Organism: Acidobacteriota bacterium; assembly: GCA_003224715.1. Lineage (GTDB taxonomy): Bacteria > Acidobacteriota > Terriglobia > Versatilivoradales > Versatilivoraceae > QHZQ01. Next base: position 18,683 of record QHZP01000121.1, on the reverse strand, counting down.
AAAATTTGACTGAAGCGAAGGTCGCGCAAACTGACGTTGGCGCTTCCGAGCGATTCCACCGAGAGTTCGGAGACAGAGTCCCCGAACACTTTCCAAAAAACATGACCTAGAGCTCCAATCTCTTTGAGAATTTTCTTTGAGATTTCAATGTCGATCAGGCTACCAAAACTACGGTAAGTCGCTTTCCCGGGGTCTTCAAGCCCCTCAAAGAAGAGGGGCCGAAGGCGGCGTAACCCTGAGAAGAATTCGGCTTCAGGAGACTCGAGTAATGTCTCCTCAACACCGTCGAGTCTTAATCTCCCCTGGCGAAAAATACGATCCGCCTGGTCATGCAGGATGGAGAGGAGATTGAACCCGATTTTGAACAAGCTCTGAATATCATTGCGCTGGAGGATCTCTCCGACCTGGTCCTTCTGGCCTTGAGCCAAGTATTCCAGCCCAAGGCTCAAAGTGTCACGCAGTTCCTCCAAGGCCGGTCGCACTTTTTCCAAATCTCCCGGAGTCACCGAATGGATTGAAAGGAGGCGGTTGGCTAGAGCCGCCAACCCCTGACTGATTCGCTCGGCCTCTTTTCTGTCTTGAACTGTCTGTAACGCTTCCCACAGAAAATCGCCTGGAACCAGAGAAGCCACAAACAATGCGGGTAAAGTGGAGGAAAGGGCCACAGTCCCTTTTTTCTCATCATCTTTTGATGGTAATGGAGTTAGTGTCAGGTGGGCTTCCCCATAAATCTCGAGGGCGTCATAGTAATCAACAAATCCAATTTCCTCAAGACGACGGCGCTTTTCTTGATAGGCTCCCTCCTCGAGAGACACTCGATTTTCCCAATAAACCCGATCAATTAAATCGTATCCAAGCGCAGGATCGAAGCGGAACAAAGCATCGAGCAAGAGGCGCGAGATCATAGCAGCTTCAGCTTCACCAGTAATTTCAATGCCAAACCGATTATCAGGCGTAAGAGTTAACGGCAAATCGGGCGACGGCTCATCGGGATCCAAAGAGTGGACCTGGATATTCTCTCTTAAGAAAAGAGCTAAAAGATTGGGATCTACGGCTCGGGCCATTCTGACTGTTTCTTCGGGACCACATTGAATGAAAGCCGCCAGCCATTCCATGAAGCTAGGCATGTGGAAGCTGTCTTTACGCCAGCAGTCCAGGTCAACAAAGCCACGTCTCTGCTCTTTGGAAGTCAGGCGCAAAAGCTCCAGGCTATCCGCCAGACCAACCATTTTTATGATCAAGAACACATCTTGATAGGGAGCGGAATAGACCAACTTCCGTGCATCGGCCTGTGCTAGAAACTCTTCCAATTGAGACTTATCAGTAATTCTTAAGGAACTGCCCAAGAATAGCGCCAGGCTCTGCTGATCACGTTTTTCGCGTTCAAAGTTCATAGTGAGGTTGTACAACTGAGCAACTGAAGTCTCGATTTCTATGCTAATCAATCGCGGCTTAATAGTAAAGTAGGGTACAAACCAGCCTGGCCGTACAAACCTAACTGAGAGCCGCCCTCGAACAGGTCCCAAGAAGAAAGAATTCTCTCCTTAATTAACCGATGTGTGGTTGCCAGGGCGCCAAAAACTATTTGAGTTATGCATGGGGCTAGTTTAAACTTTTTTCCAATGTGGCGAGAGAGATCCGTTAAGAGTCTCAAGAGTCTTTTTTCTGCTCCTCAGAAACTTTGTGCAACTGTTACCCTGGGAATGTTCGTTTTCTTAACGATCGATTCTTGGATCCTGGCGTCGTACAAGATCGTCTTGAAAGACGGCAAAGTCATCGAGGCAAAATCCAAGCCTGTTTCGATGGAAGGTTATTTTCGCTTCACCACAGTCGACGGCAATTTTCAAACTTTGCCTGTTAGCCTGATTGATTTCAGTGCCACCGAAGCAGCTAACCCGTCAGGAAAAAGCCGCCAACCGGCCAAGAGAGTTTTGACCAATGAGGACTTAACCTCGAAAGACAAAAATCCCAATGGAGTCGAATCCTTGCCCCTTGGAAAACCGGTCGGCTCGATCGGGAAGACTGAAAGTGATGCAAAAGACAAGGCTCGAGGCGAGGCCTATTGGAAGAATCGAGCCAAACAGATCCGGGATCAAATGGCCGCCGTAGAGAGCGAGATCAAGAAAATTGATGAAAAAATCAAGAGTGGCAAAGGTGATGGCATTGAAATCGGACTTGGCACTTATAATCAGTACATGCTCGTAGGTTTTGAAGATCAGAGAAAGAACCTACAAACGGAAAAGGAAAAACTAGAGAAGCAGATGACCGCTCTTGAGGATGAGGCTCGTAAGGCGGGCGCTCTACCAGGATGGTTGAGATAAGTGGGGGACTTGCCAGCTATGGAATGCGAAGCGGTCATCGGCCTGGAAGTGCACGCCCAGTTATTGACCCGGTCCAAGATTTTCTGTTCTTGCCCTAGCCAATTTGGCGCTCCGCCCAATACCAACACTTGCCCTGTATGTTTGGGTTTTCCAGGGGCCCTGCCGGTCTTGAATCGCGAAGCAGTGATTATGGCAGTCAAGGCAGCCATGGCGCTGGGGTGCACCATCAATCCCGTTTCCATTTTTGCTCGCAAGAATTATTTCTATCCTGATCTGCCCAAAGGCTACCAGATTTCTCAATACGACAAGCCGCTGGCGGAACACGGACATATCCTTCTTTCGGGGAATGGTCAGGCCAAGAAAATCGGAATCAAGCGCGTGCACATGGAAGAAGATGCGGGTAAGTCTATTCATGACGGCTTTGCCGATTCGGATCGATATAGCTACATCGATCTCAATCGTAGTGGAACTCCCTTGATTGAAATCGTCAGCGATCCTGCCATTAATTCTCCGGCCGAAGCCTATGATTACTTGACTCGCATGAAAGTTATCCTGGAATATCTCGAAGTCTGCGATGGCAACATGGAAGAAGGGAGTTTGCGCTGTGATGCCAATGTTTCGGTGCGACCAGCCGGTGAGAGGAAACTGGGTACCAAGACCGAGTTAAAGAACTTAAACAGCTTTCGTTTTTTGCAAAGGGCCCTCGAATATGAGATTGCTCGCCAGATCGGAGTTCTTAAGAGCGGAGCGCCGATTGAACAGGAAACTCGGCTTTGGAACACTGCTGAACAGCGAACCATTTCGATGCGCAGTAAAGAAGAGGCTCATGATTATCGATATTTCCCCGAACCGGACCTTCCTCCCCTGGTTGTTAGCTCGGAATGGCAGGCCCAGATCCGCGCCATGATGCCGGAACTGCCCGAGGCCAAGAAGCAGCGCTTCGTGGAGCAGTATGGTATTCCTGAATACGATGCGGGAGTTTTGACCAATGAGGACTTAACCTCGAAAGACAAAAATCCCAATGGAGTCGAATCCTTAGCGGCGTCCAATTGGATTATGGGCGATCTATTGAGAGATCTTAAGGAATTTAACAAAGGGATCGAAGCCTCACCGGTCAAACCCCGGGAAATCGCGGCTCTCATCGGTCTTATTGATCGTGGCGAAATCTCGGGTAAAATGGCTAAGGAGGTTTTTGAAACGATGTTTCGCGAGGCTAAGTCCCCTCATCAGGTCATCCAGGAAAGAGGCTTAAAGCAAATTACTGACTCGACGGAGATTGAAAAAGTGATTCGCGAAATTATCGCCAATAACCCAAACGCCTATGAGCAATATCGAACAGGGAAGAAGGCCACTTTTGGCTTCTTTGTCGGCCAGGTCATGAAAGCTACCAAAGGGCAAGCCAATCCGCAATTGGTCAATGAATTGTTAAAGAGCCTTTTAGATTCCTGAGAGAGAGCCTATGTCCGAAATGAATATTTCTTCACAGCGCGAAATCATTGAGTTTTATAAGGAGGAATTCCTAAAACATAAGAATCGGCTCAAAATTCAAAAGGAATTCTATTCCGATAAGTCCTTCAGCGAAATTGAAACCGCCTTGGACAAGATCATCACAGAAATCGATACCATCTGCCAGATTGATCGCTTTAATGAACTGGCCAGTCATTTGTTGGAGAGGATCGACATCATCACTAATCTTTCCACTTCTCCATCCAACCAATCCCAGCGCATCCATTGAAACTCCGGGCAACTCTGGTTTCTCTTATGATGATCTCATCTTAATCGTTTGCAGAGTTTGAGGAAATGTCCAAGAGATCGAAGCTATATGAGGCACAAATGGCTGAAGGTGGCCAATTCATTGAAGACAGAGGCTGGGAAGTGGCTCAGAAATTCTCTGCTGTGGAAGAGGAATACGAAATTCTGAAACACTCCGCCGGCTTACTTGATCTCACCTCGTCGGGATTGATTGAGGCCACAGGGACGGATCGCGTTCGCTTCCTGCATGGGATGCTCACGAATAATATCAAAGCGTTAAATCCAGGTCAGGGATGTTATGCCGCCATGCTCACCCCACAAGGACGAATCGTGGCTGATATGCGAGTCTATTGCCTCGAGGATTCCTTCCTCTTGACAGTAGAGCCGGACCTCCACGAGAAAGTAGTCAACGTCCTGAGAAAATTCATTATAGGTGATCAAGTCCAGTTGCTGGATCGGTCGGAAGAGCTAGCCCTCCTCTCAATTCAAGGTCCCAAAGCGTTCAAACTCCTCAGTCAAATCGCACCCCATCACAGTGTGTTGCCTCAACTCTTCAATCATTGCGAGACCGAGACCCAATGGGGAAAGGTTCGGGTTTGCCGGGTGAACCGGACTCGCGAAGGAGGATACGACCTCGTTCTGGACCAGAAAAACCTGGTTAAGTTTTGGAGTCTGCTTCAACAGACCGCCAAAGGGTTGGGAATGAAACCTGTCGGACTTACCGCCTTAAATATCCACCGTGTTGAAGCGGGAATACCCCGCTATGGAGTGGACATGGAGGAAAGCAATCTCCCTCTCGAAGTCGGCCTTGATCACGCCATCAGTCTTAACAAGGGTTGCTACATTGGTCAAGAAGTGATTGCGCGCACAACCTACTTGGGTCATGTGAATCGCAAGTTGGTAGGGCTTCTCCTTGCAACAGATCATGCTGCTCACAGGGGAGACAAAGTCTTTCAAGCGGAGAAAGAGGTGGGCTGGGTTACCAGCAGTGTTTATTCTCCCAGCCTGCGTCGAGCCATTGCGATGGGTTATATTCGCCGAGGAGCCATGGAGCCTGGAACGAGCCTTCGGCTTGAACACACAGGCGCTTCAATCCCGTGCGAAGTAACTGGACTCCCGTTTGTCACTGATAAGCTGCCAATAGAGACGCCGACATAAACACCACATACCGGGTGTCAGCAAACTCCATACCGAATGTCCTCTTTTAAATTTTCCATTCCTGTGGAGGTGAGATTTCGCGATCTGGATGCTTTGGGCCATGTCAATAATGCTGTCTACTTGACCTATTTCGAAATAGCGCGAACCCATTACTGGAAGTATCTTTTCGGCATTCAGTCCTTCGAAGAATTTGACTATCTGGTGGTGCGAGCTGAGTGCAATTACCGTTCCCCTGCCCTCTTTGGCGAGACACTGAAAGTGGCGGGTCGCATTTCCGCGCTCAAGACCTCAAGTTTTGTTTTCGAATATGAAGTGACCGAGAGCAGGTCAGAACGCTTGATTGCTGATGGACAAACCGTCCAAGCTTGCTTTGATTTGAAGGAAAAGAAAACGATCCCTGTCCCTGCCGAGCTCCGCAGGCGCGTTATCGAGTTTGAAGGGCTGACCGAATGAGCATAGACGATGAAAATCTATACCAAAACCGGAGACACGGGTGAGACGGGACTGCTCAACGGGAGAAGAGTAACCAAAGACTCCCTGAGGGTAGAAGCTTATGGTGAAGTTGATGAACTAAACGCGGCCGTGGGGCTCGCCAGGTCCGCCATACCTGATCTCCAGATTGCGGGACTTCTGATCGAGATACAAAAAGATCTCCTTTCCATGGGCGCCCAACTGGCTGATCCTGACTTCGCAGAGAAGAACCGCTCAGAGAAGTTCTACATCCCCGAAACCCGCATCCAAAGCTTGGAAAAGACGATCGATGAGTGGGAAAAGGAGCTCCCTCCTCTGCGAAAATTCATTTTACCAGGCGGAAGTCAGGCCGGAGCCTCCATACACTTGGCCCGAACCATCTGCCGGCGTGCGGAGCGACAGGTCGTCCAACTCGGTCGTCAGGAAAAGTTCTCGCCCCAGCTTATTGTCTATCTGAATCGCCTTTCTGACTTTCTTTTTGTCCTGGCCCGTTATATCAACCATAAATCAGGCAGTCCGGAAATTCCCTGGTAAGCGCTATTCCAGGTTATGGACATGCTCGTCGGGAACAAATCATTCGAAGCGAGCCTTTTTGTCTTAATATGCCTGTTTGCCGACTGAGAAGGTCAGCAGTATCTCCACCCAGACATCCTCCAATGCTTCCATACAATTGAAGTTGATAAGACTCAGGCGTTAGCTAATCCAATTGCTGTCTCCCTCCGAGATCTAGGCTTTGAGTTTCCTTAAACTCTCGTCATAGGGCGATTTTGCGATTCCTCGTTCAGTAATGATCGCCGTCACGTATCGATTCGGTGTGACATCAAATGCGGGGTTGGCCACATCGATCCCGTGGGGAGCAATAGGAGTTTCTTTGATGTGGGTGACTTCTTGACCCGAGCGTTGTTCGATGGGAATTTGTTCGCCGCTAGGCGTGTTCAAATCTAAAGTTGAAGTAGGCGCTGCGACGTAAAATGGGATGGAGTTTTCCTTGGCCAGGACCGCCAGCGAATAAGTGCCGATTTTGTTGGCCACGTCCCCATTGGCGGCGATGCGATCTGCCCCTACAATCACACAATCGATCCTGCCGGATTTCATGAAATGGCCCGCCATATTGTCGGTGATCAAAGTTACCGGGATTTGATCTTTCTGCAGTTCCCAGGCAGTCAGGCGAGCCCCTTGCAGAAACGGTCGAGTTTCATCCGCAAAGACCTGGAGGCTGTTCCCCTGCTCCACGGCAGCTCGGATCACTCCCAGCGCAGTTCCGTAACCTGCAGTAGCCAGAGCTCCGGCGTTGCAATGAGTCAGCACCCTGGCTTTCTGTGGAAGCAAACTGGCTCCCAGTTGCCCCATTCGCCGATTCAACTCAACATCTTCCTGCTGCATTTGGAGGGCTTCGTCTTCAACGGCTCTCTTTAACCGAGTAAAGTCGCCATGCTTGAAGTTTTCATAAAAGACCTTTTTCATTCTTTCTATCGCCCAGAAAAGGTTGACGGCGGTGGGGCGAGTCGCCGCCAGCGTATCGCAAATCAACAGGAACTTTTGTACAAAGACGACGGGATCGGCTGTTTCAATCTGCTTTACCCCCAAAGCAATCCCCATGGCTGCGGTCACGCCGATAGCTGGAGCGCCCCTGACGACCATGTCTTTAATGGCCTGAGCGACTTCCTGGTAGGTTCCAAAGACTTGGTATACCTCCTCGGTGGGTAGTTTCCGCTGGTCAAGCAGAACGACTCCAGCCTCCGTCCATTCCAGGGTTTTGAACATCGAATCGTGGCTCCTTAACCGAGATGCTGCGCCAGTCCTTTGTCGCGACCGGCCGGCACGAATTTGCAACAACGGAAGACCGACCGCCGACGAATGACTATAGCACAGGCCGGCGGAGAATTCTTTTTCGGCAGTTAATACTAGCCAGTATAATGGGCACAGTTGGCTAGATTCGCTATCGGAGCCCTCGATGGTTTCCAATGCGCCAGTCAGTTCAAACTACGACCTGATCATTTTCGACCTGGATGGAACCTTAATCGACTCACGTCTTGACCTTGCCAACAGCGTTAACTACACTCGCTCATATTTGGGCCTGCCGGTATTAGAGAACGAGCTTATTTACAGTTACGTAGGCGATGGGGCTTCAATGCTTATCCGTCGAGCCCTGGGGCGAGAACCCAGTGACACCGAGATTAAACAGGCTCTTGAGATTTTCTTGCACTATTACAAACAGCACCTACTAGACCACACTGTCTTATATCCCGGTGTTCGAGAAGCTTTAGACCGCCTCGACTCCCTTACCCTGACGGTATTGACCAATAAACCTGTCGATCCTAGTAACGCGATTTTGAAAGGGCTGGGTGTGCAGGAGAAATTTGCGGCAGTTTACGGTGGGAATAGTTTCGAACAAAAGAAGCCAGACCCTGTCGGCATTCATAGAATCTTGCAGGACACCGGCGTTTCTAGAGATCGTGCTCTTATGGTGGGTGACTCACGGATCGATATCCAGACCGGCCGCAACGCGGGGATCGCTACCTGTGGCGTAACCTACGGATTGGCCAGCGACACGCTGCAACAGGCCCAGCCTGACTTCCTCATCGGGAATATGCGGGAATTGCTAAGGATTGTTTATCCCTCCGACGCTCCTTCTCATGTCGAGCCTCTGATTTAGCGCAATCTACAATCAATCATCAATTCTCTGCCGCCATCCGGTCACAGGGGCTTCAATTTAGCAAGTACGTCTTGAGGAAAAGAATCATAGTGTAAAACTCAAAGTCCAGATTCCTCTTTTTGGCAAAGCCATGTCCCTCATCTGTTGCCATCAGGTACCACACTGGCACTCCATTTCCACGGATAGCTTTGACCATTTGCTCTGATTCAGTGACAGGAACACGCGGATCGTTCTTTCCCTGAACGATCAGCAACGGCTTAGTGATCTTTTGGACGCTGCTTAGAGGTGAAATCCTTTCCAAGAAGGCGTACATAGCTTCATCCCGTTCGTCGCCGTATTCAGCTCGCCGCAGGTCGCGTCGGTAGTCTTGGGTGTTCTTCAGGAACGTCACGAAATTCGAAATTCCGACCACGTCGATTCCGGCCCGTAGTCGGTCATTGAAATGAGTCATTGAAGCCAACGTCATGTACCCACCATAGCTGCCTCCATAAACCGCAATCCGACCGCTGTCTAGCCATGGATCCTTTTCAATCCAACTGATAACCGTCCCGACATCTTTGACTGGATCTTCACGCTTAAAGCCATTATCCAGTGTCAGAAAAGTCTTGCCATAGCCGCTTGACCCACGCACATTAGGAAAAACAAGTGCGATTCCCAATCGGTCTAATAGGTAATTCGAACGACTCTGGAAGGCAGGCCGGAACTGTGCTTCCGGACCGCCGTGAATGATAATGATGACTGGCCGTTTACCCGGGAATTTGGACCGGTCGGGGCGATACACAAAGGCTGAGATCTGCAGGCCGTCGAAACTCCTCATTTCGATCACCTCCGCTTCGGTGAAGTTTGCCGTGTTTAG
>QHZP01000121.1:0-9460 GCA_003224715.1 Acidobacteriota bacterium | reverse complement strand
GCTTTCAGTCCAGCGCTCAACCTTGCCGGTTTTGATGTCAACAGAGAAGACGTCGGCAGGGGATCGGGCCGAGGTAAAATTGAACGCCAGATCGCGTCCGTTGGAGTGCCACTTCAAGTTGGAAGGAATCCCTTGTGGAAGATGGGGAGCGGGAATTTCCCGCCGTGAGGACAGCTCGAAGAGATGCAGGACGCCGGCCCCTCCCTCGTTGGTAATAAAGGCCAGGATTTTCCCGTCCGGGGAAAGCTCAAACTCTTCGACATCCCAATGAATCGAAGAAGTGAGCGGGACAAGCCTCTTGTTCGAGAGTTCCAACTTCATCAAGCGTTGGAATTCAGATTCTCTGTCGGTCACAACATAGACTGACTGGCCATCCTTCGCAAACCGAGCGCGGGAGAAAAGCACTTTTTCCCCTCCTTTAGGCGTCAGGAGTTGCTTCAATCCCGTCGTGGCATCGGCAAGATAGAGATAACTTTCGTTGGCGGAAACGTGTTCCATCAAAATCATCCGGGCATCGTCGGGTGACCAATCCAGGATCTCCCAACCACCACCGCTAACCTGGGTCAAAAGCCGATCGCTCTCAGGATCGGAAGGGTCCATCAGATAAATATCATTGTCTTTGCCGTTACGACGTGTTGACGTGTAGGCAAGCCATTTGCCCTGACTTGACCAACGGACCCCTAGGTTACGGGCCTTGCCATCGGTTAAAAGAGTCACCTTTCCATCGGCCAGGTCAAACCGATAGAGCTGAAAGAATTCATTCCCACCGGTATCTTTTGGAAAAACGAGAAAGTTTCCGTTAATCGGTTGAAACAATCCGCTGCCCACTCGATCCGGGAAGAATGTCAGCTGCTTCCGTGCCCCACCCGGCATGGCTACCTGATGCAACTGATTGGTGTCCGCAAATCGGGTTGAAATGAGAACCTCCCGTTTCATCGGATGCCAGTCGTTAAATGCAGCGGAGCGAAATTCCAGATATCGGGAGACCTCTTCCTTCAGCGTCTCTGGAATTGGTGGAATCCCTTCCACAAGAAGATTCTCGGGGACTTGCGAGAATGACTTACATGCAAAAAAGAGGGCAAGCAATACTGCCCGTGTAAAGCCTTTCATGCTTCCTCCTTCAACCTGAATGAGTGCGCTGTATCAGACTAAGTAACGTCGTCCTTCATCCGCCTTTCATCCTCTAGGGGAGAGGCAGTGCGTTCTCTGTTCCACGCCCCTGACAGGCGCCCCCTGACGGAATAGCTTTAAGTTAGGAGATGGGAATGGGAACAACGGTCCAGCGTGGGAGGCGGTCTCCGGCCAGCGATCAAAAGTTAGGGTTTACAGTCCATGTTGCCTGTTGAATCCGCGCTGGTCGCCGCGCGGAGCGCGCCTCCCACATTCTTGACTTAACACCGGTGCCTTTGACGAGGCCGGTAAGAGGCCAACAGTCTTCGGCGTTTACTTGTGTCCGCCAGAAGCGCCTGGTCCCTCCTAATCAAACTGCTTCTTGAAATCGCTGAAATCTCGCTTCAATTCCATCAATTCTCTACGAAGACTTTCGATCTCCTGTTCAATTCGGGAAATTCTTTCATTGTCAATGCGGGCCTCGAAAATCGTCGGTTCATTGCGAGACTTCATTTCGTTGTCCTGGACTTCTCCGGCGAGCAGATGCATGAATCGAGGTTCTTTCAGACCCGTCTGCCGAGGGAGTAGCATGACCAGGGCTCCGGAGTCCCGATTGATTAACCGCTGAAGTGCGGCCTCGACCTCGGCCACTCTTTCAAAATTGCAAAGGCGCTCCGTGCGTCCGCGTAACTCACCCACAGTTTGGGGTCCCCGCAGCATTAATACACAGAGCAAGGCCAGTTCCGCCTGGGTAAGATTGGCGGTGTCAGTGAAGATTTGCCTGTATTTGGCAACACGACTATCGGGACTGCTGACTACACGAGCCAGTTTTTTTTCCCGTAACCCGTCCAGAGCGCGGACCACCGTTTGCTCATCAAATGAAACAACGGGATCACGACTGGATTTCTGATTACAAGCGTGCATGAGGGCATTCAGTGTCAACGGGTAGTAATCGGGAGTGGTCATCTCCTTTTCGATCAGGGAGCCCAAAACCCGGATTTCATCGGCGTTCAGTATAACTTCCATGATGTTCAATCCTTAACCAGGATTCTGGCTGGGCACCCTGAGAGGGTGGCTCATTCGCGCGGTCTGTGAAATAAATAGACTGCTTACGGATGATTTCTTTAGCTCCATCGCCGCAGGAAGGATTTTCAGAGTCAATGCGCCGAATCCCATTTTGGAACTGTGCGGCACTCTCGAACAATATTTCAATAAAGATTTTTCGGGAACACCAAATAGGGGACGATCTAACAAGGTTCTCGGAGTTGTAACCTGCCCGCCCTTGTGTCATGATCTCTGCCAGTTCTGCCCCTTCGGGCAGCAGAAAGCCTAGCGACCAAGGGGAACTTGGGACAGCGTTTCTCAAGAGTGGCTTTTGGAGAGTTTTCCATTGGCCGTTTTTCGTTTGTCATTTTCCACTGAGGCATTCTAACTCATTGATTCCTTGTCAGCGCCACAATTTGAAACACATTTTTTTCAAGTTTGCGGCTAAGTGCCTAACGAGGCCGAGGCTCTGATCTCTGATCCCGGCACGTCGCGCTCTCGTCGTCCTCCTGCTCTCCTAGAAATCCCAAGACGGGCAAGAACGACGATAACGGGCCTTTTGGGAGTGAAACCGTATTGCTGCCATGAGACGATTCCTGCCCTTTAGCCGGCGATCCATAGGCGTTCGCAATCGCGCAACCTGGAGCACCATTGTTATCCATTGCTTGCAACAGTTCCACGAAAACGATTTGTTCACCTCGGCCGCCGCGGTGAGCTACTTCGGATGGCTGACTCTCTTTCCAGTGCTCCTCTTACTTCTTGTAATCAGTAACCGCACGGTGGAGGGCAGCGAAATCCTGACTCAGATTATAGAAATCTTTCCAGGTTCAGGGGAGTTCCTACACGAAACGATTCACTCGCTTTCAAACTTGGGAATGGGTGTGATCACGAGTTGTGCCGTCATTGTGCTGTGGGCTGGAACATGGGTGTTTTCGGTCATTGAACGCGCTCTCAATCGAATCTGGGGAACGAAACCCCGCACCTTCCTGCACGGGCGAGCGCGCAGCCTCGGTATGATCGGACTGGTGGGGCTGCTGTTGGCCCTGTCAGTAGTAGTCACTTCCGTGCTGGTCGCTTTACAAAGTCGGGCCCGGCGTCTGCCGCTGCGCGTGCTCCTGCGGCTGAGGCTTCTGGCAATGATCGGCAGTGCATTTTGGCAAATTCTGTTCTCACTCGTCAGCATTTTCATAACGGTTACCCTTTTTGTGCTCGTCTACCGTTTCTTGCCCAACACGCGCGTAACGCTACGCGATGCGCTGCCCGGTGCCCTGGTTGCCGGTCTGCTTTGGGAAACAGCCAAATATGGCTTCGCCTGGAGTCTTCAATATTTTCATTACGATGAGATTTACGGTCCCGTCGGCGCGGTTGTGGCCCTGTTAACCTGGGGCTATGTCTCGAGCTTAATTCTCTTAGCAGGAGCGCAGTTGACCGCCGTATTCCATCGCGAACATCCGACTGAGGAGACCTGAGCCCACGACGACGGTGCGTCTATTTATTCCAACGCAGCCCCTCATGCCGCCCTTGGGCGGCACTACCGCGAATCAAAGACGGCAAGCCAGGCTTCAGGGAGAGACGGTGGCGGTGGAGGAATTGTGGAAGCAAATCAGATAGCATTAGCGGGGTTCCACTTGTGCCTGGCATAGATTTGGAATGAGATCCTGTCTTGCAGAATTCAACAAATGGAGAACCCCATCCCTCGCACTCGCCTTGCTTACCGTTCTTACAGGCACGGTCGGTTTGGTTCGCTTTGTAAATAGAAAAAGTTATTATCTGACAACGCTTCCAGAACCAGAATGGCAAGAATTCGTTGGTAAACGGCCCCACGGATCTACACTGAACCTTCGCTTTAAGGCCCAGCCCAACCCAGGTGAAGCTACGTTATTCATTCGGCAACAGGATGTAAAATTCGAGTGGCGGGTGGAATTGAATGGTCGGCAGATTGGGACACTGTTCAGAATGGAGCAGAATCTTGTGCACACGCTGCCGCTGCCGGCTGGAGCCTTGCATGACGGAGAAAACGCACTCTCCATTCATCCGCCTCAAGAAGGCGATGACATTGTCGTGGGTGAGATCCAGCTCGACCAGCGCCCGCCCAAGGAGGCGCTGAATCAGGCGAGCCTCGAGATCAGCGTGGTCGATTCCAATTCCCATCAGGCCCTGCCTTGCCGCATCACTCTTGTCGACAAGGAAGGTGCGTTGGCGCCGCTTTACACGAGTCCAGAGGAGCAACTGGCTATGCGGCCCGGAGTAGTCTACACGGGGAATGGTAAGGCCAAGATTGGGGTACGCCCAGGCGAGTACACACTCTATGCGACTCGCGGCTTCGAATATGGGTTGGACTCCACCAAAATCTTCGCCACTACTGGCCAAACCCGGCAGGTGCGCTTGGCCATCCGACGCGAAGTCCCGACGCCAGGATGGATTGCTTGTGACACCCACGTTCACACTCTGACTTACAGCGGTCATGGCGACGCCACTCTTGACGAGCGTATGCTTACGATCGCGGGCGAGGGAATCGAGTTGCCCATTGCGACAGAACATAACGCTCAGGTGGATTATGCAGCGGCTGCCCGCCGCACGCACATGGACCCTTACTTCACCCCGGTCACCGGCAATGAGGTCACAACGCAAGTTGGGCATTTCAATGCGTTTCCAATGAAACCCGACAGCCGCATACCCGACTTCCATCTCGAAAACCGGCCACAGCTTATGGAGTCGATCCGGTTGACGCCGGATGTGAAAGTCGTCATCCTGAATCACCCACGTGACTTCCACACCGGTTTTCGACCCTTCGCTGAAACTAATTTCAACAAGGTCAGTGGCGAAAACTTGCAGGGTCAGGAGTTCAGTTTTGATGCTGTTGAATTGACTAACTCCGGCGCCCTACGCTCAGACCTGATGGAGGTCTATCGCGACTGGTTCGCCCTCTTGAATTATGGCTATCGGATTGTTGGAGTCGGATCAAGTGACTGTCACGATGTGAGCCGTTATATTCTGGGACAGGGCCGCACCTATGTCATGGCTGGCGATTCCGACCCAGCCCGTATCGATCTCGATGAGGTTTGCCGCAATTTTCTCCGAGGCCGCGTACTCGTCAGCATGGGCCTGCTGACCCAAATGAGGGTGGACGACAATTTTGGGGTAGGCGAGCTGGCAACCGGGATGGGCAAAGAGATTGGTGTCACCGTCAAAGTTTATGGTCCTTCCTGGACTAATGCTGACAAAGTAGAGCTGTTTTCCAACGGCGTAAAAATTCGCGAGGAGCGAATTAAGTCATCGGCAAAATCGGTAGAAAAAGCTGATATTCATTGGGTCATCTCACGACCTGCTCACGATGTGTATCTGGTGGCTATCGCTAGCGGACCAGGCGTGACGGTTCCTTACTGGCCTATTCCTCGGCCTTACCAGCCCAGCTCACGTCGGTGGGAACCACGTGTCATCGGTTCAACCAATCCGATCTGGGTCGACGCGGACGAAGATAAGAAATATACTTGTCCGCGAGCATACGCTAAATCTGTGATTGAAAGAACGGGTCCGGATCCCGCTAAACTTTTGCCAGCCCTAGCTACCTTTGATGAAGTGGTGGCGGCACAGGCCGCAAGCCTTTGCCAAGCCGCAGGTCGCGACATTCGCGGCCTCGAATTTCAGCACCTGCTCAAGACAGCCACAGAGGCAACTCAACGCGGATTTGCCGCCTTCATCAAGACTCCCCGCCCAAAATGACCATGGATTGCGTTGTATGAGCGTACCCTGCTTGGGAAGTCTTATCAACCGCTCTGCCTCAGACCTTTAGTATCCGGTAATTTAACGCGATCCTTGACGCCCAGCATAGGTGTCGAATAAACTGCAATCAATTCGGTTTTGAGAGCCGTTCCCATGCCGCCGGGCGGCACCATAGTGCAAGAAAAAGTTGGACTCACCGACCGTAAAGGAGCGGTTGAGGTAGTCTGCTAGGCTTGCCCCTCCCTGACGGTCGGGGCTCGGATTTCTGCTATTTTCAAAGGAGGGATTATGAAGCGGGTATTGGTTGTTTTGATGGTCTGTCTTTTCGCTTTGATTCCTGTGCTGGCACACGAGCCGGGCCGGGATATGGCGATGATTCAACTGGGTCACGGAAAAATAACGATTGACTATGGAACCCCGAAGATTAAGGGGCGAAATCTCGATGAGATGATCAAGCCCGGTCTACCTTGGCGCCTGGGGATGAACGAGGCCACAACCATGGAGACCACCGTGACGCTGGATTTTGACGGCAAAAAACTTCCCCCCGGCAAATACACGTTGTTCGCCCGCTCCGACGAAAAAAAGAATTGGACGCTTCTGATCTCTAGCGGTAGTGCCAACAAGTTGGACCCGTCGACCGTCGTTGTGGAATCTCCGCTTCAATTCAGGAATGAAGAGGTGCCAATTGAGGTTCTCAGGATCACTCTCGAGAAAGCCGGTGCTGGTGTTTCTCTCACCATTGGCTGGGGTACCTACCGACTTCACACAGTTCTAAAAAAGGCTTGAAGTGATGAAATAACCAGATAGGCTGCCAAAAGCATTCTCGGCTGCTGCGATCATGCCACCTAGGAGCTCGAGTGGAGTTGGAGCAATAATTCACTACCTCGAAAGCTTTAGAATCCCTCTTTAGCTCTACGTTTGACGTCCTTTAGTATTTTTTCGACCTCGTCTATTTTCTTGAGGATTTGAATTGAGAAAGTGTGTTCATTAGATCTTTCAATCAACTCCTTAAGTTCACCGGTCGCTTTGTAAAGCTGCTGGGATCCATCTTTCAGCTTTTGAAACGCCTCGTCACGCCGTGCTTTTTCCATTTTGGCTTTCTGATCGCGATTAAAGGAATCTTCTGGAGACTCGGTCTCCTCCTGCATCGGTGCTGGCGCCGACATAGACGAGTTCATGCTCAAGAAGAATATTAGTCCGGCTAAAATTATTAGACCGAATACTCTTGCGTTCATAATTGTCCTCTTTTCCCCCTGCACCTGCAGCCCTCGACGGTGGGGAGCAGCGCAAGAGGTTTCCCAAATCCTCAACCACCCCTTGCCCCTTAAGCAAAGCTATTCATCGGTCTGAGGCGAAGCCTGGTTTTGGAAATGGAGGAATATTTACCTTAAGACTTCTTCGGCCGTCACTTTACCCTGCCAGATGGCATCTTCCATTCCAGAATATTCCCAGGAGCCATAGCGGCCGATGGTTTGAACTCCATTCTCTTGCAGATAATTTCGAATCAACCCGACGCTTTGTCGGTAGTTATGGTCGTAGAGAACGTAGGCACAGGGGATATCGAGACGGCACTCCGCTAGCAAACGGTCCTCCTGTCTCAGGATCTTAGCCTTTATTAAATCTTGCTTAACCTTGACTACGATTTCCGATTTGTCCAGTGGTTTCCGGCGCGAATAGGCGACTTCTGCGTAAATGGAACCACATCCCGGGGGAACCTGGTAGGGCGAGAAGTTGTGTGGGAACCCAACTCGGTAGAATGTGAACTCAGGTTCCGGAAAATAGATCCAATGCACGTCACTTACCTTCCGATCCACTCCAATGTTGATATTATAAACGGATGTGAAGCAAAGCTGTCCGCTCGCTTTTTGGACGGAGGAAGGAACCTCTGAGATCAACTTGACCAATTTCGGCATTGGCATGGAAGAGATCAGAACATCGAAGTTGACGGTTTCCTTATTCTTAAAAGTGATTCGCTTCTTCTTCAGATCCAGCCTGGCAACTTCGTGTTCAGGATACAAGTTTTTCAGTGAGCCGGCAAATGCGCGCGGCAGGGACTCGATACCGCCCTTGAGAGGGTAACCGAAATGGGCGTTGTAGCCAATATTCCTAGACTGGTCGGATAACGCGCCGTCGAGAATTTGGTCCAATGAGGTGGTAGGAACAAAGCGTCCCATCCAGTCACAAGTTAACTTCTTCAAAGGGATGGTCCAGAGTTTTTCGTTGTAAGGGATCATGAAGTGCTTGGCAATTCCTGAACCCAGCGTCGAATAGATCCACTCTTCGAAGGTCTTGTAGCTGCCGGGGGATTTGGAAACTGCGGCGTCTTTGTTGCCATTGGCCGTTGTTTTGATGAAACCGAGGATACACTCCTTGATCACGGATGAAGGCAGCCCGTAGAGATTTGTTTGGAAGGGGTAACGAGTAAAAACACCCTTAGAGAAGATCCAGGAGTTTCTGATCACGTAATGTATGTTCTCACCCAACAAATTCGAAACGAGTTTCTTGACCGCCTCGTTTCTGAAATGCAGCAGGTGGCCCGTGTAGTCGAAGGTAAACCCGTTAACGGTTTCGGAGCGGGTGAGCCCGCCAACTCGAGATTCCTTCTCGAACAAAAAGCTGTCGTTAAAGCCGGCCTTCTGCAAATGCCAAAGAGCACTGAGACCGGCAAGGCCACCGCCCAGCACTACGACCTTCCCGTTTTTGGCTTTGCCAATTTTCATCTTTGCTGCCAATTCATTGAAGTTTTTGTCTTCGGATAAATCTGGCTATAATCAGCCGTTGTTATTAGAGTATTCGGCCATCTCTTCGCTTTGGTTCACAGTGAAATGAGATTGTGGGACAAGAATGGATAATGTGACTCATACCCTTTATGGTTTGGCTTTGGCCAAAACGGGATTGGATCGCATCGCGCCTCAAGCGACATTGACCCTCATGGTCGGGGCAAACCTGCCAGATGTGGACTTCATTTCCATTTTCTGGGGAGACATCAATTATTTGAAGTATCACCGCGGCATCACACACTCCTTTGCAGGTATCCTTCTGGGAGCATCTGTTTTAGCCTCGGTTGTTTACTGGATTAACAACCATCTTTTGAAAACAAGGCCTGCCAGCTGGAAGAAATTTTATTGGCTATCTCTTACCGGAGTTTCGAGTCACCTCCTTTTGGATTTTACGAACTCGTACGGAATAAGACCGCTCCTACCCTTCTACAACCGTTGGTACGCTTGGGACATTGTCCTCATTATCGATCCTTGGATTCTATTGGCGTTGACCCTGGGACTCTGCCTTCCGTTCCTCTTTCGTCTCATCAACCAGGAAATTGGCGTCAGGTCGACGGAGTCCCATCGTGGGGCCGTGGTCTGTTTGCTGATGGTTCTTCTCTACTGGGTCTCGAAGGACGTTTCGCATCGCCAAGCCATCGCAGCCTTAGAGCAGAATCGTTATTCCACTGGGGCTGCCCTGCGCTTTGGGGCGATGCCGAAATTCTTCAACCCGTTTAGCTGGCTTGGAATCGTGGAAACTGAAACGGCCTACCACGTAACTGAAGTCGGCTGGACAACCAACCCAAATGGCTTCCCAGTCA
>QHZP01000699.1 GCA_003224715.1 Acidobacteriota bacterium | reverse complement strand
CTCGAATGCTGGCGAGCCTGTTGTTTGGGGTAAGTCCGCACGATCCGTCACTGCTCGCCATCGTAGCGGTAATTCTCTCGGGAGTGGCGCTAGCGGCTTGTTACCTGCCGGCCAGGCGGGCCGCGAAGGTGGACCCCATGGTGGCCTTGAGGCACGAATGAGGGAAATTGCCGATTTTGGATTTCCGATTGCCGATTGAAACAGGCTCACCGAGACCCTGGTTTGGACCCAGACTTAAGACTTTGGACCTTGGACTTTGGACCTTGAACCTTGAACTACTAACCAACCACTAACCACTATGCTCAACGACGTTCGTTACGCCCTTCGAATCCTGCTGAAGAACCCCGGCTTCACTGCTGTGGCGGTGCTGACTGTGGCTCTCGGCATCGGTGCCAACACTGCAATTTTCAGCGTCATCAATACGGTGCTACTTCGACCGCTTCCTTTCAAGGACCCAAGTCGGCTTGTAGCGGTGCAAAGCGTCTTGTACATACGGGGTACTCCCAGCCCGGGCCCCGTGTCCTATCCTGATTTTGTCGATTGGCGGAAGCAGAACCATGTCTTGGAGCAAATGGCGGCCTTTCGTACTGGGGATTTTATGCTCGCCGGAGTCGGCGAACCTGCTCATCTGTCGGGTGCAGTTGTGTCGGCTCAGCTGCTTTCCCTCCTTGGGGTAAGGCCGAGCCTGGGTCGGGCTTTCCTCCCCGAGGAAGACACAACTGGAGGGGCAAACGGAAGTGATGCAGTGATATTGAGTCACGATCTGTGGCAGCGCCAATTCAACACCGACGAGAACATCCTCGGACGAGTCATCACCCTCAACAATCGCAGTTTTGCGGTCGTGGGTGTAATGCCAGCCGACTTTCAATTTCCCATCCAGGCCGAGCCGATCGAGTTGTGGACGACGATGGCGGTTGACTCCAACACGACGCCTTCGAAGAACCCCCTGACGGCAGACCGGGGCTCGCATTACCTGAAGGTTGTTGCACGTCTGAAGCCCGGCGTCAGCATTGCGCAAGCGAAAGCCGAGATGGATACGATCGCGCTCGCGTAGTCAAGGTTGTATCGGAGCATGAGCAATTGGTAGGTGACATCCGACCGGCACTGCTGGTGCTGTTCGGAGCCGTTGGGTTTGTGCTCTTCATTGCCTGCGTAAATGTCGCGAACCTTCTACTGGTCCGAGCCACAGCACGGCAAAAGGAGATGGCCATCCGCGCAGCGTTGGGTGCCAATAGACTGCGAGTGGTCCGGCAATCTCTCACTGAGAGCCTACTACTTTCGTTTTTCGGAGGTGGTCTCGGTTTGCTGTTGGGGCTGTGGGGAAAAGACCTTCTTGTCAGACTCAGCTCTGAAAGTATCCCGCGCCTCACACAGGTCAGCCTGGACGGCCGCGTTCTGGGCTTCACACTCCTGGCGTCAATGCTGACCGGACTGATTTTCGGCCTGGCTCCGGCTCAGCGAGTTTCCAAAGCCGACCTAACAGAATCGCTGAAAGAGGAAGGCCGCAGTTTAGCGGAAAGCCCCCGGGGCAAGCGGCTGCGCAGGATGCTCATAGTCACCGAACTGGCACTAGCTCTGCTATTGATGGTCGGAGCTGGCCTGCTAATCCAAAGCTTCGTACGCTTAGTGCAGGTCAACCCCGGATTTGAGGCGCGCAACGTTCTGACGTTCAACATTAGCTTGCCAGATTTGAAGTACTCGGAAGAAAAACGGATAGATTTCTACCGGCAGCTTCTCGAGCGTATTCGTGCCTTACCGGGGGTCCATTCCGAAGGGGCCATCTCGCCATTACCTTTGAGCGGAAATGGATGGGGCGCTACTTTCCAGATCCAGGGGCACCTGACACCCATAAATGAACAGCCGCAAACTGCTTTTCGAGTGATTACTCCCGGTTATTTCACTACCATGAGGATACCGGTCCTAAAAGGTCGCGACTTCAACTCGCGTGATGATGCGAAGACTCCCTCCGTGATCATCGTCAACCAGACGCTGGCAAGCCGGTTCTTTCCAAACCGGGATCCCATCGGCGAGCGCATCGAAGCTCCGCTAGACGGCATCATGCGCGAGGTGGTCGGTGTGGTCGGCGACGTGAAGCACGAAAGTCTAAGGACAGAAGCGGGACCCGAGGTTTACATCCCACTTGCGCAACGACCCACTACTTTTATGGCGGTGGTCGTACGCACTGAAACGGACCCGAAAACCATTATCGCCAGCGTGCGGAACGAGGTCAGGACATTAGATAAGGACTTACCCATTTTCGATGTGAGAACGCTTGACCAGTACCTGGGTCTCTCACTTACGCAATCCCGTTTTAGCACGGTGCTGTTCTGCATCTTCGCGGGCTTGGCACTGGTCTTGACCGAGGTGGGTCTTTACGGCGTGATTTCCTATTCGGTGGCGCAACGCACCCACGAGATCGGTATCCGCGTAGCGTTGGGCGCCCAGCAGGATGATGTGCTCAGAATGGTACTGAGCCAAGGACTAAGACTCGTTTCCATTGGAATGGGAATCGGCCTGGCTGCAGCACTTGCATTGACGCGTGCCCTTTCAAGCTTCCTGTTTGGCGTGACGGCTACCGATCCAGCCACATTCATGATCGTTTCAGCACTGTTGGCTGCAGTGGCTTAGTTGGCATGCTACCTTCCCGCCCGCAGAGCGACCAGGGTCGATCCGATGGTGGCGTTGAGGTATGAGTGAAGCCGTGGTTCGGGGTTGGCGGTTCGGGATCAGAAGGGTGAAATGAGTGATCCAGTCTGGAGATACTCTGTGGCTCCAAGAGCCACAGACTTGAGGCGTCTGAGGACTACGGGGTGACAGCAGACTGAGTGATTTGGAGTGGCAAGCCCAACGCGACACCGCTTTCACTCTTGATGAGACGGTGAAGGCACAAAGAAGACAAGGTGCAAGGCGAGAGACGGCTCCGTGGGAGAAGCGATGTCGTCGCTGCGCTCTGCCTGTGCACTCCATAAGGTCGGGCGCTCTGCGCTTGCGGGAGAACACTTCATGCATCGATTAATGACTCGTGCATTCATTCTCATACTACTTGCTTTTGGCTTGGGTAGTGCTCGGAATGCCCAGAACAAAGTTCCGGAAAAAAAGGCGGCCACGAGCAAGCCATCGCTCCAACCAAACGGGTCGAGTTGGATGCAATGGGGAGGAGCGAACCGAGACTTCATATCGGACTCGAAGGCCCTGGCCAACTCCTGGCCTGCCGCTGGCCCACCCAAGCTCTGGAGCCGAGCACTCGGCGATGGATATTCCGGTATAGCAGTCGAGGGTACGACGCTTTATACCGTCTACCGGCGTGGCTCACAGGACATCGTTACGGCGATCGATGCAAGCAGGGGCACAACTGTTTGGGAGTATGCTTATGAGGCTGAGTTCAAAAATAGCTTCTCAGAAAAGGTTGGCCCGGGACCCTACGCGATGCCCCAGGTCGTCGGTGATCGGCTTGTGACAGCCAGCGGGATTGGCAAGATTCAGTCGCTCGACAAAAAGACAGGGCGCCCGGTCTGGTCTCGCGACCTGTACATAGAGTTTGGCGGAACTCGCCTGGAGTTCGGCTACTCTATTGGCGGGCGGGAGCTTCAGCGCCGCAACGGCCCTGCGACAGAGTGATGGGGCAGCCGTTTGGAAAAGCCTGCAGTTCAAGAACGCTCATTCGTCGCCCGTGTTAATTGAGGTGGATGACCAACCACAAGTGGCTGCCCTGGTGGCGTCTGAAGTGATCGGCTTCAACCCGGACAATGGCCAGCTTCTATGGCGGCATCCCCACGAAACCCAATACGGCCTGGCAGTGAGCACGCCGGTGTGGGCACCCGGAAACCTCCTGTTCGTCTCCTCGGCCTACGGGGGTGGGAGTCGTGTCTTGCAACTGAGTCAGTCCGGCGGCAAGACGGCGGTCAAGGAGCTGTGGCACAACGGGCTTCAGTCCCACTTTGGAACAGTCATTCGGCATGGCGACTACCTGTACTTCTCCAGCGGTCATGACGGCCCCGCATTCATCACCTGCATGAAGATTCAGAGCGGCGAACTTATGTGGCAAAAAAGAGGATTTGCAAAAGCACAA
>QHZP01000698.1:2339-2893 GCA_003224715.1 Acidobacteriota bacterium | reverse complement strand
GGGCGGATAGCTTCGTAGTGGCCAGCCAATCGGACCCGGAAGACAAGGGCCGGGGATGGCTTATTGACCTTGGTGGTCGTGTCCCGGCACTTCGAATCGTTGGCGATGATGGCAAGTCACTCCAGGTGTCGGCTGGCTTTGCCGAGCAGTTGAAGGCAGGCACCTGGCACCATCTCGTAGTAACTTACGATGGCAGCCATGAACAACCGGGCATGACACTTTACCTCAACGGCAAGGCCATCCCCACCCAAGGCGCGGGGGATCAAACCCTGCAGCTCCGGGGTGACTTCAAAACACATGCGCCTCTCCGTCTTGGCAGCGACGGAAACCGTTACTTCCATGGTGGGGCGATTGCTGATTTCCGCATTTTCACGCGCGCCCTCTCCCAGGAGGAAGCTTACCTTGTCTCCCTGTGGCCCACGCTGGAGGCTGCACGTGAGAAGCAACCCGAGCAGCTCAGCGCCCAAGAGCGGGATGCATTCCATCTGTACTTCTTGAATCAGAAGGACAGGAACTACCGCGCCCTCGCCGCCAGGCTAGCGGCCTTTCAAGCC
>QHZP01000698.1:0-2328 GCA_003224715.1 Acidobacteriota bacterium | reverse complement strand
GGATTCAAAGCCGATGGCCCACATCCTTTTCCGCGGGCAGTATGATCAACCTCGTGACCAAGTTGAGCCTAATGTCCCATCCGCCCTGCCGCCCCTGCCGGCTTCATATCCGCGCAACCGGTTGGGCTTGGCGCAGTGGCTGGTAGACCCGGCCAATCCGCTCACGGCCCGCGTCACCGTCAATCGCTTCTGGCAGGAGATCTTCGGCACGGGGATCGTGAAAACCACCGAGGACTTTGGCTCCCAAGGGCAAGCGCCATCCCATCCGGAGCTTCTGGACTGGCTGGCTGTCGAATTCCGCGAGTCTGGCTGGGATATGAAGAAACTCTTCAGGCTCCTGGTTACTTCCGCGACTTACCGCCAGTCGGCCTTCGCGACAAGAGAGAAATTGCAGAAAGACCCCGACAACCGGCTGCTCTCCCGTGGTCCGCGCTTTCGCATGGACGGAGAAATGGTGCGAGACTACGCGTTGGCGGCCAGCGGCATGCTTGTGCCGGTAGTTGGCGGGCCGAGCGTCAAACCCTATCAGCCCGACGGCATCTGGGAAGCGGTGGCCATGGAGGGAAGCAACACCCGCTTCTACCAGCGTGACGGTGGCGATAAGCTCTACCGGCGCAGCCTCTACACCTTCTGGAAGCGAAGCGCGCCGCCGGCGTCGATGGAAATCTTCAGCGCGCCAACACGCGAGAGCTGCACCGTGCGTCGCGAACGGACCGACACCCCGCTCCAGGCTCTGGTCACGATGAATGACCCGCAGTTTGTGGAAGCCGCCCGGCACCTGGCCCAACGGGCGATGCTGGACGCTCGCGGTGACATCGACGGCGAGTTCGACTTCATCGCGACGCGGCTGCTTGCTCGCACCTTGGAGCAGAACGAGCGTCTTATCGCAAAGCGCGCCTACCAGGACTACCTGAGCTACTACGACTCACACTCCGATGACGCCAGGAAGCTTTTATCTGTGGGCGAGTCCAAGCCGGACGAAACGTTAGCCGCGCCCGAATTCGCAGCCTTGACCATGGTCGCCAATCAGATGATGAACCTCGACGAGGTTCTCAATAAATAAATCTTGGGTGTTGGGAATCCCTTATGAGATGTTTGGTGAGGAGCCGCTCAGGTTGCACGGCGTCGGCACAGGGCATGAAAATGTCGCACACCGAGCCACGACCGTAAGGGAGCGGTGGAGGTAATCTGCCGGGTCTGCCCTCCCTGACGGTCGGGGCTCGGATATCTGTTATTTTCAAAGGAAACCCATATGCATCCCTATGATCAAGCCGTTTTGACCGAAACCCGCCGCCAGTTTTTCGGCCGCGCCGCCCGTGGCCTCGGGCTAACTGCCCTCGCCAGCATGCTGGGCGAGAATTTGCTGGCCGACGTTGTGTCCAAGCCTCCGGCGGCTGGGGGCCTCCCCGGACTCCCCAACTTTGCTCCCAAAGCGAAGCGAGCCATTTACCTCCACATGGTGGGGGCTCCGCCCCAAATGGATCTTCTGGATTACAAACCAGGCTTGAAGGATTGGTTCGACAAGGATCTGCCGGATTCGGTTCGCAGAGGCCAGCGCCTCACCACCATGACATCAGGTCAAAGCCGCTTTCCCATCGCACCCTCTGTCTTCAAATTCGACCGGCACGGCCAGAACGGGGCCTGGGTGTCGGAACTGCTGCCCTACACCGCCAAGATGACGGATGACATCGCCATTCTGCGCTCATTGCACACGGAGGCCATCAATCACGAGCCGGCGATCACCTTTATCCAAACCGGCAACATGATTGCAGGGAAGCCCTGCATGGGGGCTTGGATCGCCTATGGCCTGGGCAGCATGAATCAGGACCTGCCGACCTTCGTGGTTCTAAACGCCACTCATTCGCATCCCAAGGCCAACGTGCAGGCCATCTCGGCCCGTTTGTGGAGTGCCGGTTTTCTCTCGGCGCAATATTCGGGTGTGGCGCTTCGCTCCGGCGGCGACCCGGTACTGTACATCAACAATCCCGATGGCGTCGCCCCCCAGATTCGGCGCCGTATGCTGGACGCGCTGGGAGAGCTCAACCAGATTGAGCACGAGAAGATTGGCGATCCAGAGACTCTGGTTCGCATCGCTCAGTTTGAAATGGCGTTTCGCATGCAGTCTTCGGTGCCGGAGCTGACGGACCTCTCCAAGGAAACGGAGAGCACCTACAAACTTTACGGAGAGGAGGCGCGCAAAGGGGGCACGTTTGCCAACAGTTGTCTCATGGCCCGGCGTCTGGCCGAACGCGGGGTGCGATTTGTGCAGGTTTACCACCGCGGCTGGGATGTTCACGGAAACCTGCCGGAAGTGCTCCCCAGCCAGTG
>QHZP01000692.1:4378-4865 GCA_003224715.1 Acidobacteriota bacterium | reverse complement strand
GGGATTCCATGCAGTGGACCTCGATACTTTCCTTGCTGGATCTCTTTCTCGGCAACCCGAGCCTGCTCCAGCGCTAACTCCCGCGTAATCGTCACAACCGCTCCCAGTTTTGGCCCGAGGACCTCCAAACGCTCCAGATAGGATTTCGTGAGTTCTACGGGCGAGAGCCTCTTAGAGCGCAACGAATCACCCAGATTCCGGACTGACGCAAACAAGATATCGTCACTGAGCATGGATTCAAATGATCGCCCGGAAGATTACATCGGGCTCATCGCTGTTCTTCAATCGAACCCGGCCCAGCTGTTCCCGGTTCTTCAAATTAGATTCGATGTCCGATTGTATCGCCAGTAACTGCTGGTCTTCCAGCTTGCTGCCATACCGGTAGCGGACAACAGCCATCAAGGCTTGAATCTCAGCCTCGGTCGAGCCCGCGGAGTGTTCCTGGTTCCCGTTGGGCCTGGCAGATTGACCACAGCCAGCCAGGAAA
>QHZP01000692.1:0-4308 GCA_003224715.1 Acidobacteriota bacterium | reverse complement strand
ACGAAAATAACGGAAATCCGAGCCCCGACCGTCAGGGAGGGGTGGGCTCGCCTAATTGCCTCAACCGCTCCCTCACGGTCGCGGCTCGGTACCACATTTTCATGCCCTGTGGCGCCGCCCAAGCCGGCATGGATGACTCCTACGAAAATCCGCTTTAATAAGGGGGAATCATCAATTTCATGCTCTCTGGTGAACTGATCCTTGAGGCGCTGAGGATTGCGTCATTAAGTGACAGATGCCCTCTCACGCCCGTCCCTCCCAGCAGCTGAAAAAACTCAAAACCGGCCGAGATCGGGAGGGCGAGGCACCCGCCGAGCCTCATGGGACAAGAACTCACTAGGGCGGCGGCTCACCAGGAGGCTCGCCCTCCCAATTTTTTCACAGCTCCCGCCGGTCGTGGAGGCCCGGCGTCAGACCGCGTCACTACAATTTGCAAAGATCAGCAATGGGCAGTCATTGTAATCCCGTCCAGCACAGGCGCCAATCTTTTTCATAGCAAGCCTGATCTAAATCGGCTATGATCACGCATTCTTAATCGCATTTTCCTGTTTCGTCTAAGTTATGACTTCATACGTCGCAGACCTCCACTTGCATTCACGATTCTCCAGGGCTTCCTCCCCTCAAATGAGTATCCCCAACCTGATCGTGTGGGGAAAGCGGAAAGGCATTCATTTGCTGGGTACCGGGGACTTTACCGATCCTGACTGGTTGGGGGAAATCGAAGATCACTTGGAACAGGACGACTGCGGGTTTTTGAAACCCAGGGAAGAAACAGAAATCCGCTTCCTGTTGACTACAGAGCTGGAGACACTCTTTCAGGTGCGCGGCGAGATGCATAGAATCCATTTGCTGATCACAGCCCCACATTTGGAGGCCGTCAAGAGCCTGCGGCAAAATCTCCAGGAAGTGACCGACCTCAGTTCAGGTGGACTTCCCCGCTCAGGTGTCTCCGCTGCAGAATTAGTCGAACGAGTATTGGAAGCCAGTCCGCAGTCTCTTGCAATCCCCGCACACATCTGGATTCCCGTCACCGGCCTGTATGGATCCCACTTCGGGTTCGATTCTCTGCAGGACTGTTTTGAAGGAATGGCTGCGGAAATTCATGCCGTTGAAACCGGCCTGTCGAGCGACCCTGGCATGTGCTGGAGAGTTCGTGAACTGGATAGCAGGCAGATAGTGAGTTTCTCGGATGCCCACTCCCTGAGCAGTCTGGGTAGAGAGTTTACGATTTTTGAAGGCGAGTTTTCTTATGCCGGCGTCTGTCAGGCCTTGAAATCGTCAGGAGAGGCACGGATTGCTGGAACGGTGGAGTATTGCTCAGAGCTAGGCAAATACTATTTCAATGGTCATCGCGAGTGCAAAGTCACCAAGTCGCCCATTGAGACGCGTTTTGAAGGCAAAGGTTGTCCTGTTTGCCGAAAGGAAATCACCGTGGGAACTTTCCATCGCTGCCTGGAAATGGCTGATCGGGCCGCAGAAGATCTGGATGTCGTTCAGGAGGGAGGATGGATTCAGAGCCGGACTTTGCAGAAGCCTCCTTACCGAAGGATGATTCCTCTACGTGAGATTATTGCAGCGAGCTATGGCATCACGGGAAAAGAAAGCCAAACAGTAGAAAAAATCTATGAAGAAGCGCTGGCTTGTGGTTCTTCCGAACGTGAAATACTTTTGGAAATGAGTGAACCTGATTTGCGGTGCTTTGTCGATCACCGAGTTAGCGAAGGGATAATACGGGTCAGGGAAACCCGTTACAGGATATCTCCGGGATACGATGGCGTCTATGGTGGGAGGGAGAGCGTGGAATTAATGCAAATGAAATTATTCGAACACCACTAGTGGAACTAGGTGGCGGTGAAGTTCAAACTTTGGTCAAGTTTGTTAACCTGCTGTCCCCTCACCCCCAGCACTCTCCCATTGGGAGAGGGTGGCCGCAGGCCGGGTGAGGGGTCAGTGGCCGATGGAGCCGTAATCCTGGGCGGTCTGAGGTTGCTCGCTACAACCAGATTCTTTGGACACTGATTTCAAAGGTCAGAGTTGTTAACTTCAGACATGGGCGTAATAACAGCGTGGGAGGCGGTCTCCGAGCGGCGATCAAAGGAAGAGCGGTGCGTTACGGCAAAAGGCGCCTAACGCACCCTACGCGCTGCTGGTCGCCTCGCGGCCCGCGCGCCCTGCTTACGAACGGGCTGAGTAGGATGCGTGAGCCGTGGTCGGGCGTAACGCATCATTATGGATAGGGCGATTTCAGGAAGAAGCGGTGCGTTACGGCAAAAGGCGCCTAACGCACCCTACGTGCTACGTGCGGGGCGCACCTCCACATTCTTAACTTTAATGCCGGTGCCGTTCAGTTCTACTCAAGCCGACTTGGCCTTCTTACGAACGGGCCAATCTGTAATCTTTCCTTTAGAGGCTGAATCTTCGACTGTCATTCCCCGTTTAGCCGCAGCTATGGCAATCTCTCGCCCGCCAGGCTTCGTCAAAACGGATTCTGGCCATGCTTGCGGGGCGGCTTGTGACTTCTGACGTTTTTCCTGCCTGATCCTTTTGGCGCTGCTTCGGCGTTCTTTGATGAGGCCATTTTCAATAAGCACGGAAACTACCGTGCCCAGGTGGACCTCCAGCAGACGGGCAATATTCCTGATCGACTGATTGTGATTTGCAAACAGATTGCAAATGGTCAGCTTTCTCTTTACGTGCCGGTCAACCAGGCTGAAGTTCTCCGGCAGCCCAAATTTTTGCTGTGTCTTTTCAAATCCTTCCAATGTGAAATTCTCATCGAAGGCAATCAATAGGTTTATCCAGCATCTTCTTAAGAATCGCTGTATCATCATCTATAACCCCCAGCGAGAAAATAAATTTGATACGGTGACACATTTCATTTCCATTCGTGCGCGTACCCTTTTCCTACTCGGCTCTCTGCTAACTCACGCAACAGCCAGATGATGTTCTGCAAACAGTGCGCCCAGATCGTAAAATGTCACTCAAGCGGCAAACCGTAATCATCTGTTCTCTTTTTTGCAAGAGCCTTACCAACCCTCAGATAACTTGCAACAGAAAATTGGCCCCCTGAGCACTCTCCTTTGAGGAACGTGTTATCTCTCCGTAATTCATTCTGTCGAAACGGGTCTACTCCCAAAGCGATTCGCTGCAGCAAGCAAACGGGGGGTATTCTTGCCAATGAAGAACACCTTTCCCCCTTTTGAAAAAAGGAAGATAAGTTCTCAAGTTGTGTAACCTCCTACAAATTGTTGTCACTTCTCGTCTCTTCACCTTCGCCCAGGCAGGAATCCGATTTCCTCCATTGGGACGGTCGGTCCGAACCGGAAATACCCACTCTGGAAGCTGACGTGTTCTGTCCCGCCCAGGAGAGGATTTTCGGGAGAGCCGCTTTGCCGGCGGCACCTACAAGGACGAAAATTATTCCCGTCCACGCGAGGGGTGCCGTGAAAAAATCAGATATCGATAAGGATTGACTCGTCCCTCCCTTCTCCCCCGGTCCCCCGATGGGGTGAGGGGAAAGAATATATTACAGTTAACGCCCCACTGGGGAGAGGGGTGAACGCCTGAGAAGCGTTCACAAGCGACGGCGGTCACGGAGGGCGGGGAGGGGTGGTTCGGAATTTCTTTTAAACCTTCAGGGTGCAAGGGCCAGTTGTCGCTGAAGCGAAGCGCCCAGCCGGAAGGCTCACGCCTTTTTTACGCCCCCTCAGAAGGAATTTTCCGGCCCATTTTCTGTAACTCGTGCTGAAATCGGCGGTGCGGCGACCCGCCGGTTGCAGGAGGCCAGGTATTTTTGGGCTGAAAAATGCAGTCCACTAGCCCATGGTCCGGTAAATCAGCCAAGGCCCTCAAAGGGTATCCACCTTATCGCGTGGTTGCGGTGCCTGGCTGAACTCTAAAAATAAATGTTGAAATTTTTGTTGTTGCGGATATAATCAGGGGCTCATTTCCATCGTTTGCCCACTGCGCGTCCGCACGCCCGTATGCGAGCCTGTTTTTTTTCAGTGGCAGTTGGAACGTAAGTACCCGACTTCATAGACCCGCTTACGAGTGTTTCAAAGGTAGCGACACGCATCCCTTGCCTGTCGGGAGTTGGCTGGATTGAGACTCCGATTGACCTTAGGCGAGGCACCAGGATGCCTGTACCTAACCTTGGGCTGACAGTTTGCGAACAACCTCTTGCTCGTGCTCTTACTCGATGAGTTGGTGGAAAGGCGAGCAAGAGTACGAGCACGAACTGAGATGTAACACGTCACAGTATTTCTGAAATGGGGATCTCGTAGGGAAAGGACAGAAATCTTATGTTGA
>QHZP01000691.1 GCA_003224715.1 Acidobacteriota bacterium | reverse complement strand
AGGTTCGTGGCAGCTCATGCAGAACCTTGCGGGATTGTGCAGGAATGAAAATTTTTAATCGATCAGATAAAAAAGTTCTTGACATCCTGGTTTGCATTGGTTATTTATCTACTGTCTTGATAGACTGACTAGGGTTATTTCTGAAATGCTCTCAATGAAAGCGAAGTATGGTCTTAGGGCTCTGCTTTATTTGGCACGACAGCAAAACCAGGAGGAACCAGTTCTCATTTCCGAGCTCGCAGAAAAGGAGAAAATTCCAAAGAAGTTCTTGGAGCTCATTCTCCTGGATCTAAAGAACCATGGCCTCCTTCAAAGCAAGAAGGGTAAAGGTGGGGGTTACTTGCTGAGCCGAAGACCCGAAGCGATTAAGCTAGGCCGGGTGGTTCGGGTTTTGGATGGGCCAATCGCTCCGCTGCCATGTGCCAGCCAGACGGCCTATATCCCCTGTGATGAGTGTGAAGATGAAAAAACCTGTGGGATTCGGCTGGTTATGAAGGACGTCCGGGATGCTACGGCTAAAATTTTGGACGGTACTAGCTTGGCAGATGTGCTGCGACGCGTGGAAGAGGCCTCGACCCAGCCAGCTGAAGCTCTGACATACCACATCTAAAGTTTTTTTCCCAATTTAGACTATTAAATCAATAGAGTAAATAGATTTCAATGTCCGAGCAGAGTTTTGCACCTAACCAGATTTCTTTAAATCGAGATGAGCGGACCATGCAGCAGCTCATTTCTGAGATTCTCTCTGCGTTGAACAAGCTCCGTTATGGTTCCGTCGAAATCACGGTTCACAATTCCAAGATTGTGCAGATTGAGAAAAAAGAGAAGCTTCGTTTTGACAAAGAACGATCCATAGCGAATCCCTCGAATCACCAGTAAAATTTCTTGTTCGATTCCTGGGCTGAGCTCTTGATACTTCGGGGCGGGATCCGTGGAGATTTTTATCTACAACTCTAAGGTCGTTCAAATCGAACGGAGAAAAAGTCCGTTTCGAAAAAGATCCGCTAAGGAAAAGTACTGAGGCGCGCTTCCTTAGCCATAGGCTCGTCTGCAGGACACCACCAGCATTTATGGCCAACCAGATGTCTGGAGGCGGAACGAGCAGCAAGCTTTGAGATCCTAACCTCAAGGAAGTGACCGGACAACCGGAAGTTCCCCATATCGCAAGGAGAATCCATATGAAACACGGACGGTTGTCAATCGCATTAATTCTAGTCCTGACCGTTTCTTGGGCATTTGAGACGGAAGGCCTGGCAGAGGAGGCGGTGTCTTCAAAGTCTCAAACCGTGAATACAATTCTCAGTCCGGCGGGCCCAGTTAGGGCCGCAGCCAAGGCCTCGCAGAAACCGCGGGGGTCGGCTGGAACGGTGGCGGACACTGTACTGAGTCCCTTGGGCGGCTACGGCACCGCGCCTCCGCCCGATTCGGGCCCTTATGATGCTCCCGATTTGGCTCCGATCACCGAGTTGAACAAACAATTGCCAAGCTGGATCCAGTTCGGACTCGAAGAGCGTTTTCGGTGGGAACGCCCCAGCGGCAGCGGTTTCAAGCCCAACAACGACGATTCCTATTTTCTCAACCGTCTCCGCTTCGGCATGAGCCTCCAGCCTACCGGTTGGTTAAAGGTGGTCGCCCAATTCCAAGACGCCCGCCCCATGTTTCTCAAGCCTCCGGTGGGTCCGCCTAACGAGGTGAAGTGGGACCTCAAACAGGCCTATGTCAAACTGGGGGGGTCGGAGACCAGTCCCGTCAGCCTCCGCGTAGGCCGGCAGATCATTGACTATAACAGCACCATTTTCGGCAACTCCGAGTGGCGTAACCAGGGCCGCTCGTATGACGCCGCTGTCATGAATATCCACCTCGACCGCTACCGGCTCGGAATATTTGCGGCATCGATTGTCAATCCGCTAGACATCGGGATCAGTCATCACCTGGACGGCAACAACGTCTAC
>QHZP01000120.1:9416-9901 GCA_003224715.1 Acidobacteriota bacterium | reverse complement strand
ACCGGGAAGAAACCCTTTGGCACGATCACGTACAACCAGACGGTTAAGGCCAGCGTGCCGACGGCAACCAACAGAGTGGCAGTCTGGCGACGGAGCACCCAGCGCAACGTGGTGCCGTATCCTTCAATCACGGTGTCAAAGAATCTTTGAGAGACACGATAGAAACTACCCTGTGCAGCCTCGGGCTGGTGCCGGAGCAGTTTGCCGCACATCATCGGCGTGAGCGTGAGCGACACAACGGCCGAGACCAGAATTGTGACGCTCAAGGTAATCGCAAACTCCCGAAAGAGCCGTCCCACGATGTCGCCCATGAACAGCAGCGGTATCAGCACAGCGATCAGCGAAACCGTCAGCGAAAGAATTGTGAAGCCGATCTGTTCCGAGCCCTTGAGAGCGGCCTGCAGCGGAGACTCGCCCTCCTCAATGTAGCGGGCAATATTTTCAATCATGACGATGGCGTCGTCCACGACGAAGCCGGTCGAGAT
>QHZP01000120.1:0-9352 GCA_003224715.1 Acidobacteriota bacterium | reverse complement strand
GCTTGGGATGACGGTGGCTGACAGGGTGCGCAGAAAGAGGAAGATCACCATGACCACCAGCGCCACGGTCAGCATCAACTCAAACTGCACATCTTCAACAGAAGCGCGAATGGTGATGGTCCGGTCCGTCAAGACAGAGACCTGGACCGAAGAAGGCAAAGAAACCTTGAGTTGCGGGAGCCGCTTCTCGATGCTATCCACCACGCTGATGATGTTGGCGCCGGGTTGTCGCTGAATATTGAGGATCACCGCAGGCAGCGTGTTCATCCAGGCAGCTTGTTTCACGTTCTCTGCGTCATCGATCACAGTGGCGACGTCGGACAATCGCACCGGAGCTCCATTCCGATAAGCAATGATGAGCGGCCGATAATCATCGCTGGACAGCAACTGATCGTTGGCGCCAATCGTGTAGGCCTGCCGTGCTCCGTCAAAGTTTCCTTTCGCCTGGTTCACGTTTGCCTGCGCTACGGCCGCCCGCAGATCCTCGAGGCCGACCCCATAAGAGGCCAGGGCGGTGGGATTTGTCTGGATGCGCACGGCAGGCTTTTGTCCGCCGCTGATACTCACCAGGCCTACGCCGGGGAGCTGCGAGATTTTCTGAGCAAGGCGTGTATCAGCCAGGTCTTGTACCTTCGACAACGGGAGTGTCTTCGAAGTCAACGCCAGGGTCAGGATGGGCGCGTCCGCGGGATTGGTTTTGCTGTAAATGGGCGGGTTCGGCAAATCGCGCGGCAGATAGGTCGAGGCGGCATTGATGGCTGCCTGAACCTCTTGTTCGGCCACATCAATGTTCAGATCGAGGGCAAACTGCAGCGTAATCATCGAGCTTCCGAAGGAACTGGTGGAAGTCATCTGGTTCAACCCGGGCACTTGTCCAAACTGCCGCTCCAGCGGAGCGGTCACTGACGACGCCATCACATCCGGGCTGGCACCGGGATAGAAGGTCAGAACTTGAATGGTCGGGTAGTCCACCTGAGGCAACGCCGAGACAGGCAACTGCCGGTAGGCGACGGCTCCTGCCAGCAGGATAGCTGCCATGAGTAACGATGTTGCGACAGGTCGGAGGATGAACGTGCGGGAAAGATTCACGCGTTCGGCCTCCGGTCGGGGTGGTCCTTGTCTGGCCCTGCTATACGAACCTTGCTCCCTGATTGCAGTTTGTCCACTCCATCCACAACAACCGGCTCACCAGCCGACAGACCGGTTTCAACGGAAGCGTAGTTGCCTTCAATCAAACCAGCGGTAACCTGACGCACCTCCACGGCCTGGTCTGCCTTCACCACATAGACATACGTTCCCTGAGGACCTCTCTGAATAGCCACCGCCGGGACAATTAGCGACCCTTTCTTGACATCGAGCAGAAGCCGCACATTGACAAATTGGTTCGGAAACAGCGCATTGTCCTGGTTCTGAAAGACCGCCTTTAGTCGAGAGGTGCCGGTGCTTGGATCAATCTGGTTGTCGAGCGTGAGTAAATATCCGGTGGCGATCTTGGTCTTCCCGCTGCGGTCGTAGGCTTCCACAGGCAGGCGCGGGTCGGTGTGCAATTTCTTCAAGACAGGTGGCAGGTCGTCTTCCGGAATGGTAAAGAGTACTGAAATCGGCTGAACTTGTGTGATGACCACCAGTCCGTTCTGGTCATTGGAATGAACCATATTGCCGGCGTCTACCAGTCGCAGGCCCACCCGCCCGCCGAGGGGCGCGGTGATACGGCAATAGGTTAATTGCAGCTTGGCATTGTCGATGAGTGCTTGGTCGGCCTTAATCGCACCTTCAAATTGGTGAACCGTCGCGAGCTGAGTATCGAGTTGTTGCTTGGCGATTGAGTCCTGCTCAAAGAGTGTCTGATAGCGCGCTAAGTCAACCTTGGCATTGTTGAGCTGGGCCTGATCCCGAGCCATCTGCCCCTCGGCTTGCTGTAGCTGGACCTCAAAAGGACGGGGGTCAATTTCCGCCAGCAGATCCTCTCTATGAACAAACTGGCCCTCTTGAAATGCCACCCTGATGAGCTGGCCGTCGATGCGGCTTCTCACGGTCACAGTATTAAAGGCCGCCACAGAGCCTAACCCGTTCAGATGTATTGGCATGTCCCCGATACGGGTGAGCACGACCACAACGGGAACACTCTGCGGAACCGACCTCGATCCCAGTTTCTCGGGTGGGGTCTGCCTGGCACCTTGTCTTTCGAGCAGCCTGTATCCGCCGAAAGCCAATATGGCGGACACTGACAACCAGAGCCACCATCGGCTGTTTGAGCGAGCCCTTTTGGAGTTCCGTCCTGGTTCCCGAGGCGGTTCCACTTCCTTCGGTTCTATTACAGTCCGAGCATTCACGTTCATTTGCGCTTCCTCACAACAAGACCCAGCTATCGGAGAACCGGCAGTTTGTACAGAGGCTGGGAAAAAGGTCTCCAAAGAACAACACGGCCCCTCATTCAGGCCTTCACTCATTATAAACGTCGAATCGAAATGACTGGTTTCGGAACTTTTTCGGGAACCTGAAAGTGGTTCCGGCGATCTATAAAATTGCGCTGTCTGGCATAGCATTGGCTCCCGGCCACATTATTTTTGCTCTGGCAGGGCAAGACTTTTTTGGATTGGTGAGTAATGCGCCCTTATGCACGTTGCAACGAGAATTTTGTCCTCGTGTTGGGAAGGTCTGCGAGCCCGAAGCGCAAGCGAGGGTCAGTGTCACGGCAGGGAGATCAAGAGCACGGCCCTTGACTAGTTGGTGGCGACGAAGTTCAAAGTTCGGTCAAATTTCAAGAAAAGAGTCGAACCGCCAAGAACGCAAAGATAAGGATCAATACTTAGGCCTAATCAGTTAGAGGGTTGAACAGTTTTGCAAGCCGCGCATTCCATGTCTACGTATTTGACTTGGCGCTCTTGGCGGTCTTGGCGGTTCAACCCTTGGCCTGGCCTCCGATTTCCCCGGCGTCTGGGAGGTTGCTCGGTACTTATTTCATAGGAGTTGCGCATGACGCCTGGGGCGGCGCCATTGAGCATGAAAATCATTCCCCTCCGTTGGAGGGGTGCAGGGGTGGGTTGTCCCCAACCGGAAGACCCACCCCGCAGGCTGACGCCTTCTGCCCCTCCCAGGAGGGGATTTTCATGGGAGGTGACCAGGATCGCCGGCCACGCTCAGTTGTTTCGAGGGGTGGGCATTCCACCGCCGAAAGCGCGCGGCTCGCTAGGCTCACCGTCATCACAGCGTCTTGTTCTCGCAGAGAATCTCATTGTTTTCGTCGAGAGTTACTTTCAAGGGCTTAGTTCTGAGAGCGAATTTGAAATTGGCTTCGTTGCCAGTAACCACAACGCGTCCTAGACGTTCGATTTTATCTGGGCCAAAGCGCCCGAAAACCTCGACAGGCATGATGAAATCTTCTGAAACATTTTGCTGCTTGATTTTCCCTTTAAGCTGGTATCCACCGTTCTTCAAAGCAGTAATCGAATACTCCAGCCGATAGGTGGGGATGCCTGTGTCATATACCCATTGGCTGAAGAACCAATCCATTTTCTTATTCCCTTCAAGGTCCAAACCCTTATCAATTTTCTTTTCAAGCATCCGTTTGAGATCCTCTGTCGCCGCCAGCTTGCCTTTGAAGGCGGTCAGGAAATTCTGAATAAAAAGCCGGAAATTTTGATCGGAACCAGTACTGGGATCCAGCATCAGATAACGCAGCATATGCAAGATCCAGGCACCCTTGTCATAGATTACGGTGGAGTATCCTTCCGGGAACTTGGACGAAGAAAGCCGCCCGCCCAGCCATACCGGGCCGGCGCTTTCGTAGGTCTGGCCAACCGCATTCCTGGCCAGAATTTTTTCCTTTGAGTATCGCAGTAGCTCTCGGAACGGTTTTCCATCAGGGTGCTTTTCTTTCATAAACAAGTACCCAAAGTAATTACTAAATCCCTCAAACATCCAGAGGTCGTGATAGCTTTTCCATCCGATCTGATTCCCCCACCATTGATGGGCAATCTCGTGAGCATGAAGACACTCCAAAAAACCCGCCTCGTGATCAGTACCCATACCGAGATGCCTTCTCTGTTCTGGGCTCATGAAGGACAGGCTCGACACGTACAATAAAGATGGCCATCCTTGACTGAATCGTCCCGGAATTTGCGAGACAGCCAGTTTATTAAAAGGATATTCCCCCATGAACGGTTCAAAGAAAAGCAACGCCTTCACGATCTGGCTGGCGATTTCATCGGAAAAGCGAGTCGTGTCGAAATCACTAAGGTCGGGTGTAATCGAAATTTGATCGGGAAGGAGTTCTCCGCGGATTCGAGAGCTGCCTGGCCTTTGCAAGAACAACTCACGCAGTTGCTCCAGGCGGGCCTTGACCTCCAGATAAACGTTTTCAATCCCGCGATTGGCATAAACTTCTACCGGAATGGCACCCGCCCTCGCCGTCTTCTTGAGATAGTCACCGTAATTGAAACCAGCCACTGGCAACTCACCTTTGCTTTGCCAGAGTGAATGTTTCTGGTCCGCCTCTTCCCATTCTTTGACCAAATCTCCCGTAGCCACGATGGTGAAAGGTTTAGGGTGTTGAAACTTCAAGACGTATTTGGCACGGTCAGCATTCCCCACATTGGGATACCAACTCCCCCGTGACCCCACGTAAAACACGCCATTTCCCACGCGAGAGATAACTTCCCCAGAGTACGTAAATTTCAGGGTCTTCAACTGTCCGCGATGGAGAGGATCCTTAAGTAATACCAGGATGACATCATGACCGAGCTTGCTGATGTCTTCTTCACTACTCATATCTCCATTCTGGAAAAAAGTTAGCGGCCGCTGCTGTTCGTCCAGGACTTGAGTAACCTTCAAGAACCTGGAAAGATCAAAAGTCAGCAACCACTCTCCTTCTTGCTCTACCCTAAATTGGATGTCAGTGCTGCCATTAATCCTGTCATGCTTGTCAATCCGAGTATCGACCTGATACAAGAGAACGTCTATGGATCTGTCCTGACCGGAGATGTCCTGTTGCGCTGTCTCGCCGCCTTCTCCGCTAAGGTTTCTGCTTGAGAAGCTACACCAGTTGTCATAAAAGGTGCGGCCAGCCGTTTTATGAAATTGACCTACATTCACGTCTTCCGCTCTGCGCTCGTCATAACTGAAATCGAAAATACTGAGCTTGCGCCCAAGCATCTTGGCTGAAAAAAAAGGCGCCCTTCTTCCATGCATCAAGTCAGCCACGATTCGATAATTAATTAATGAGGATGCTTTCAACACGCCTTGAAACAACTCCGAGGAAACGTTGAGCTCCAGAACATTGTTGTCATAGGCCTCTGACTGCTCGATCAGTTCTCTGTAAGCATCGTCACTAAATCGTATAAAGGCCTCCTGGAAACGTTCATTTAGTACCGGCGCGCCGGTAAATAGGTTGAGCTGTTGCCTCTCAATCTTATTCGGCGGAATGCCTACCATGGTTCCATTGCCCCAAAAATACAGGCCAGTGACTACATTTTCCACCGGGCGAAGAAAAATCATCCGGCCACGATCAAACGTAATGGAAAAGGGGCCGCGGCGCAGATTAAGGTCTCTGACTGTCAGCACTCGCTCCAGGTCGAACTCTAGCTTTTCTACTGTCTGCAATAGGGATTCCGGGTCTTTGGTTTCTGCCACAGAGGGGAAAGGCGTGGGGTAGATCAGGTTGAAGAAACACCCCAGGAAGAGAAACGGGAATAAGCGCCCAAAAGGCGGAGGCGATCGTTTCACCCTAACCTCCAAAAAAAAGCCCAATGAAAAACGGCTTAAATTTTACCACAGTCCAAGAAGGCTCTGCTCAAGGGCGTAGGTGGCGGGGGCATGGGCATCTAGTCTTTCAGAGGCAACTTCAAACTCGATAGAAGATCCACTTCCCCGCTCCAGTTGGCCATTTGAAAATCCGGAAATAAGCAATGAGTAGTTGAACTCCTCGGCCGGTCGAATCCGACGGCGAGGAAGAAAACGACCTTTAACTCGAATACATCAATTTCGAGTCTTCAAGACCGTCTAATACCTTCGATAACGTTGCCGGCTTATATCAAACTTGGCAGTGTCGGCCACCAACATTACTGCCATCACACCGGCCTGAACCGGATCACTGACAACCAGGTCCGCTGCTCCGGGAACGCTTCCGGCCATGTTTAGAGAGAGGATGATGATCCCTTTCTCTTTGACTTCTGTCACCGCTTTCGTAATCTCACCGCCCATGAGGGCGCCTGCCATCACTAGGGCCTTGGCCCTGGGTAAACGCGCTACGGCTCGCACCGCTGCAGTCAGTTCCTCTTCCCCTACTAACGGAATGGTGTCAACGGAAATTCTTTCGCCGCGAATGTTATGCCGATCGGCCTCGCTGATGGCGCCGAGGGCCACCTGGCCCACCTGGGCTCCGCCTCCCATGATGATAACCCGCTTGCCATAAATCTTGAGAAAGGGCTCTGGCTGTTCGATTCCACGCACCACCGGGAGAGCTTGGAGTTCCCGGACCAAACTCTGCAGATCCGCGACATCCTGCAACTCCAAATAAACACTGGCAGACTCGTGTGCCTTTTCCACGATATCAATGTAGGTGATATTGGCTTGATGGGATGCAATCACTTTAGTCAGTTGGAACAAAACCCCTGGTTGATCTTCTGTTTGAATTAATAGAGCGGGGTCCCCTGGCATCATTACATCCCGCCTTTCTGTAGGAGCCTCAATGGATATAATTTCTTAAAGCGTAAAACAAGAGTTCCGTCAAGTCAAGGCAGCAAACAGTTTCGAGTTTCGAGTCTTCGAGAAGTTCAGTCTGGGTCAGTAGCTTTATAC
Source organism: Acidobacteriota bacterium (assembly GCA_003224715.1). Classification (GTDB taxonomy): domain Bacteria; phylum Acidobacteriota; class Terriglobia; order Versatilivoradales; family Versatilivoraceae; genus QHZQ01. Next base: position 2,554 of record QHZP01000120.1, on the reverse strand, counting down.
GCCATCACCTTGGACACAAAGGATTACGTTCATCGTCATTTTATATTTTTTTCAAACTCTGGACCTAAGATACACCTCCTGATTTGGTAGCTCTGGAAAATCGGGTCTTGCGAGCGATTTGAAAAGATAATATTCTAACTGGGCAAGGGCTGGCGCCCTTGATAGCCCTGCCCTACCCCTGATTGGGGAGCCGAAGCGCAAGCGAGGGCATCGCCACCGACCCTCGCTTGCGCTTCGGGCTCGCAGACGTCTGCAAAACGAGGACAAAATTCTCGTTGTATCGTCCATAACGGGCAAGGGCTGCGTCCTTGCTATCGCGGATGGAATGCGCGCTCCGTCGACCGTGATCCAGCGTGTGCCGAGCCCTCCACCCGCAAGTCCCTCTTTCCCCCGTATGGGAGAAGAGGGGAAAGATTCCCCGAGGTTAGACCCTTGAAAATTATGCAATCCTAAATTTTATCCAGGAGGTTCATATGAAACCCAGGAGTCGTCGTAAGTTTTTGCAAGAATCAATCGGACTCAGCACTGCTTTACTAAGCACAACTCCGGTGATAGCCCGAACGGCTGCTTCCCATTCCAGAGTTTTGGGCGCCAATGATCGCATCCGAGTAGCTTTGATCGGTTGCGGAGGCATGGGCCGAGGAGATTTGAAAGATTTTCTGCGCGTCAAGAACGTCGAGTGTGTGGCCCTCTGTGATGTGGATGATGAACAAAGTGATAAAGCTCTCAAAGTCACTGAAGAACAGGTATCCCAGCGTCCGGCTTTGGTCACTCGTGACTTTCGCAAGGTCCTCGATCAACAAGATATTGACGCTGTCATCGTGGCGACCCCGGACCACTGGCACGCTCTGCCCACAGTCATGGCTTGCCAGGCCGGAAAAGATGTATACGTCGAAAAGCCGCTCTCAGTGAGCATTGCAGAAGGGCGAATCATGGTAGAGACAGCGCGCAAAAACGACCGAGTGGTTCAGATGGGAACGCAGCAGCGCAGCGCTCCTCACTACACTGAGGCCGTGGATTACGTCAAGAGTGGAAAATTAGGAAAGATCCGGCTGGTCCGCGCCTGGGCTTACCTGGATTGGAAGGGAGAAACGCCCAAGGTCCCGGATAGCGACCCGCCTGCTTCGGTTGATTACGACATGTGGCTGGGACCGGCCAGGAAGCGGCCTTTCAATAGGAACCGCTTTCACTTCACATTTCGTTGGTATTGGGACTACTCCGGAGGATTAATGACCGACTGGGGTGCCCACATGATCGACATTGCCAACTGGGCCATGGGCATTAAAGCGCCTGGTTCTGCGGTTTCCATTGGCGGGAAGTTTGGCTATCCGGATGACGCCATGGAGACACCCGATACTCAACAGGTCCTCTGGGCTTACCTCGATTTCAGCATGATTTGGGAGCACGCCCTGGGAGTCGGACGTGGCGCCGAAGCCCGAGAGCATGGCGTAGCCTTCCACGGTAACAATGCGGTGCTCGTGGTAGACCGCGGTGGTTGGGAGGTTTACCCGGAAACAGACAGGATTGATAAAAAGATTCGTGAATTCAGGTCTTCCGGAGTTCCCCGTCAAAGTGCCGGCGACAAAGATTATCATCTGCTTCACGTTCAGAATTTCATCGATTGCATGCGCTCCCGCAAACGTCCCAACTCCGACGTGGAAATCGGTCACAATTCCATGATTGCTTGTCACCTGGGGAACATCGCCCAGCGGCTCGAGCGCCAAGTCAAGTGGGACGTGGACAAGGAAAAGATGATCAATGATCCGGAGGCTCAAAACTACGTCTCCAGAGAATATCGTGCTCCTTGGAAACTTTCCACCTAACGGGTTAAGACAGTATTCGGTCGATCAAAATATCTCTCCCAGACCCCGGTCAAAGGTAGGTTTTGGCCGGCTCGAGGAAAGACTTACTTAGCAACTCAACTCCCGGCAGAGCCGCATTGGAACGGACTCTTTCCCGTTTATTTCATAGGCGAGTAGTCGGTTGGACCCATATAGACCGAATCCACTTTGTCTACCAGCTTGCCATTCACCTCTGATTCTTGTTTTACTTTTTTCCACTCAGGGTCATTGTTGAAATTTTCCCAGGATTTTTGAGCCGCTTCGCGACTGGGAAAGGCCAGAATATAAACCAAGGTATTCTGGGATAGTGGCGCGTCATTGGGAGCCCAGTATCCGATGTTGGTCATCCCGTGTTTTCTGAACAATTTTGTCGTGTGATTACGAAATCTGGCATGCAGTGCTTCCAATTTCCCCTCATTGGCCGTATATGTCCGTAATTCGAACACCCGATTCTTTGTTTCTGCTTTCCCCTCGGATGCCTTGCCGAACCAAAAGCCCAAAATAAAAACTGTCACTATCACAGCAATCCATAGCATATTTCTTTGAATCATAATTACCTCTCTCCTCTGAAAATCCCCTCCAGGGAGGGGCCGAAGGCATCAGCCTTCGGGGTGGGTCTTCCGGTTGAGGACAACCCACCCCTGCACCCCTTCAGCGGAGGGGAATAATTTTCATGCTCAATGGCGCCGCCCCAGGCGGCATGGGCAACTCCT
>QHZP01000119.1:531-10032 GCA_003224715.1 Acidobacteriota bacterium | reverse complement strand
ACCATGGGATCGATAACTCGGCGCAAGTTTGTTAAGCAGGCAGGAAGCGGTGCTGCGGGTTTGATGGCCGCCGCACCACTTCTCAAAACCAGTCTTGCCAAAGCCAGTCCCAATGACACTGTCAATGTGGCAGTCATGGGGATTCGCTCGCGGGGCAGTGACCATGCGGTCAACTTTGCTAAACTCCCTAATGTTAACGTGGCTGTGTTGTGCGACATTGATGAACGGTTGTTCCCTAAGGCCATTGCCAATGTTGAGGAGATTGCGGGCAAGCGTCCCAAGACCGAAACCGACATTCGCAGGGTTCTAGACAACAAGGAGATCGATGCCATCTCGATTGCGGCTCCCAATCACTGGCACGCTCTCGCAACGATATGGGCCTGCCAGGCGGGCAAAGATGTTTACGTGGAGAAGCCTGTTTCCCATAACATCTCGGAAAGTCGCAAGATGGTGGAAGCGGCCAGGAAGCACGAGCGTATCGTGCAAGTGGGCACGCAAAGTCGCAGCCTGCCCCTCGTTCAGTCGGCTATGAATTTTCTCCATGCCGGCAAGCTGGGGAAGATCTATATGGTCAAGTGCGTGGTCTTCCGGCCTCGCGAAAGCCTGGGGCAAAAGACCAACAGCCCGGTGCCGTCAGGCGTTCACTATGACCTGTGGCGAGGGCCCGCTCCCTGGCGTCCCTTCAACGAAAATCGTTTCCACTACAACTGGCACTGGTTCTGGGACACGGGCAATGGCGAAACGGGTAATAATGGCCCTCATTATACGGACATGGCGCGCTGGGCCTTGCAGAAATACGAACACCCCAGAAGAATCCAAAGCATGGGAGGGTACGATGTCTTCAGCTCAGATCAAGAAACTCCCAATACCCAGCTCTCCATGATGGAGTATGCGGATGGAACCAGGGTCCAGATTGAGGTGCGTGGGCTTTACACTAATGCCGAGGATGGAATGACGATGGGGCTGCTGATCTTTGGTTCAGAGGGTTGGATGCACCTGGGCTCTGGAAGTTGGACCACCTACTTCGGGCGCAAAAATGAGGCCGGCGAACACAGATCGGAGAAAGAAGAAAAGACCCAGGCCAAAGCCGCCAGTAAAGGGGACAACGAGGACACGCTCCACTTCGCCAATTTTGTTAATTGCGTTCGCTCACGAAAACGCGAAGACTTGAGTGCCGACATCCTGGAGGGACATCTTTCGACGGCTATGTGTCACTTGTCTAATATCGCTTATCGGACCGGCCGGCAAGTGATCTTCGACGCGGCCAATGAAAATTTCTCCGGTGACGCCGAGGCTAATAGCTATTTGACTCGCGAATATCGGTATCCGTTCGTGGTGCCGGAGAAGGTGTAGAGTGAAAATCGGATCTTTCCACCTTCGAAAGGCTTGAAGGTGTGAAAAGATTCTTCGTTTGCTCTCAGATCGTCCCCCTTTTTCCAAGGGGGGACTTGAGGGGGGTAGCCACTGTTGAATCAAGACATGGTGCGGATTTCCACGGACCCCCCTGAAGTCCCCCCTCGTTCGAGGGGGGGACATGTTCAAGGCGCCCTCCCAATTTTTCCAAAAAATTAAATCTTGAACTTCTGCTACACCTCCCGCAGAATGGCGGTTTTGGGTATCCTCACACCGCCCAATGAAGATTGACTCCATCCATAACTCTGACGGTGGCTCCCCCTTGGATCTCGACGGTTCGACCTCCCAGCTAGCCAGGAGGCCAAGGCGTCGCTGGATAACAGCGGCGTTGCGCTGGGTAATTATGTTGGTTGTGGTTTTCGGAGTTGGCCGGCGCATTTGGCTCGAAAAGGAAAAAATCAGCTTTTACGGTTTAGATCTGGCTTGGGGCTGGTTGCTGGTCAGTGCGGCTTGTTACCTGGCAGGCCTGGCCGCCTGCGCGGTCTTCTGGTGGCTGGCCATGCGAGATCGCGGGAGAGGGCCAGGATGGTCTCGCACCTTGGCGTCCTACTATGCAGGTCACCTGGGTAAGTATGTCCCTGGTAAGATGCTGGCCGTCGTAATCCGGGCGACGATGGTCGGCCGCTCGGGCGTAGGAATCGCCACAGGCGCGATCACCTGTGTGCATGAGGCTCTCCTGACGATGGCAACAGGCTCTCTGGTAGCTGTGGCATCCTTGCTAATGGTTTCGATACCTCACCACAAATATTGGCTACTGGCTTCTGCCGTGTTGGCGGCGGGATTTGGCCTGCTGGCATTGCCTCCAATTGTTACTCGGCTAGGGCGACTGGCAGTCAGGCCGTTTCCCAATGCGGTCGTGGATGACAAACACTCCTGTCGCTGGCGCACCTTCGGAGCAGGCACGGCCATGATTACAGGCGGTTGGTTGTTGATGGGGCTGAGCCTGGCTGCGGTGATGGAAGCAATGCATAAGCTAATCGGGCTCATCAGCCAGTGGGGTTTCTGGAAAGCCTATGGCCTTATGACAGGTCTGGTGGCATTAGCGTCAGTGGGTGGTTTCGTCAGTTTGACTCCCGGCGGGCTGGGAACACGGGAGTGGATTCTCGTCGAGACACTGGGACCCGTGGTGGGAACGGGTCCCAGTGTTGTTGCTGTCGTGCTCCTGAGAATCGTATGGATTGTTGCCGAGGTGTTTGCCTCTGGTCTTTTCTGGATTATAGACAGGCAATGGAATCAAGGGAAAGTTCATCCAAGTTAATCAGTGTCATTATTCCGGTGCTTGACGAAGCGGAAAGCCTCGGACAACTGGCCGATGAGTTGCGAGCGGTCGCCGAAACCCATCATTTGCCGATCGAAGTCATTTTCGTGGACGACGGTAGCCGGGACGACTCGTGGCAAAAGATTCTCCGCTTGGCCGCAGACGACGCGCGGGTGAACGGTATTCGTTTTCGTCGCAACTTTGGTAAGGCCGCGGCCCTGGCCGCCGGGTTCGAAGCTGCAAGCGGAGAAATCGTTATCCAGATGGACGCCGACTTACAGGACGACCCCGCAGAAATGCCTGCCTTTCTGAAAAAGCTGGCGGCAGGCTCCGACGTGGTCAATGGCTGGAAGCGTAAACGCTATGATCGATGGCAGAGGGTGTGGTCAAGTCGTGTGTTCAACTGGATGGTCAGCTACCTGACAGGCTTGAAGCTGCACGACCATAATTGTGGCATGAAGTGTTTTCGCGCCGAGGTGGTCAAGGATATAGACCTATACGGTGAACTACATCGTTTTATACCGGTGATTGCGCATGCCCGAGGTTACAGCGTGACAGAAATGGAAGTGCGACATCGCCCTAGACAGTATGGCCATTCCAAGTACGGAATCCACCGCTACATGAAAGGTGTCCTGGACCTCATGACCGTGACCTTTCTGATCGGTTTTGGCCAACGACCGCTTCACCTCCTGGGCGGAGTCGGACTAGCCGCCTTTCTCCTGGGAGCGCTCGGACTGAGCTACCTGTCAATCTGCTGGCTGTTAGCACGCTTTGGAGTCGAAGGATACGGACCCATTGGCCAGCGTCCCCTCTTGACTTACTCGCTGGGCGCAGTCGTGCTTGGTTTTCAAATGATTGCTATTGGTTTTCTGGCGGAGCTGATGATCGCGCTGAACGTCCGCAACGAGCACAACTACAGCGTTGCAGAACTCACCAAACGCAGGAGGCAGATGGGAAATTGATCGATCCAATGAAATCGAACGGCCCGGATGAATTCAGTATTAAATGGCCTAAGTTGGACTCCCTGATCATCTCAGCGACCGCTGGGGTGATATTAGGCTTGATTTTACTGGCGCGAGGCAACTCGTTGCCGATGCACAGTCCAAACGATCTGTCGCGCTGGGCCACCGTCTATAGCTTGGCTGAGCGGGGTACCTACCAGATTGATGAGACTCCCTGGCCTCCTACCATTGATCGCGTTCAGTTAAATGGCCACTCCTACTCCTCTAAACCTCCTTTACTACCCACTCTGCTGGCAGGGGAATATCTGGTGCTGAAGAAATTGAGTTTTGGAAAGCTCAATTTTCATGACACTCCTGAAGCGGTCATCCGCACCATCGTGGCCACGGTGAACCTGATACCGCTCGTGATCTTCCTGATCTTGTATTCACGGCTATTGAATCGGCTGGCGCCTGATCCCTGGGTTCACACCTACGCGATGGTGACAGCGGCGCTTGGCACGTATTTGACCGGCTTCTCGGTCACCCTTAACAACCACACGATTGCCGCCTTTAGTTCTTTTTTTGCCCTGTACGCTGCCTTCTTAATCTGGTGTGAAGGTCAGCGAAAGTGGTGGCTTTTCGGGCTGGCGGGGTTTTTTGCCGCCTTTGCGGCTGTGAACGAGCTGCCGGCTGTTTCATTCCTGGCAGGGCTGGTCGCCGGCCTGCTATGGAAAGTGCCTCGGCGAACCCTCTGGGCGCTGCCATTTGCATTGCTGCCCATCGCGGGCCATTTTTGGACGAACTATCGCGTCACAGGGAGTCTCGAACCTGCTTACGCTAACAAGGCCGCCTATGATTTCCCTGGCTCATACTGGAAGATCGATCCAGCCACCGGCCGGCTGGTAGGCAGCCGGATCGACCCCGCCACCGGCCAACTTGTCATTCATGTTTCCGACGGAATCGACAACCAGTTCGAGCCGTGGTATCTGTATTTATTCAACATGCTACTGGGACACCACGGTATCTTCTCGCTCTCACCCATCTTCATCTTCACAGTGTTCGGCATAGCCCTCGTGGTTGGGCAGCCTGGAAATCCACTTAAAGCGTATGGACTACTAACGGTCCTGCTGACCACAGTGCTGCTGATCTTCTACACATTTTTTGCCGGGCAGCGCAACTATGGGGGAATGACGAACGGGCTGCGCTGGTCCTTCTGGCTAATCCCATCATGGTTGATGTTCTTGCCCTTCGGACTCGGTTGGAAAGCCTCACAACGCTGGTTTCGTGGCATGGCCTTAATGTTCCTGGTAGTTTCTGCCGCATCGGCATTCTATGCTACCCGCAACCCTTGGACACGTCCCTGGCTGCATCAGTTTCTATATTATATTGGTTGGGTGAAATACTGAGCGCGTTGCGTAGTTTGAGGAAATGGCCACCATGAAGAGCATGAAGGGGAGTGGGACCCGCTTTCCAATCGGCACCCTGGAACTGTGCCGGTCGAATACGAATAACTCCCTGGGATTTATCGTAACCGAATTGTTGTCTGAGTCGCAAACGAGATCATTTTGGATTTGAAGAGTGTGGAGGAAACTAAAGGGCTTCACCACGCTCAAGGCTCTCAGGCATCCACAAGGCTCTTTCACTAATTCAATGCGGAGGGATTTTAGTGGTTGGTCTGAGGAGCTTCGTACTCTAAACCTTCATGGTCTTCATGTCCTTCATGGTATAACAGCTGTTACTTGGAGTTGGGCACTAGTTGTTTGCTGCCCGCACGGGCCGCGTTTTCGATGTTCCGTAGCTCAGGAGTGTCTTGAAGTCAATCACCCTTGGCCGCTGCTGCGGCGCTATCGCGTGATCGGATAAACTCATTGACATTGCCTTTATCGATCAGAGTTGCTCCGGTATCTACCAGCGTTGGTATAGGCGCAAAAGGATCTTGAGCCCAGGTGGCGCTCAGTGGGCTGAGCGGGTGATGGTGAAGGTCATCCAGCATCTTTACTCCAAAAAATGCCATCGAGAATGGCTTTTGCCCGATCGTTGCGGCAATAACGCCCTTCTGAATCCATTCCAGGGTTTCTGCATCTGTGTCCATGGCCACGACTACTTTGTCTTTAACTTTTTTGCGATCCAACACCGTCGCGACCTCCTTCCCAGCCGCGGCCTCCAAGCACACAAAGGCATCCACCTTGATCTTTCCCTTCTCAATGATATCCATAGTAGTATCAAAAGCGATTCGCGGATCTCCTTTAATATTGACCACCTCCAAAATCTTAACTTGCGGATGGCTCTCCAGCACACTCTGATATCCGCGAAAACGCTCGTCCAGATTGGCTTGTCCTGGCATGCTGAAGAATACGACATTGCCCTTGCCTTGCAACTGCTTGACTAATACCTGTCCACCTGTCACCCCGGCCTGGTAGTTGTTGGTCCCAATAAAGAAAAGCCGCTTACTTGATTTTGAGTCGGAGTCGATAGTGAGCACGGGAATGCCTTGAGCAATGGCGGCATCGATATCTGCTTTCATCAAGTCAGGATCAGCCGGAGAGATCAGGATGCCCGCCGGCTTAAGCTTGACCACTCGCTGAAACTCCTGCTGCTCTAGTTTTGCGTCATAAGTGTCAGGACCAACGAATTCCGCTTTCACTTTGAGCTGGGCAGCCGCCCGGCTTAATCCGGCGCCGGCGGTTTGCCAGTATGGCAATTGAATGTTAGCGGAAACCAGATAGTACTTCTCTTCAGGGCTGTGCTGCGACCCGTTGCAATGGAGCAGCGGGAGAGATAGAGCTCCAAGAAGAGCAAGACTCATCAGCTTTTGTGATTTGGACATTGGATCCTCCCTCGAGCAGTCGACCTGTTCTGTCCAGGTCCGCCGGACACATGGGCCATTTGTTGGACGTTAGGACAATATGTAGCGAGCAACCTCATACCGCCAAGGGTCGGGTCTCCCGAAGTAGCTGACCCCTCACCCGGCCTGGTGAAGGCTTATCACCCAAATTATGCATCGAACAACACCATAGACGCTGAAGACCCTCGCTCCGTTGGCTACAACCCCCTCACCCGGCCTACGGCCACCCTCTCCCCATGGGAGAAGGAGTAATGAATTACAGTTTACTCTCCTCTCGCCCTCATCAGGGGAGAGGGGGCGGGGGTGAGGGGGATCGTCTCAGTGGTGCATAATTTGGGTATCAAGCGTTCACCCTTCTCCCCAGGGAAAGGCATGGGAGCTTTGAGAAAGCTCCCTGGGTGAGGGGACGGCATGTTAACAAACTTGACCAAAGTTTGAACTTCGTCGCCACCAAGTAACCCTAGCGCTGTTTTGTTTTTGCTAACCCACCTTTCGTGGTTCCCAAAAAGTTGCCGCCATTATAACACGCCGTGGCGTCGGCGTTGTATCGCGGTGTGATCAAAATGGAGGTTCAATGAGGTGCCTTTCTCACGTGGGCGCGGTAGCCTTCTCCAAAGCAGAGGGAGACGAACGGCGAGGAGTGTGCGACAAATTTGTGGGTAATGACAGAAGCAATGAGCCTCGTAGAGGCGAGATATTTATAGTTCAGAACCGCAAAAAAATGAACAGAGCTCCGTAGGAGCGTCATGACGCCCGCTAGGACTTGGAGCTTCAAAAGGGGGGTAGACGTCTTTCTACAAAGATGCCGCCTCTACGAGGCTTCCTTCGCTTCAAGCAGCACAGGCCTGCATTTCAGGAAATAACCCAGATTTGTCGCACACCCCACGGGGAGTACTAAGGGAGGGGGGAAAAGGGGGGACACGGTTAACAACACATGATCGACGTCGATGCGGAAAGTACTCCGCGTCCCCGCGGTCTAAGCAATCAAGTTACGCTCCGGCTCCGGCAGCCCTGCCTTGGCTCTTTGGTGCTTCCTGCCCTTTGCCGCCAGCAGTCACCTTCTTGGTGATGAACATGATCGCGCATCCAATCAACCAGCCTAGCAACGATCCGACGATTACGCCCATGAGTAGATGCATGTTCGCATGGAGCCAGGTTTTGCCGTCTCCGCCGCCGCTGTATTCAGGGGCAGTGAAGATATTGTCCCTGCTCGTGAGAACGCCTATCGCGACAGCGACAAAACTGATCGCTTGAGCCAACAGGCTCTGGATCACGATGAGCGGAAGCAGATGTTTGTAACTGCCAAAACCGCTCGTATGAACTCGGACCGAGTAGTAAAGTAACCCAATTAACGCCACTGCCGTTATACTCAGCCACTTTACCGTTGAGTTGGGGACACCGCCCAGCGACAGGATAAGCCTTGCCAGCCCTACGACGAGGATCAACCATAGGAAGACCTTTTGAAACCTGACATACTCCGACAGGCTCTTACCGAATATAGTCATCGCCTTTCTCCTTTGAAAATGGTATTGGGATGTGACTGATCTTACCACAACTCCTGGGCGTATGAATGCAACATTTATTTGCGTCCTAGGGGCCCCCAAAGTCCCCGGCCCTCCCTCACGGTCCGAACAGGCCGAGGCCCGAGTCAGTAGCCCGCGCGTCAGCAAGGGCTGTCCTTCAATGCAATTAATCTAAGGAACTTTGACGGGGGGCCCTGATCTACGTGCAGCCTCAGTCGTCGGCATTTACGCTCGAGAAGCGTTTTCAGAGTAGCCTGAAATTTTCATTGCAGGCAGTGTGTTCAGCTTGCTGCTCGAAGAAACCGCCAAAACTCCGACAAAAGGAAAAGGGTTGCTGAGAACACATAAAAGAATTGTCGCGCGCTGTGTACGGGGCAGCCGCATCGTGATTCGACCGAATGACAATCTGCATGGATCAATTCGGACAGCCAGTCTCTTGGTCTTTGCTTCCTTTCTCGCCAGTGATCCTATTTAGAAACACCTGCATCTCCCGAGCCGTCTGAAGATCGCCGCGGCCCTTGGCGACGTTAATTCCTTCCCGATAGGTATGGGCTGCTTCTTCTGTCAGTCCTGCCTGGGTCAAGGCCTTGCCCAACTCCCGATAAGCTGCTGAATAGTCTGCTTGCAGGCGAATCGCTGCACGAAGTGGCAGAATGGCTTTTTCTGCGTTACCGATTCTTAAATACTCCAATCCGAGGCTATATTGGAACAGGGCATTATCCGGATTAGTCCTGAGAAATTCTTCCAGTTGTTGAATACGTCTGTTATCCATGATTTTCTCTGAAGTACAAATATCAAAGATCTTAGCGCACTTACGACGCAGTGGCAATACCTGCGAAGTTTTGGAGTGCGGCCGCTTGATGCCGCTTTCGTAGAGATGCCAATGGCTTGAGGACGGCCACCTTCCTCATCGAATTGTTATGGATTCCAACTCTAACGTCCTCCAAGAGAGGCCGGGCGCCGTCAAGCCGGCGCTGTGAAAGGTCGCGACAGGGGAAAGCGGCATCAAGCTGCCGCACTCGAAAGCGCTTTTTAATAAGTTTCCACTTGGCACAGGACTGGTTCATTATCTAGACTATTCGAGCCTGAGTTCGCTATGCGGGTTGTTCCAAAACCTATGTTGTCAACTTTAACAGGAGCTAATAATGACAAGAGACCTCTGTGACTTTTTAGAGCAACTGATTCATCGCAGACGGGCAATCCGTCAAATCTCCGCCGCCGGGCTGGGCCTCATGCTAGATCCGGACTTGAATTTATTTGGGAAGAATTCTCCACGACGCCGGATTCTATTTTTTACGAAGTCCTCAGGATACGAACACAGCTCGATTAAACGCAATGGCAATGAGTTGAGCCATGCGGAACGGATTTTAACGGAGCTGGGCGCCAGCCATGGTTTTGACGTCACAGCCACCAAAGATGGGTCAGTCTTCACTGGAGAAAAACTCAAGGGATATGATGCCATCTTCTTTTATACCACCGGGGACCTCACTCAAGCCGGGACCGACAAAAATCCTCCCATGT
>QHZP01000119.1:0-524 GCA_003224715.1 Acidobacteriota bacterium | reverse complement strand
GAGGGCAAGGCTGCTTTTCTGGAGGCCATCCACTCAGGCAAGGGCTTCCTTGGCACTCATAGCGCCAGTGACACCTTTCATAGCGTGGGCGAAGCCTTCCAGACTCAAGCCCCGGACGCACGCGACCCTTATATCCAGATGCTCGGCGGCGAGTTCATCCGGCACGGTGCGCAGCAGGAGGCCAATATGAAGTTAACCTCGCCTGACTTCCCAGGCTGCGAGAAGATTAAAGAAAGTTTCCGCCTCAAAGATGAATGGTATTCTTTGAAAAACTTTGCTTCTGATTTGCATGTGATCCTGGTGCAGGATACCCAAGCGATGCAAGGCTCCGATTATCAACGCCCCAGTTATCCAGCCACCTGGGCCCGCCACCATGGAAAGGGACGAGTGTTTTATACCTCCATGGGACATCGGGAGGACGTCTGGACGAACCCGACGTTCCAGGGCATCCTGGTGGGAGCCGTCGCCTGGGCCACGGGAAACGTCAATGCTAAAACTCCTCCCAATCTAAAAACCGCGACCCC
>QHZP01000118.1:6399-15920 GCA_003224715.1 Acidobacteriota bacterium | reverse complement strand
CATTCCGCGGCGGTCAGTTCGGCCACAAAGGGATGTTCCGGGGAGAGCACCATGAACGTTGCGCCCCAGAGGGTATCTGGCCGGGTTGTGAAGACCCGCAGCTCGCCTACCTCAGTATGAAAATTGACTTCTGCGCCTTCGCTGCGTCCGATCCAGTTACGCTGCATCAATTTGATGTGCTCCGGCCAGTCAATGGTGTCGAGGTCGGCCAGCAACCGATCAGCATAGGCGGTTATGCGGAAGAACCACTGATGTAACTTCTTTTTTTCAACCTCGGCACCACTCCGCCATCCCCGCCCGTCGATCACTTCTTCATTGGCCAGCACGGTCTTTTCAACCGGATCCCAGTTGACGGTGGAAGCGGCACGATAAGCCAGCCGGAACTTACTGAGAAACTCATTGCGTTCCTTTGCACCGAGCGCATTCCATTGCTTGGCAGTCAGCGGATCTACGCCCGGAATCTCTCTGGTGCCCTTGACAGCCAGTTCCGATTCAAGCAAGGCAATCGGTCGCGCTGCGTTAGAGCGAGGGTCATACCAGGAACCATAGAGCTGCAGGAAAATCCATTGCGTCCATCGATAATACTCGGGATCGGACGAATTGATTTCGCGGCTCCAATCGAACGAAATACCAATCAATCTGAATTGTCTTTTGTAGTTCGCAGAGTATTGGGCGATCAGTTTAGCCGGGTTGGTCTTCAATTTGATTGCCGCGTTTTCGGCCGGTAGGCCAAAAGCGTCCCATCCCATCGGGTGGAGAACATTGTAGCCGTGCATCCGGTAGTAGCGGCTCAAAACATCGGTCGGGATATAGTTGCGGCAGTGACCCACGCTCAGGCCGTCGCCTGACGGGTAGGGGAAAAAGTCGAGAATATAAGCCTTGGGGCGATTACCAGCGGGCGCCGTTTTATAGAGTTCGTCTGCTTCCCATCTCCTTGCCCATTTGGGCTCAATTTGCTTTGGATCGTAGCTTACATTCGTCAAGAAGGTTCCTCTCTCTAACCAAAGCCATTTCATCATCCGGCTTGAAGCCTGATGAAACCTTTGTCAGATCAGCATTTCAGAGCCTTCACCTAATCTTAGCAAACGGTTCTTTCGAGCGTCAAGGTGAATCCCTTAGGGACCTTTCCGGAGCCTATGCTATACTTCTGGGGCCTGAGGGTGCTCCTTAGCCGGGATTCTCTGAACACAGGCAGATGTGGCTGGGCTAAATGTTCAAGGAGTAAAGAATGCCAATCCCTAAATCGGAAAAAATCTGGTTCAACGGCAACTTTGTTGCCTGGGATCATGCCAAGATTCATGTCATGTCCCATGTCGTCAATTATGGCAGTTCCGTATTTGAGGGGATTAGATGTTATAACACGGCCAAAGGACCGGCAGTGTTTTGCCTGCCACAGCATGTGCAACGGCTGATGAACTCGGCCAAGATTTATCGGATGGACGTTCCCTACTCAGCCAAAGAAGTTAGCCAGGCCATCCTGGAAACGATCCGTGAGAATAAGATGAGGGAATGCTATATCCGTCCGGTAATCTTTCGCGGCTATGGAGAAATTGGCGTCAGCCCGCTTGGGTGCCCGGTGGACGTGGTTGTGGCTGTCTGGGAATGGGGAAAATATCTCGGAAAAGAGGCTCTCGAGCAAGGAGTGGATGTCTGTGTTTCCTCCTGGACTCGGATTGCTCCCAATACGCTGCCCGCCTTAGCCAAGGCAGCCGCCAATTACATGAACTCGCAACTCATTAAGATGGAAGCCCTCAAGAACGGCTATTCGGAAGGGATCGCCCTCGATAACTCGGGTTATATCAGTGAGGGGAGCGGCGAAAATATTTTCTTGGTCAAAGACGGCGCCGTCCACACGCCTCCGCTGGGCTCCTCAGTACTTCCCGGCATTACCCGCAATAGCGTCATTAAGATCTGCCAGGATCTGGGAATTGCCGTTCATGAGCAGGCCATTGCGCGTGAATTTCTTTATTTGGCAGATGAAGTTTTCTTCACGGGCACCGCCGCCGAGGTGACCCCCATCCGCAGCATTGACAAGATTCCTGTAGGCGCGGGCTCGCGAGGCCCCATCACGGCTAAGATTCAAGGAAAATTCTTCGGCGTGGTCAGTGGAGCCTGCGAAGATAAACACAGCTGGCTGACCTTTGTGAAATGATCCTTCCCCAAACCGAATCCCTTCCCGAATAGTGTTGAAGACTCAGCGTTCATGTGCCGATAAAATTTCAGGCCGTAGGGGCACCGTCTACTCAGCTTGAATTCCGTTTCGGAGCAACCCATCATGAATGTAAATATTGACGAACTTCTCAGATTGGCATGTGCGCGTAAGGCTTCAGACTTGCACCTTAAGGTCGGAAACTATCCCTATGTTCGCGTTAACGGCGAATTAGTACCGCTTATCGAAACCAAGCGCCTTACAGCCGAAGACACGCTAGGGCTTGCTCTCAGCATGATGACCAATCGTCAGAAGCAGAAGTTCAAGGAAAACGCCGAACTGGACATAGCCTATGGTGTGGCTGGTTTAGGAAGGTTTCGTTGCAATTTCTTCCAGCAACGGGGCAGCATCGCCATAGCGCTTCGAGTTATTCCCACCCATATTTACACCGCAGAAGAACTCAAATTACCCAATGTTCTGGAGAAAATCTGCCAAGAAAAGCGAGGACTGGTTTTGGTCACCGGAACAACTGGAAGCGGCAAATCGACTACGCTAGCCGCCATGATTGATCAAATTAACTCAAACCGAACCGAACACGTTATTACCATCGAAGACCCGATCGAGTTCCTCCATCGCGACAAAAAGTCTTTTATCAGCCAGCGGGAGGTAGATGTCGACACCAAGAATTTTGGAGAAGCCTTGCGAAGTTCATTGCGTCAGGATCCAGACGTGATCCTGGTCGGTGAAATGCGGGACCTGGAAACCATACATACAGCTCTAATAGCTGCTGAAACAGGCCACTTGGTGCTAAGCACGCTTCATACCCTGGATGCCACCGAAACTATTAACCGGATCATCACCGTGTTCCCTCCCCACCAACAAAATCAGATTCGTTTGCATCTGGCCAGCGTGCTGAAAGCTGTCATCTCCATCCGGCTCATTCGAAAAGCCGATGGACTCGGACGAGTTCCCGCAGTAGAGGTCTTGGTCTCAACCGAGTTCATTCGCGATTGCATCATCAACCAGGACAAGACCCGAATGATTCGCGATGCCATTGCTGCCGGTACATCCCAGTATCAGATGCAGACTTTCGATCAGTCCATCTACAGTCTTTACACGGAAAAGCTCATCACCTATGATGAAGCTGTGAAGCAGGCCTCGAATCCGGACGAATTCAAGCTTCGGGTCGAAGGGATCCGTTCTTCTACCGATGCAGCCAAGGAAGAGATGGAAAGAACCATCAGCCAGTTTGAAAGACTCCACCAGTGAGCCCAAATCGAGCCAGGTCCTCACCAGCCAAGATTTATTTGCTTTTGCCCTTAAGAAACTAAGCCTCAGACCTTACCCAACCGCCGAGCTTCGACAAAAACTTCTAAATGGCTCAGGCGACAAAGCACTCGTTGACACTATCATCCAAAGATTGACCGCCAGCGGATACCTGGAGGATCGAAGGTACATTGAACTCTTTGTTCAGTCCACCGGCAATCGAAAGCTCTATAGCCGTTTTCGCATCGAAAGCGAGCTGAGAGCCCGAGGCTTAGAGCCGGCACTGATCGACCAGGTGCTGAACGAAGTTTATCCCCTGGCTGACGATTCTGCACAGTTGGTTCGAGCTTTGGAAAAGAAGCTAAAGACCCTGTCCTTACCAATGGATGCAAAAAAACTGGCGAGGCTTTATAATTACCTCGTTCGACAGGGCTTTCAGCAGGAAGCCATTCGCCGTGAATTGAGTAAGCGGTTCAAAAATCAGTTCGAATCAGAACGGTGAGGAAGTTAACTTGACTGGACACCAAATCCGACAGCTCTTTCTGCAGTACTTCGAGCAACGCGGGCATCGTATCGTCAAAAGCTCGTCTCTTGTTCCTGCCAATGACCCAACACTGCTTTTTACCAATGCAGGTATGAATCAATTTAAGGATGTCTTCTTGGGAAGAGAGAGAAGGGATTACGTTCGCGCCGCGTCTTCTCAAAAATGTGTCCGGGCCGGCGGCAAGCATAATGACTTGGAGAATGTCGGAAAGACAGCTCGGCATCATACTTTCTTTGAGATGTTGGGAAACTTTTCCTTCGGCGATTATTTCAAATCCGAGGCCATTCCCCTGGCTTGGAATCTGGTCACCCGAGAATATGGAATTGATCAAAACAGGCTCTGGATAACGATTTACCAAGACGATGAGGAAGCCTTTACGATCTGGAATCAGAAAGTTGGGATCCCGAGTGAACGAGTCTTTCGCCTGGGAGAAAAGGATAATTTCTGGGCCATGGGAGAGACTGGTCCGTGTGGCCCTTGTTCGGAGATCTATTTTGACCAAGGTCCCGTAGCTAGTGAGTTAGAACATGTTGAGTGCCAGTTTCCATGCGATTGCGGACGCTATGTGGAGATTTGCAACCTAGTTTTCATGCAGTTTGATCGTGACTCTTCCGGAAAGCTGACTCCACTGCCCAAACCTTCGATCGACACCGGCATGGGCTTGGAAAGAATCACAGCCGTGTTACAGGGTAAAACCAGCGTTTTCGAGACAGATTTATTAAGACCTCTCATTTTGCAGGCTGCGGAGATTGCCCAGCGAGATTATGGTCAGGATTCCCCAGGCGATATTTCTCTGCGTGTCATTGCCGACCACTCCAGAGCGGCTACTTTTTTGATTAGTGACGGGATAGTTCCTTCCAATGACGGCCGCGGATACGTGCTTCGTAAAATCCTACGACGTGCTATTCGCCATGGGAGATTAGTAGGGATAGAAGATCCTTTCTTGTACAAGATGACCGGTCACGTGGTGGAGCTTATGAAGGAGCCTTATCCGGAATTAGTTTCTACGCGCGAGTACGTGGCCAAAGTGGTTAAGAATGAGGAGCAGCGATTTTCTTCAACCATCCGAATTGCTGTCGATCAATTGACCGAGAGCCTCTCACGCATCGAAAAGCTTCCCGAATCCGAGCGGGTACTTGGCGGGGACATCATTTTCAAATTCTATGACACTTTTGGGCTTCCAATCGATCTCATACAAGAGATTGCCGAGGAAGCTAAGGTGAGATTGGATGAACCCGGTTTCAATGCGAAACTCGAAGCTCAAAGAGAGAGAGGCAAAGCCAGTTGGAAAGAAGCTCAGGAATCGGTCTCATCGGATGGTTCAAGTAACTGGAAGGATTCCATTGTAGTCGAGCTCGGCAGGGAAAAAACGAATTTTGTTGGCTATGCGGAGCTTCAAGTTGAAGATGCGAAGATTGTTGGGATCAGCGTTGAGGGCAAGCTCGTTAGGTCACTTGCAGCTGGAGAGAGTGGCGAGATTTTCTTAGATAAAACTCCATTCTACGCAGAGACAGGAGGACAAGTGGGGGATACAGGCCTCCTAGAGGGAGACAATTCTGAGGCCATCGTTCACAATACTTACCCTCCAATCCCAGGATATTCAGCGCATGAAGCCAAGTGCATTCGCGGCATGCTGCAGGTTGGAGACATCGTTCGAGCCAGAGTGGATGTGGAAAGACGCTTGTCTATTGCCAAAAATCATACGGCGACCCATTTGGTGCACGCCTCGCTCCGAAATCTGATTGGATTTCATGTCAAGCAAGCCGGTTCGCTGGTGGCTCCTGACCGTCTCCGCTTTGATTTCACCCATTACACTTCTCTCTCACCCGAGGAAGTTTCAGAAATCGAAGATATGGTCAATGCCATCGTTATGAAAAATTCACAGGTAACTACTTCTGTCAAAGACCTTAATACCGCTATTTCAGAAGGGGCCATGGCCTTGTTTGGCGAGAAATACGGAGATAGGGTACGAGTGGTTTCCGTGGACACATTTAGCAAGGAGCTTTGTGGTGGAACTCATGTGTCCAGGACTGGCGAGATTGGCTTGTTCAAGGTCGTAAGCGAAGGTGGGATAGCCGCCGGGGTCAGACGAATTGAAGCTATAACTGGACTGGGAGCATTGCGTCGATTCAGGGAAGACGAGCAGCTAATCTCCCAACTTGAGGCAATTTCCCGAGGTAAACGCAATGAGTTACCCATCGTCCTGGAAAGGTATCAGTCAATCGTTAAGGGCCTGGAAAGGGAATCGGAGGAACTTAAGTATCGGTTGGCTAAGAATAAGATCCAAGCAATCCTGGAATCCGCTGTTATGGTCAAAGATGTAAAGGTCTTAACCGGCATTGTCGATGATCTGGACAAGAGTTCTCTAAGAAACTTGGCAGATGAACTCAAATCAAAATTGGAAAAAGGAGTTGTGGTTTTAGCCACATCAAACTGCGATAAAGTTTCTCTTGTGGCGACGGTAACTTCCAACCTAAGCCCCAAGCTCCATGCGGGTAAACTAGTTAAAGAGATATCATCTATCGTCGGTGGCAGCGGGGGTGGTCGCCCGGAAATGGCTGAAGCGGGAGGCAAGGATCCAAGCAAAATGGCACAAGCGCTCCAAGCCGTGGGTGCCCATGTGGCCTCGGTTCTTGCAAACTAGGGAATCAATAGCGCCGTCAGCCTTAACTGAACCGGATGGGGCACTTTAAGGTTTTCCTGCTTAGTACCCTAAAATTCAGTAAAATAGACCTTCGAAAGGTCTAGCATTTCCTTGCCACCAAGTAATCTCGTTTAATCTGATTCCAAAGTTATTGCATTATCTGTTTATTTTGATAAGGTTTATAACCAACCATGAGGAGGCCATAGTCCATTGGCAAGTAAAGTAAGGGGTTTGGTCATAATCCTAATGCTGGTTTTCGCTGGGAAAAACACCATCGAGGCCCAGGAAATTGTCAGAGTAACCGGGAAAGATGGCAAGAAGATTTATGCCAATACCGAAGAGGTTTATCAGCTTGTCGACAACCTCAGTTTTTCGCCCGAAACCAACAGCCGAACCCAAACTATCTTCATTGACAATCAAGCATCCCAAAAGATTGACAATTTGATTCATCAGATTTCCGAGCAACATGGTGTCGACCCTGAACTAGTTAGAGCTGTTGCAAGAGTAGAGTCTAATTACAATCCTCATGCGGTTTCCTACAAAGGTGCGTTAGGCTTGATGCAGCTGCTGCCTGAAACCGCTAAAAGGTTTGGAGTACGCAATGTCTGGGATCCCCAGCAAAATATCGAAGGCGGTGTTAAGTTTTTGAAGTTCTTAAACGAAATGTTTCCCAATAACCTCCCCTATGTCCTAGCCGCTTATAATGCAGGAGAAAATGCGGTCGTTAAACATCGAGGGATTCCTCCCTATCGTGAAACGCAATCTTACGTTCGCAGGATTACCAGCCTTTACAAGAAAGGATCTATTCTGACTGCGACAAGTGAACCGGATGGTGGCATCGTCTGTTATCGTGACGAGGCAGGTCGCGTCGTCTATTCTAATCTGGAGGCGACCTATCCTTAACCCGGCGATTAACCTATTCCCCCAAAGCCTTTGATTGAATTAGGAAGAACAAAGAACTACATCATTTTTTCCTTTCTCAGATCTAAACGGAGAAGGACTTCTCCGTTTTCCTTCTTAACTGCTGTTGCTTACATTTTTCTTCTCACATTCTGCGAGTCCCGTGTTGCTGGGAATCCCCTCTCTTCCGAAAAAGCCAATGTCATTTCTTCTAAACGGGAGCTTGCCTTAAATTATTTTGCTCAAGCTATTCAGATGAGAACCTCACTGGAAAGTAGACCCAAGAGATTGCGTACGTTGGCAGAATATTTGAACGTAATTATCAAATTCAGGTCAGTTTATTATACCTCACCGGTATCCTCGAAAACGGACGATGCCTTGATGGCCGTGGCCGAACTTTACCAGATGATGGCTAATGATTTCGGCGATCCGAAGTATTTTCGCCAGGCTATTAAGGCCTATGAATTCTTAGAAAAGGAATATCCCGGTAACCCTTATTCTCCGGCAGCCCTGTTTAATTCGGCCGAAATTTGTTTGAATGATCTGAATGATCTGAAAACCGCTGAAGAGATTTTTAAGGATCTTCTTCGGAAATACCCGCAAACCAAGCAAGCTCGCGACGCGGGCGCCCGTCTGGCCGATCTGCGCGACGGGGCAAAGCATTCGAAGAACCCAGCACTGAAAACCGCCACCTCTAACCCGAAACCTCTCTCATTGAGAGGAAAAGAAGAGAAATCATCGGGCAACGTTGCGAGCCGAGTTCAGCAAAACAGCCCGGAGACCCTCGAAACCTCTGAGGCTAAACTCTCGAAGACTTCAGCGAACCCCAGCCAGGGTCCTCGAAACCCGAAGCAAGAAGGACTCGTGAGTATCAAGAACGTCCGCTTCTGGAATTCGGATGAATGTACGCGCCTGGTAATTGACTTGGATGACCAGGCCCAGCATCACGACGGACGGCTGGATCATCCCGCCAGAATTTTTCTGGATGTCGAGAATGCCAGGCTCTCACCCGAACTAATCGGCCGGACTTTCTCTGTCGCTGGCCCTTACCTTCGCCAAGTTCGCTTGGGCCAGGCCAAGGAGAAAGTTGCCCGCATCGTTCTGGATGTGGCCGAAGTCAAAAATTATCGCGTGTCAGATTTGCATCATCCGTTTCGCATTGTGATTGATATCCAGGGCCCCACTATGGATGCGGAACAGCAGGCACGACTGAAGCCGACCAAAGAGCCGTGGCGAATAAAACGAGGGGACCCATTACCTGATGAATTGACAACGATTTTGCCTGCAGCGCTCAGTGATCCTCTTCCGTCGAAGAAAGTGCTACTGGGAAGCGATCACGACATAGAGAAAGAGTCAATCTCCAAGGCTCAAGCAGCCAATACTGAAGACAGTGAGGAGCTGAATAAGTCTCGAGTTGAAATTATCTCGAAGGGAAAAGAAATCACCAAGAAGGCAGCGAGGCCAGACAGTGAAAAGAGTCGTTCCGAAAACGCTATGGCTTCTCGGGAGGCTCAACCTAAAAGCGACGGAACGCGCTCTCTAACAAGGACTTTGGGGTTAAAGATTGGCAGAATCGTTATCGATCCCGGGCATGGCGGCTATGACACAGGCACCGTCGGGCCTTCCGGCCTTCAAGAGAAGGAACTGGTTTTAGACATCTCGTTGAAATTAAGAAACCTTGTTGAAGAGAGGCTCAACGGGGAAGTCATCCTCACTAGAACGGATGATACTTTCATTCCCCTGGAGAATCGAACGGCCCTTGCCAATCAAAGTCAGGCAGACTTATTTATCTCCGTTCATGCTAATTCCAGTCGGAATCGAAAAGTGAGCGGTGTAGAAACCTTCTTTCTGAACTTCGCCACTTCGGCTGACGTGGAAGAAATCGCCGCTCGTGAAAATGCTAGTTCTCAGAAGACCGTTTTCGAGCTACAAGACTTGGTAAAAAGGATCGCCCTAAAAGAGAAACTCGACGAATCTAGAGAATTCGCTCAAACGGTTCAAAGATCGATGGCCAATCA
>QHZP01000118.1:0-6342 GCA_003224715.1 Acidobacteriota bacterium | reverse complement strand
GTCCTGATTGGGGCAAGTATGCCTTCGATTCTCTCGGAAATTTCTTTTGTCAGCAATCCCTCTGACGAAAAGCTTCTCAAATCTCCAAGCTATCGCCAAAAAGTTGCTGAAGCGTTATGTAAAGGAATTGAGGACTATGTTAGGAATTTGAGCGGCATAAAAACCGCTAGAAATATGGAACAATAACCCTGTTGACATCATCGCTCCGACGCCTCTGACCTTCTCGTCTCGTACTGGCGGATCTTACCCTCGTGCTCTAAAGTCAAACCAATGTCATCCAAGCCATTCAACAAGCAATAGCGGCGAAATTCGTCCACTTCAAAGCTAAAGTCCAGTCCATCATCTGAACTAATTCTCTTTCTTTCTAAGTCCACATGTAATTGGAAGCCCGGGGTTCTCCGCACTCGCCGGAAAATTTCCTCCACTTGTTCTTCCATTAATTGCACTGGAAGCATGCCGTTTTTGAAACAGTTGTTGTAGAAGATGTCCGCAAAGGAAGGAGCAACGATAGACTTAAAACCGTAATCTAGAAGGGCCCAAGGAGCATGCTCGCGCGATGAGCCGCAACCAAAGTTCGATCGCGTCACCAGGATCTCTGCACCGCGGTAGCGGGATTGGTTCATTTCAAAATTCGGATTGAGCTGGTTCCGATCGACGAAGCGCCAGTCATAAAAAAGAAACTGTCCGAAACCGGTTCGCTCGATGCGTTTCAAGAATTGCTTGGGAATAATCTGGTCGGTGTCAACATCAGGTAAGTCTAATAGAGTAACAATCCCTCTGAGCTTGGTAAATGGTTTCATACCTGACTTATTCCTCGGGGCGTTAGTGGCAGTGTTCGCAACCTTGGGCTAGTTCAGTTTGTACTGCCGCACATCTACAAAGTGACCTTCAATTGCGGCGGCGGCGGCCATGAGGGGGCTGACGAGATGGGTTCGGCCTCCCTTGCCTTGTCGGCCTTCAAAGTTACGATTGGATGTGGAGGCACAGCGTTCTCCTGGTTTGAGAATATCAGGATTCATGCCCAGGCACATTGAGCAACCCGATTCACGCCAGTCGAAGCCCGCTTCCCTGAAAAGATGGTCCAACCCCTCTTTCTCAGCAGTTCGTTTGACTTGCTGGGAGCCTGGTACAACCATGGCATAAACTTTGGGAGAAACATGTTTGCCTTTAATGAATTGGGCCACCCTCCGGAGGTCTTCCACGCGAGAGTTGGTACAGGAGCCGATAAACACTCTCTCAATGGGAATGTCCGTGATAGGCGTTCCTGCCTTTAAGGCCATGTACTCCAGCGCGCGCTCAGCCGATTTTCTGGCATTAGGATCGGAAAAGTCTACAGGGCTAGGAACCCGTGAATCCACTGGCACTACCTGACCTGGATTAGTCCCCCAGGTAACTTGCGGAGCAAGAGAAGCCGCATCGATATTAAGGGTTCGGTCAAAGTGAGCCCCGCTATCGCTGGCCAATTCTTTCCAGGTCTCGACCGCTCTTTCGAAATCCACGGGAGAGTACTGCCGCCCTTTCAAATACGCAAACGTCTTTTTGTCGGGAGCAATCATTCCGGCCCGGGCACCACCCTCAATGGACATGTTACAAACGGTCATGCGCTCTTCCATACTCAGTTCGCGGATGGTGTCACCAGCATACTCAATAACACTCCCAGCACCGCCTCCCGTGCCTATTTGGCCGATGATGGACAGGATGATATCCTTGGCTTCCACGCCATAGGGCCGTTTACCGTTTACTTGAATCAGGAAAGTTTTGGGTCTGTCCTGCAGCAGGCATTGAGTGGCCAGCACATGCTCGACCTCACTTGTTCCAACGCCAAAGGCTAAGGTTCCGAAGGCTCCGTGTGTCGAAGTGTGACTGTCCCCACAAACCAATGTCATCCCTGGTTGTGTTATCCCCAACTCGGGCCCAATGACGTGAACGATCCCTTGAAGAGGGCTGTTGAGATCAAAGAGCGTAATCCCAAACTCCTTACAATTCCTGGATAACGTTCCCATCTGTTGGGCTGAAATCGGGTCTTCAATGGGTAGGAAGCGCCGGGTCGTAGGGACATTGTGATCCATCGTTGCAAAGGTCAAGTCAGGCCGGCGCACCTTCCGGCCAGCCAAACGCAGACCTTCAAAAGCCTGAGGTGAGGTAACCTCGTGAACCAGGTGCCGGTCAATATATATCAGAGAAGGCTTGCCCAGTTCTTCGTGGACCACATGGGCCTCCCAGATTTTTTCAAACATCGTCTTTGGTCTCATGATCCCTTATTAGAGCTCCAACCCAAGCTCAAACGTTGTAAGTTGACAATTAGACAAAGAGTATCTCGACCCAAGTTGCTTATTATAGCGAAAACTCAAATTGGGCGGTAGAAGATTGGGTGCAGTCACCGGAGGCGAAGAAACAGCTTTGGCAGCCACGACGAATTTGTTTTCTAATTCGTGACAGATTTGCCAACCTGCGTGGAAGAACCGTGAAACCAAGGCTCTCAGCCTTCGGCGCTTTCCCCCTTGATAAGACTTGTAAGGGGCATTTTTCAAAGGAGGAGCTTCCCCTTCCAAGCGGAAGGATTTCTCATATATGATGGAGTCAAAAAGGTGTGATGAGAGGAACCATGAGAAAGAAATTTAGAATCTGTCTGCTGGCTTCAATCAGCATCGCTCTGGCTGCGATGTATGTCTGGACAGAAGCGCCCAGCTCCCAAGCCGGCAACCCCCCGGACTCTCCAATTGTCAAGAATCGAAGTCCTCTTCCTTCAAATGCCTTTTATCTCTTGCCACTCACCTCCATTAAGCCCAAAGGCTGGCTGCGACGGCAATTGGAGATACAAGCCAATGGCTTGAGCGGGCACCTGGACGAGTTCTGGCCTGACCTGGGACCCAACAGCGGTTGGCTGGGCGGCAGCGGCGAGAGCTGGGAGCGCGGCCCCTATTTTCTGGATGGGCTCGTTCCTCTGGCCTATTTGTTAGACGACTCGAGACTCATCGCCAAGGCCAATAAGTGGGTAGGCTGGACGCTGGACCATCAAAAGCCGGAGGGTTCGATTGGACCCCAGAAAAACAAGGATTGGTGGCCCAATATGATCATGCTCAAGTTTCTTACCCAATACCAGGAAGCCACTGGTGATCCACGCGTGATCCCTGTGATGGAACGTTATTTCCTGCACCAGCTCGGCCTGCTATCTGAACGTCCACTGAAAGAATGGGCCATTTTTCGCTGGGGTGACGAACTGCTCAGCGTCCTCTGGCTCTACAATCGAAACGGGGACCCGCGATTGCTCGGGCTAGCACGAGCCCTCCAAAAGCAGGGCTACGACTGGAAAGGCCATTTTGCGAATTTCCAGTTTCGCGACAAAGTGCAAAGGCCCCAGGCCAACTTGAAAAGCCATGTGGTCAATAACGCCATGGCCCTCAAGACCTCGGCGGTCTGGTGGCTGGTCTCGGGAGATCGTTCGGATCGAGATTCCAGCTATCATCAACTTGAAGAGATGGATCGGTACCATCTTTTGCCGAATGGAGTGCATAGCGGGGATGAGCATTATGCGGGCAGGAATCCTTCTCAAGGGACCGAGCTATGTGCGGTTGTGGAAGGGATGTTCTCCTTAGAGCACCTGATGGCCATTTACGGTGACCCGGCCTTCGGCGATCGCCTGGAGAAGATCTCCTACAATGCGCTGCCGGGAACCTTCTCCGGAGACATGTGGGCTCATCAATATGATCAACAACCGAATCAAGTGCTCTGTAACATCTATGCCCGCGACTGGACGACCAATGGACCAGAATCCAATCTTTTCGGGCTGGAGCCGAATTTCGGCTGCTGCACGTCCAACATGCATCAGGGATGGCCCAAACTAGTGGCCAGCCTGTGGATGGCCACGCCGGATGACGGTTTGGCCACCGTGGCCTACGCCCCCTGCGAGGTAAAGACCGTCGTCAAAGGCGGCCTGCGAGTCACCATCACAGAAGACACGGATTATCCTTTCCATGACAAGATCCGCCTCCATGTGGAACCAGCGTCCCAGGCTCAGTTTCCTCTTCAACTGAGAATTCCCGCCTGGTCTCAAGATGCGGCCGTGACAGTCAATGGAAAACCATTGGAAGGTGTCAAAGCAGGAACGTTTTACAAGATCGCACGAGAATGGAGAAAAGGCGATCTGGTGGAGTTGACCTTCCCCATGTCTACTCGAATTTCCCGCTGGTATCAAAACTCTCTGGCGATTGAAAGAGGCCCGCTGGTCTTTTGTCTCAAGGTAGGCGAGGATTGGCGCAAAATCAGGGACAAAGCGCCGGCAGCCGATTGGGAAGTTCATCCGACTACCGCCTGGAATTATGGATTGATTATCGACACCGCAAACCCTGAACGGTCCGTTCAGGTTGTGGAAAGAAGCCTTGCGAAGTTTCCCTTCACACCTGATGGCGCGCCCGTCGAACTCAAAGTCAAAGGTCGCCGCCTGCCCCAATGGAAACTGGATAAAGGATCAGCCGGGCCCTTGCCGTCCAGCCCTGTTTCGAGCCAGGAGCCCGTAGAAACGGTCAGCCTGATTCCCTACGGTTCGGCGAAACTTCGGATTACTGCTTTCCCACAAGTGAGGGAGTAAGATGTTGGTAGGAAGCAACCCATCAGGCTGCTTGCGCCGTCCGATTCAGGTCTTCATAGAGACCATCCCAGAAGCGGGCCACCCCGTCGAGCATTTCCAATCCGCCGGAAACAAACTTGGCCCGATCGAATCCTTCCTTGAAAAATACTTCTGAGAGCTCGTCCTGGGTGTGGCTAGCGTGCTGATCTTCCACCGCATCGTGCCAGGTAAAGAAAGCCAGCTTCAGGTCGGGTATTTGTCGTTCCTTAAATTTCTTCAGCCCCCTGATGAGCTGTTTCCAGAAACCTGCCGCGGCCCAGTTCTCTACGGCAAAGCTGCCGCCTTCTCCGATGTTGGGGTCTTCACTTCCGTAGAGTCTTTCCAGTTCATCACAAAAGAAAACAGTAGAAGCCGTTCCATGCTTTCTCTTCCCCATGCTGCTAAATCCTAAACCGATCTGCTGTCCGATGTGGAGGAGCCACTCAAAATGCCCGGCTTTGAACTTAAAAACCCCGCCATCGACGGTCCCTTCCGTGGAGACCAACTCAGGGTCGGTAGAAAGATCTTTTTCTTCTTCACTCAAGCTGCCACTCTTGGTCCCAACAGCCTGCCCCGGCCGCCGGAAAATGACTCCAATCTCGTTCGCTAAGATTTCCTTGGACGCCCGGTACCCTTCCAACGTTCCAGCATTGATCATTTTCTTGAGTTGGGCCACGAGAAAGAAGTGAGAGAAAACGGAAAACTGCTGGACGAAATGGCGGAGTTGCTCCAGGGTCATGTCCCCTTTCTCAAACCACCTGCAATACCTGTTATTGACGATAATCCGATGGTTCATGAATTTGGATTCTACTTCCTGGAGGAACTCCCGATATTCTTCCAGCCTGGATTGGGGTATCTCACCAGACTTCGCTTTGGCCAGTATCTCAGGAGAAATTTCAGTGATCTTGTTGCTCATATTCCTTCACCTTCCTTTCACCAGAAGATCGGATGAGTCATGTCTTTTCCATCATTTTTAAGCATAAAACGCAAAGCGCTAGAAGCCAAGCGGCAAATTTCAGGTAACTCTTTTGGACCCAGATGAACGCAGACAAACGCAGAATTAAGAGTTTTGCTCTCCCCTCGGCCTCATTGAGGGAGCGGGGATCATCAGAAAGATTCCGATGATCAGCAATATCTGGCTTGTAGCGCTTCATTGGAGGTAATTCCGCTCTGACATTTCCCTCAGCCGGCCTGCGGCTTGTTCTGGTGTGATTTCGCGCTGGGGCTCTGCGTTCATTTCATATCCCACGGCAAACTTCCTGATGGCTGCCGAGCGCAGCAGAGGAGGGAAATAGACGGCGTGAAGGCGCCAGTAGGGATGCTCGGCTCCATCGGTAGGCTTGGCCTGCCAGCCCATAGAATAAGGGAAAGAAGTTTGGAAGAGGTTGTCGTACCGCGTGGTCAGCCGCTTTAGGATGTCTGCCAGCGCATCTCGTTCTTCCGACAGAAGCGACGGCAAATCGGCGACCAATCTACGGGGGATAAGCATGGTTTCGTAGGGCCAGATAGCCCAGAATGGGACCAGGGCCACCCAGTGCTCGTTATCGCAAACCTGACGCTCCCCTTGGCGCAGCTCAAGGTTCAAGTAGTCGCCCAGCAGATCGGTGCTGTGGTAACGAAAATAGGCCTCCTGACTAACCATTTTCCGGGCAGGAACATTTGGCACATGCCGCGCGCCCCAAACCTGGCAATGCGGGTGCGGGTTACTGCATCCCATCATGGCGCCTTTGTTCTCG
>QHZP01000693.1 GCA_003224715.1 Acidobacteriota bacterium | reverse complement strand
GGCTTCAAGATTGAACGCTCGACCGATGGGATCACCTTTTCCCAAATCGCCACGGTGGCGGCCAATGTGACGACCTATTCCAACACCGGCCGTTCGGCTTCGACAACCTATTACTACCGGGTTCGTGCCTACAATACCAATGGCAACTCCTCCTACTCCAACACCGCCAGCGCCACGACACCTCCTTAAGCATGAACAGGCCCACAATAGCGTGTAGAGAACCAACAGTGCTGCTATAATAACCAAAGCCCACACTTTGGAGATGCACATGGTATACGCTTCGCAATTGCGTTCAGGAATGGCTATTCGCTATGAAGGTCAGGTTTATAAAGTGTTGGCCGCCGATTACCACCCGGGGCAAGGCAAGATGGGCGGCGTGACACACGTCCGTCTCAAAAGCCTGGCGACGGGAACACTGTGGGAGCAAAGCTTTCGCTCAGATCTGAAGCTGGACGACTTACCTATCGAGAAGCAGGCGATGGAGTTTCTCTATTCCGATGCTGAGCATTGTCACTTCATGAATCCTGAGACCTACGATCAAGTTGAGATTCCTGTGGTTGTGATTGGATCTCAAAGCCGTTTTCTCAAACCGGAGATGCGGTTAGGTATCGAGTTCGTTGAAGGACAGCCGATCAGCGTGGACTTCCCAGGCATCGTTGAAATTCAAGTGACCGACACGGCTCCTCCCACTCATCAGCAACAGGACAGCACGTTAAAATCGGCTCGACTCGAGAACGGAATTGAAGTCATGGTTCCCCAGTTCATCAAAGTTGGGGATTCAATCCGGCTGAACGTCGAAAATCTGAAATATGTGGAACGGGCCAAGGGGTCGGCGAAATAGCCGCACAACCGAGACCCCGCGCCAGGTAAGCCGGGCGGTGGCTGCGCCCCTTCAGCCAGGTCTCTTTCAGGAAGAGGGAGAAACTGTTCTCATTTCCTTCCCTTCCTCATCTCAGCCGAGAAGGAGTTAACGAAATGCCACTGACGATGGTCCAGGAGGATTCAGCCTACAAGTGCCGCCAGTGCGGGCACGTCATGCATGTGAAGAAAGGTCAACTGCTCCCTCCTTGCATCCGCTGCGGAGGCACGATGGAGAAATACGACGGTCCCGTTCCTGAGTCAAAATCCCCCAGGTGTGAGTAACCACGGAAAAGTTGAGAAGAAATTCCAATATCGAGGCCTTCACTCGGGCTTGCGTTTGTGGCCTTGGCGTCTTAGTGTGAGATTGGGTTCTTTCCCACACCCGCTCAAACATGGCTGACCCTTCTATCTTCGATGCACACCTTCATTTCTTTTCGAGACAAGTCTTCGCGTTCTATGCCAGGCAGGCTCCTGATTTGAAGGGAATGGCCGATCCCACTGCCCTCGCGATCGCGCGATTGGGCGTCGAGTCTCCGCCCGAGCCAGCAGCATTGGCAAAACGTTGGGTTGCGGAGCTTGACCGCTATCAGGTCGAGCACGCGGTTCTTTTCGGCAGTGCGCCGGGGGAACAGGAATTGGTGGCATGCACGGTACGTGCTCATTCCGATCGCTTTGTGGGCTTTCAAATGTCTAACCCGCGAGCTCCAAACGCTCAAGCCGTGCTGGAGGACATCATCTCCAAAGGCCTTCGTGGTGGGTCTCTGCGGTTCGGGACAACCCAGCCCCGTACCCCTGAAGCTGTGAAAGAATTCGGGTAGCAACCCC
>QHZP01000683.1:5682-7573 GCA_003224715.1 Acidobacteriota bacterium | reverse complement strand
TGGCTCGAGCAACAGGGCTATGACGTGGTTTATGCTTCCAATCTGGATCTTCAGCTTGACCCTGACACTTTGAAAATGGCCAAAGTGTTCCTCTCGGTGGGTGACGACGAATACTGGTCTCGCCGGATGTTTGAGGAGGCACTGGAAGCCCGCGATCAAGGACTGAGTTTCGCGTTTTTTTCCGGAAATACTCTGTGGCACGAGATTATTTCCTACAACAGTACGGTAACGGGCCTGCCTTGTCGAGCCTTCGCACGGAAGCAGTACTTTGACGGCGAGGAGGCGAAATTAACGGGACTTAGATCCGGTCCATCATTACCAAGCCCGAGCACTGGATTTATGAAGGCTTGAAAGTCAGGGCAGGGGACAGGATTCCGGCACTTATCGGTTGGGAGTACAATTGGACTCCTGCCGAAATTCCCGGTCTGGATGTGGTGGCTACCAGTCCCTTGACTCCGCGCAACACCCAATGGGCAAAGGACCAGCGACATCACGGGGTAGTCTATCCCTGTCCCAAAGGGAACTGGGTCTTCAACGCAGGCACTATCTGGTGGTCAGAAGGACTGTCGTGTCCGCCTGGTCACATTCCCGCCCGAGTCGGTGACATGGCGGGCACCTTTGGAGTAAACCCGACGGTCCAACGGATCACTTCCAACGTCTTGAACCGGATGATCAAAGATTCACCGCGACCTTGAGCGCCTTTCTGGAAGATCGACAGACTTGCTCGCAGGTTTTGATTTCAAACGTCGCTCGCGCCACGTGCGAGATGGCCGACCCGCCGCCGTCACTACAGAGTGACCAGCCGCTTGGAGTGGCTCAAAAAGTTAGGCCTTCCAACTTTCCTCCAAGCTGTCTGCTCATCAGTGAGCGGGTGACACGGACATCCGACGAGCAAAGATGGCGCTGGCGATGCCCGCAAAAAGCGACCCCACAATTACCGTGAACGCAACCCAGAAGACCAGTTGGGGCAGAAGAGCGGTCATAACATACGTTGGCCAAAAGCTCATCTGGGGAAATTCCGGAGGCAGAGCGTCATAGTGGGTACCCCAGTGACCCTGGATGGCGAAAAACATCACCAGGGCCACTGGAATTCGTGCGGTATAGCCATATGCCAGTAAGGTCTTGAACAAAGCAGGCCAAGCGGGAAGCTGAAGGGCGGCTGCCGCCAATATCAGCAGGAACCCCACCGCCAGTTTTCCGGGAAATTGGATAAAGGGAGCAAAGGCCATAAAGGAACCCCCTATCATAACGATGAGCCCCAGGACAGCCAGCATAATGGCTCTACCGACGCGTTCCAGCCCCTCCCCGGCCCCTGACAATTTCAGCGCAAAATAGACTCCGAAGATTGGTGCCAGCCAGGTGATACCAATGATCGCGCCACCGCCACCCGCAGTGGGATTGAACCAAACTCTGGACCAATGTTGGAGTTCACCAATCAGACGTAAAATCGTGATGATGAGAGTGACCACACTAGGAATGAAGATGAGACGTACGATTCCTGAGCCACTACCCGAATGCGTTGCGGTCATACGAACCTCCTCTTCTGTGACACCCAACCTCTCCCCGAATTGGAAGAAGCTTTGGCTGACTTCGAACCCTTCGAATCTAGATTAAAAATGGTAGCTGACCAAGCATAGAATGGTACGAGTGCAAGAGCGGATGCGCTTGACCGGAAAAGTGGGTCCGGGTGAATTTGTATTCGTCCTTAATTGCTTCACGGCGCAAGGACCACCTCAATTTCCTTCCCTTCCCTGATGACCCGTAACGTGACCGCCCGTCCTTCCTGTTTAGCAATCGTCTCTTTGAAGTTCGCCGCCCCGTGCACCTTTTCATCACCGACCGTAAGGATCATGTCCCCGCGTTTTAAGCCCAATGCATTTCCTTCACGGGC
>QHZP01000683.1:5028-5650 GCA_003224715.1 Acidobacteriota bacterium | reverse complement strand
GAGATCCTGCACGGTGATCCCGCGGACCTTTTCGGCGATCGCCTTGCCTCTGGCCTGTTGCAGGTCAAACCCGGTTTCCCCCTCCAAGAGCGACTTAACAACGAAGATGGGCTTGTGAAAGCGGAGCGCCAGCGCGATGGCATCACTTGGTCGGCTGTCAACTTCAATATGCTTTCCCGCGGAGGTCAGGTAAATACGTGAGTAAAAGGTGCTCTCTTTGAGTTCGCTGACCACGGCCTTTTCAAACTGCACCCCCACATCCTGCAAGATGGTTTTGAGCAGATCGTGTGTTAGCGGCCGAGGAGAGGGCACTCCCTGCATCTCCATAGCGATTGCCTGGGCCTCAAAGGGCCCTACCCAGATGGGGATGCCTCTTGTCTTATCTTTGTCTTGCAGGATCACGACTGGTGAGTTGGAGATGTGGTCAAAACTCACGTTAAGAACATCAACGGCGACTACCTCTTCTCCCTTCTCTGCTGCCTGACACGAAGAAGTTGACATACTAAGGATGGCAGTCATGACGGTTATGCGAACCTGGCCCTTCCACCAGACGGCCGTAGTTCTTTCTCTGGCGGGCGCTGTCACATCGGGCCTCTCTTTCTTTGTATGGATAGGGAACGCT
>QHZP01000683.1:2384-4928 GCA_003224715.1 Acidobacteriota bacterium | reverse complement strand
AGGCTCACCTGAGTAGCCCCTGCATCAGCAAGGGCTGCGCGTCAACCCAATCACTTACCGGACTTTGACGGGACGCTGCATTTTCTGCGGACAGTACAACCTAGCGGGCAATACCATCCCATTTCCATTTGAATCACCGCGGACTTTTTAGAAATGCCAGCAGATCAGCCATGCCCTCGGCGCTGATACTTTTTTCCAGATCTTCCGGCATGGGAGACAGACTTAAGGAACGCAAGCTAGTGAGGTTGCTGCGCAGAATCGTGTCTTCTTCTCCCTTGGCGCGGCGCAATGTCACTGCGGTTGGGCTCTGTTTGGCAATAATGCCGGTAATCAACCGCCCGTCGGTTGTTTGCGCCAGATACTCTTCGTAGCCCCCTTCTATATTGAGATTGGGCATCAGGATGTCGATCATTAGTTGCTCCTACGGGCGGTTGGTAACAGTCAACAGATCAGGTCCCACTTCGTAACCCACATTACCCACTTTGTGACACTTGCTGCACACGTCCTGGAAAACCTGCTTGCCGCGTTCAGGACTACCAGAAAGGCGTAAAGAAGGACGATATTTTTCAAATACGGCTTTGCGGTCGTTTTCGGAGACATTTTGTATGAGGACACTGGCCTTCTCTCGAATCTCCCCATCGGGCAAGTGTAGTAACTGCGACTTCATCGCCCGAGCCAGCGACCAGGGTTGCACCTTTTCCGCTTTGATTGCGCTTAGCAGTGCTAACAAGCGACTGCGGTCGTTGAAAAATGCCGTCAGCACCGCTTCGCGAACAGGCCCGGTGTAAGCTCTCCATTTGTCCAGCAATATTGTCGTTACCTTGGTGTCCCGGAAGTTGGTTAATGCCCCTACAGTCGCAACCTGGACCTCTTCAGGTTGCTGCGGTAAAAGGAATTTCTCCAGCAGGAACAAAGAGGAGGCAGTGGGGTCGAGACCGAGAATACCGATCGCACGGGTCCGGTCTTGCAAGCTGGACTCCCGGTTTGACGCAACTTGGGAAGCTTTCCCAATCACCCTGCGTAATTCTGGCGAGTCGATCAGACTGAGGTGCGTCAGGACTCGGAGAGCGGCATCTTTCATGCTACTAGATCGGGTCTCTAGCAGTTGTAATAAGAGGTGTTGTGCTCGGGGCAGCTTTGCCCGTGTCTCCATGCCCTGCTTGAGCCCGTCAGCTAAGCCTTCTAAGCTGGCACGCTGCCACCAGCCATCCTGTTTACTTTGACTCTTAGGCACGAGAGTCACGGCATCGGCAATCTCACGATCCTTCTGTCTGGCACCCAGGACCGAGGCAAGCTGGGCCAGGAACTCGTCCATGCCTTTGGACGGCTTAGCGACAAATCCACCTGGGCTGGTCACAGTTCGGAACCAGCGGAGTGCGTCTTGGGCGACTGCCGTGAGGACGGCGAGCCTGAACCATTTGTCGTCGATATGACGAAAAGCGATCTGCTGAAGCGCTCTGAAAGGCGGCTCGCCAGATAGTTGACCCAGCGTACAAGCCAGTTGAAATTGCACTCGCGTATCTGGATCGCCCAGCATTTGCAGTAGCCTGTTCCTCAACTTCACATCTGTTAGGTGATTTTCCGCCAACCGAATCGCCTGCTCTCTGAGCTTCGGATTGCTATCACCCAGTGCCTGATCCAGAAGTTCCGCCTCCAACCCACCAAGCTCTTCCAACGTCCAGAGAGCATGGATCCGACCCAAAAGCGGCGAGTTTTGATGCGCCAGATCCTTTAATAGGGGCACTGCCGTTTGATCCCTTCTTTCCACCAGGAGCCGCTGGGCTGTCGTGCGCCACCACATGTTTGGGTTGGACAACTGTTGCACTAATTCAGCCGCACCGGCCTTGTTCAACTGGGGCCTTGCCGATGGCTTGGGGGCATCAAACACGACACGGTAGATGCGTCCCCTTTGGGATCCTGCATAAAGATCGGCCTCGTTCATTTTTTCCGGCGGGATCCATTCGGGGTGTTCGATGACTTTGTGATAGTAATCTACGACGTAAAGGGCCCCATCCGGGCCAATAGTGGTAAAGACCGGTCGAAACCATCCGTCCGTCGAACCCAAAAATTCCACTCCGTCTTGGGCCCGCTTGGCGATAAAGGTGGCGCCACTGTGGACCAATACGTCGCGATGAACCAGGTTATGGGCAGGTTCACAGACAAAGAAGTTCCCTTCATATTCGGATGGGAAAGAAGCCCCTGTGTAGACAGTGATTCCACAGGCAGAGGTAAAATGACCGATCTCGGACTCATGGATGTAGTTGAGCTCCTGGGTAACGGGGTAGACTTTGGCTGCCTTCTCGTGGTCGGAGGCTGAATGGGTCGACGAGGTCGGCTCCAGGTAAGGATTTTTGCTGAGGTATTTATTTTGGAGAACGATATGCCGGACATGGTCGTTATTCCAAACCGTAAAGCGATTGCCCCAGGTATCGAAGGTGTTGCCAAATTCAGAATTGCCCGACGCAGCTTCCACCCTGGCCTTTTCAGGTTGAAAGCGTAAATCCGTTTGGTGTATCTCAACCGCCGGTACCTCCGGATGGTCGG
>QHZP01000683.1:0-2376 GCA_003224715.1 Acidobacteriota bacterium | reverse complement strand
TGGGTTTTCCTGAATCGCCAAATTCTTTGATGTAGACCGTGGGCATGGAGACTCCCGGGTAGGCGACGTAGATCCAGTTGTCGAGCCCATAAACCGGCCCGTTGACTCGCAGTTGCGGATTGGTTTCGGCAAAGCCCGTTAAAACCACACGACGCACGTCGGCCCGATTGTCTCCGTCCGTATCAGCCAAATAGAGAATGTCGGGAGCACAAGTCACCAAAATCCCGCCCCGCCATGCCATGACTCCGTTGGGAAAATGCAGCTTGTCTGCAAATACCGTGCTCTTTTCAAATCGACCATCCCCATCCAGATCTTCGAGCAACTTGATTCTTCCCAATGCTTCCGGCTTGAGCGGATAGTCCAACATCTCGACAACAAACAGCCGCCCTCTTTCGTCAAATGAGATTGCAACCGGACTGACTACTTCTGGTTCAGAGGCGACCAATTCCGGGGGTTTCGGTATTCTGCACAAAGCCAGGAAAATTAACGCGATGATCACGAGAGGCAGGCTCGTTACGGGCAATCGGTGCATGGAGCTAATTTTCTTTAACTATTTTGATTATCCCTCTTCACTCAGCCAAGTTCCGAGAGAAGACTTCAGGGGGCAAGCTCCTGCAGTTCATTATCATCAGGAATTTTGGCTTGTTCCCCCTGGCAATTAGCTCGAGTATATCCCATTCGCCCTAAGGTTTTCGACCTCATTCCTCAGGATAGCCGTAGCTGTCCACATCTATCTGCCTTCGCCTGAAAATCTTTTAAGAGTTCCTATCCCCGCTGTTTTTTCGTAGTATCTAGGGTGCTAAAGAGACCTGACGGGCAAGTCGATCATTGAAGACGGTAATGATTTGTTATAGGAGGGAATCATGGGTCGTTCAAAGCTTTCAGCCAGGATTGCCATAGTGGCTTTCATGTGTGGCCTTTGGGTTTTTTCATCAGGCATGCAGGGTCAGACCCGAAGCGATCAGCTACAGCCAGCTGGCGTCAATCTGGGTAAAGAGAAAACAGGCCTCACTACTGATCAAGCGCGAATGATCGTCAAAGAAATTCCCGCGGTGGATGTCAAAGCCACTCTCTCGCGTTGGAAGCTACAGGAGCCTGAACTAGTAACGCTTCGTCAGTGGTCCGGCCTACTGGCGCAAGATCCGGGTCGAAAAGATTTCCTGCCCAAATGGAGCCAGTTCATCTCTCAGATGAGGGTAAAGAATGCAAGTTTAAAAGGCTCTGATGTTGCCAGTTTGATTCAAATGTTAATGCTCGCAGCTTACGAAGAGGCCAACAAAGATTTAGATTCCTATAATCGAAGGATAAAGTTTTATAATGACATACAAGAAAGTGTGCACGCACATCTCACTGAAGGGCGGCAGTTGCAGGCTTTAGTTCGGCTGCGACGAGATGACCCTTTAGCTGGCTCGCTGATTCCATTGCCTGCTCAACAAAGGGCCCTCCAAGAATGCTACGTCCAGGCTGAACCGACATTGAAACTGGAGTGTAAAGAGGTTTTGGTCTCAACGACCCTGGAGCTTGAAGACTATCTGGCAGAATCAGAGCAGCAGATCAAAAAGGCAGAGGAGGATCTCCGGAAGACCCGCCTAGATTTGGAGCAGGTCCAGCAAAGGCGAGTGCAGACACTCGAAAGGCTGTCCGATAGTTCCAAAGCGATGTATGATACGGCCATGACTGTGATTCGCAAGAGTGGTGGTTAGTTTCGATTTTGACAGATTTCTCTTACTCCATTATATTTAGTTTGGAAATATCTTGAGGTGGGAATATGCCGATTTATGAGTATCGCTGCCTGGAGTGCGGCACTGTATTTGAGAAGATCGTTTCCTTGCATATCAAGTCCGTGAACTGCCAAAGCTGTCAAAGCGAGCGCGTTGAGAAGCTGTTTTCGGCCTTTGCAGTCCAGGTTCATGGGTCACCTTCCTTTGATTCCGTCCCCGGGCCCTGCAACACCTGCGGTGCACCGCGTCAGGGGATGTGCCGCGAGACGAATTAAAGATCTCGCGTTCTGTGAGACTCTCGTCGATTGCTTCAAAGCCAAGGTTGGGCTGTTCTTACCTGCCCAAAAATTCTAAGACATTCGTTGAAAATCCTAAGAAGACTGAATTATTGCCTGCTCTTGTTTTTGTGGTCTTCCAATAATTCCATTGGCGGCCGTCCCTCTCCTGAAAATCCCCCCTATCAAGGGGGGCGTAGGGCAGTGTCCTTCGGCTTTCCAGTGCCATATTCGCCACAAGAAATCCCCCTGCATTCCCCTCCACCGGAGGGGTACAAGGGTGGGTTGTCGCGAACCGGAGGACCCACCCCGAAGGCTGACGCCTTCTCCCCTCCCAGGAGGGGATTTTCAGAGGAGGCTTCGTTTCATTTAAGGATAGT
>QHZP01000682.1 GCA_003224715.1 Acidobacteriota bacterium | reverse complement strand
CTCCGACGGCAGTGCTGGCAATTGGATAAGTCACATAAAGGCCGTCTTTCCGGGATTCCAGCAGGTGAGCCGCCCGAAGCACTTTCAAATGTTGAGAGGCGTTAGCCACACTGATCTCAGCCTCCTCGGCTACGGCGTCCACGCTGCGTTCTCGTTGGCAAAGCAGGTCCAAAAGTTCCAGGCGTTTTGGACTCGAGACGGCTTTCCCAAGGCGCGCAACTTGTTCGTAAATGGCGTCCTTAAATTGTCGTTTAGCTGCGGTCGCAATCATAATCAAGTATTCAATTAATTACTTAAATACTATCCAAGAGGGCAAGTCGTGTCAATAGAAAGGGCAGTGTCCCGTCAAAGTCCCTGACCTCCCTGACGGTCGCGCTACTGAACAGGTCCAGGAAAGATGCCGCCTCTAGGAGGCTCCCGTCGCTTCAAGCAGCACATTTCAGGAAATAACCTACAAATTTGTCGCACACCCCAATAGAAATCTCCAAGGGTTTGCACCTGACTTCTGAATTCTGTCTCCTGACTCCTGTCTCTCGCCACTCGCCACTGTCACGTATCACGTTTCACGCATCACGCATCACGCTTTACCTAACCCCTAACCCCTAACCCCTAACCCCTAACCCCTGGTCCCATCTCTCCGGCACGCTTGCAAACCTTGGGTTGAGGGTGTAAGCTTTCGCACAGAAGGTCAATTGGATTAAGACTCGTAGCAATCAGGAAACTTAAGCCAATCCCGGCTGGGTTCTTCGAGTGCTCGCATTATCATCGGCCGCCACACCATGTCCACCGATAACACTCCGGAAGCGACCATGCAGAAAGTAGCGCCCTCTCCCTGGCAGCGCTATGGGGTGGCAATCTGGCTAAGTTTATTCGCCCTGCTGCTGACATTGCTGCTACAGCAGCCATTTCAGCAGAATCCGCAGAGCCCTTTCCTGCTGTTTTTCGGCGCCGTCATTGTCAGTGCCTATTATGGCGGTTTGGGGCCGGCACTGCTGACCACGGCTGTTTCCGTGCTGGCCGGCAACTACTTTTTAGCGCGGCCTTATTCCCTCATCTTGGATGTGGACAGTCCTTTGCGGCTGGGTGTCTTTGCTCTCATTGCGCTCGTCATTAGCCTCCTGACCAACGCCCGCAAGCGGGCAGAAGAGGCCGTGCGGGAGTCCAACAACAAGCTGCGCGTCATTATTCAAGCCTCACCGCTGGCGATAATTACCCTCGATCTGGATGGGACGGTGAAGATGTGGAATCCGGCGGCGGAACGCATCTTTGGGTGGAGCGAAGCCGAGACGCTGGGTCGCCCCTTACCCTTTATCCCTGCCGAGAACCAGTTCGAATTCGACACGCTGCGCGAGCGGGTGTTGCGGGGCGAGTCGTTTGCTGGCGTAGAAATGTGCCGGGAGAGGCAGGACGGCGCGCTCATCGACATCAATATTTCCATGGCGCCCATGTACAGTGCCGATGGAAGTGTCAGTAGCATCATGGCGGTGATTGCCGACATCACCGAGCGCAAGCAGGCCGAGATCGATCGCCGGCATTTGGAAGAGCAACTCTCCCAGGTGCAGAAGATGGAATCGATTGGCACGCTGGCCGGAGGCATCGCCCACGACTTCAACAACCTCTTGACCGTGATCCTGGGCTACGCGCAACTCAGTCGGGCCCAACCCCGGACGGATGAAGCGATGCAGGACTACTTGACCAACATCGAAAGCACGGCCAAATATGCCGCGTCACTGACTCGCCAACTGCTGGCCTTCAGCCACCGCCAGCTCTTGCAGCGCAAAACGATTAGTCTCAACCGTACGATTGACAATTTCATGAAAATGATACGCCGCATCATCGGCGCAGATGTGGAGGTGCGCTTGTCAACAGCTCCGGATTTGTCTCCGGTTTTTGCCGATCCCACCCAGATGGAGCAGGTGCTGATGAACCTGGTGAGCAATGCCCGCGATGCCATGCCGGGTGGTGGGGAACTGGTCATCGAAACACACAACGTCGAGTTCGATGAGGCCTACTGTCGCGAGCACCACTGGGCCCAGCCCGGCCATTACGTTCAGCTCATTGTCAGCGATGCGGGTTGTGGGATGAAACCGGAGGTAGAGCGGCGTATTTTCGAGCCGTTCTTTACCACCAAGGAACTGGGCAAGGGGACCGGGCTTGGATTGTCGGTTGTCTATGGAATTGTTAAGCAGCACGACGGCTTGATAGAAGTCTGCAGCAAGTTGGGGGAAGGGACTTCATTTCGAATCTACCTCCCGGTGGCCGAGAAGAGCGCTGAGGTGATCACTGACGAAATCGAGCCGGGGGTGGTGCGTGGAAGTGGAGAAACCATTCTGGTGGCTGAAGACGAGGAGGGATTGTGCGAGCTGGCCCGCAATATATTGGAGGGGCTCGGCTACAACGTCCTGATGGCGAGAGATGGCCAGGAAGCCCTGGAATTGTTTTCGGCCCATTGCAAACAGATTGACCTGGTCGTCCTGGACTTCGTGATGCCACGTATGGGCGGGCGAGAAGTCTACGAACGGATACGCCGGATGGGCAGCGACGTGCGGGTCCTCTTTACCACCGGCTACAACGCCGAGTTGGCGCAGACCACCATCCTGGCAGATGCTGATGCCATGGTCGTGCAGAAGCCGTACAGTGTCAATGAGCTGGGGCACAAAGTGCGCAGCCTGTTGGATGGAGTCAGCCACCAGGGCAACTGATCGCTTAAAAATAGAATCTGTATCTCCGGCGCCCAACAGCCAG
>QHZP01000689.1 GCA_003224715.1 Acidobacteriota bacterium | reverse complement strand
CCTTTGACCGGCTGGCCAAGCGGCTGGCGACCTGGCATCTTGGCGGCGCGAGCGAAGAACCGGTACCCGTGGAGTAACCATGAGTGTCTCGACTCCCTTCATCGAGAGACCTGTTGGCACGTCGTTGCTCACGATAGCGCTGGCTTTGTCGGGCTTGCTGGCTTTCCATTTCCTGCCAGTCTCGCCGCTACCTCAAGTCGAGTTTCCGACCATTCAGGTCTCTGCCGGTCTGCCGGGAGCGAGCCCGGAGACGATGGCCTCGGCAGTGGCGACACCGCTCGAGCGACAGTTTGGCCGCATCGCCGGTGTTACCGAGATGACCTCCACCAGCTATCTCGGTTCCACGTCGATCACGTTGCAGTTCGATTTGAGCCGCAACATTGATGCGGCGGCCCGCGACGTCCAGGCAGCAATCAATGCGGCCAGAGGACAATTGCCTGCAAACCTGCCGAACAATCCCAATTATCGAAAGATCAATCCGGCCGACGCGCCGGTGATGATTCTGGCGCTTACTTCCGAGACCATCGACATCAGCCATCTGTACGACGTCGCGGCCTCCATCCTTCAGCAGAAGCTCTCACAGGTCGAAGGGGTGGGGCAGGTGCAGGTCGGCGGTAGTTCGCTGCCAGCCGTCCGGGTAGAAGTGAATCCGACCACACTAAACAAGTACGGAATCGGTATGGACCAAGTCCGCGCTGTACTGAACTCGGCCAACGCCAACCGGCCCAAGGGACAACTGGCAGACGGCAATACTTCCTGGGAGCTTAGCACCACAGATCAGCTCCTCAAAGCCGAGCTGTATCGGCCCTTGATTGTGAGCTACCGGCAGGGAGCTGCAGTACGCCTTTCGGATATCGCCGAGGTGGAAGATTCGGTGGAGAACCTGCGCAACGCCGGTCTGGCCAACGGGAAACCTGCTGTGCTGATCATCATCTTCCGGCAACCCGGCGCCAACATCATCGATACGGTAGACCGTGTCCGCGCGCTGATGCCGCAGTTACAGGCCTCGATTTCTCCGGCCATCGAGCTCTCGGTGATGATCGATCGCACCACCACCATTCGCGCCTCCATTGCGGACGTGGAGTTCTCGCTCATGATCTCAATTGGGCTGGTCATCCTCGTGGTCTTCATTTTCCTCCGAAATGTGTGGGCAACCGCGATCCCCAGCGTGGTGGTCCCGCTCTCACTCATTGGTACGTTTGGTGTCATGTACCTGCTGGGCTACAGCATTGACAATCTTTCGCTCATGGCCCTCACGATCTCCACAGGATTCGTAGTCGACGATGCGATTGTCGTTATCGAGAACATTACCCGCTATCTGGAGCGCGGAGTTCACCCGGTCCAGGCTGCGCTCCGGGGGGCGAGGGAAATTAGTTTTACCGTGCTTTCCATGAGCACATCCCTGGTAGCGGTTTTCA
>QHZP01000013.1 GCA_003224715.1 Acidobacteriota bacterium | reverse complement strand
TAATCCGGCACCTGAACAAAGAGCACCCCGCTTTCGTCCAAAGTATGCCAAACCCGCTCCAGGAACTCGCCGGGATAGGGAATGTGCTCGAGAACATGAATCATGCTTACCAATTGGAAGCGCCCCGAATCCACAGGCAATTCGCCGAGGTGGAGAGTCGCCCCAGGGATGATTTCCACTTCTGCTCGATATCTGTCATTTACTTCGGTTCCCATCAATGTCCAACCTGTAATGCGACGCCGAAATGCCCGGAGAAAAGCTCCGTTTCCGCACCCAATATCGAGCAAGCGCCCGGATGGCGAGAGTTGCAGCGTGGAAAGAAGTCGTTCCACCAAACGGTCAGATCGTGCGATTGAAGCTCCCGATCCAGTTTCAAATACGACTTGTTCAGCCCCACCCCCTTGAGAATAGATGGAATACTCTTTGTAGATCTGATCGATGTCCGAAAGCCACACGGAATTGATGGGCGCCTGGGCTGTTCTACAATTCCTACAAAAGGTGAGCTGACCCGGACGCGGAAAGGGTTGACAATCTGAAGTGATACGCCCCAGCTCTGAGTATCCCTTTATCACAAACATGACAGGTGAATGTCATGTCCTTCTCTGGCGGATGCGTGAGAGGACTCATACTGGAACTATGGAGTCAATTGTCTGCCACACAGGGGGGAGTTCGATGCCCAGCTCGGCAATGAGACGAGAACAGTCCAGTGAAGTGTAAGCAGGAGCATGCTCAACGTGAAACGGGCTGTTCCTGACAGAAACGGGCTGTACGAGACCAGAGTCCAGGTGGAGGCGAGACGCCAAGTGATCGGCAAGTTCCGCGTAGGTGATATCTCGCTCACCTGACAGGTGCCAAATTCCTGGGAGCCTTTTCATAGCAATAGAGACAAGGACCTTGGCCACCTCATCCACAAACAAGGGGGCACAAGTTAAGTCACAGAAGGGGTGGATAGGCTCACCGTGCTGCAATCTTGAGATCCATTCCATTAGCAATGGGGGGGTTCTCGAAAAAACCTTACTCAATCGCACAATGCATACCTGTTCACCAAGCTGCAACAACTGAGCCTCCACTTCTGCCTTTTGGCGACCATATTCCGTTTGAGGAGACGTAGGATCATTCGTCTTCCGGTAAGGTAGGCTGCCGTCGAATACGGCATTAGTAGAGGGATAAACAACAAATACGTTTCTGTCTACCAATCTCCCCACCGTCTTGACAGTATTAATGACATTGACAAGGCGGGAAGAATGGGGGTTCCGCCGGCATTCCTCGTAGCTCGATATGGCTGCACAGAAGTAGGCCACTTTGAACTCGAACGGCGGATCCCAATTGTGGGGGATAGAGGCAAGGTCCAGGTAGATACAAGCTTGTGAGGCGACGTCTCGCCGTCGAGTGGTTGCGACTGCCCCTCCAATAAGACCGTCCCTGCCTATTACGAAACTAGAGTTCTTCAAGAATTCGCCGTCTTTTGTTTCAGACAAGCCTTCCCTTCGACGTTCTGCTTAATTCCCCCAACTATTGGGACCGATTGTACCGCCTCATCTCCTGGAGCAGCAAAGGGCGAATATATAATGGGCCATGGGATAAAATCCGGTGTGCACTACTTCGTCGTTCATCGAGAAGATGAAAACATTGTGAAAATACTTTGACATCAGCTCACGCAAACCCGGCCCAGTTTTGCAGTTAACGTGCCCTTCCTTGCTAGGAGTGGAGGCATAGGCTTGGGACTCGAGTGACGGAGTTCCTATGACGCAAACACCTTTCCAGTTCAGGGAAGCCGAGAGATTCGCTACGAAACGGTCTTCTTGGTGAGGTGCAACATGCTCGATAACATCCAAGGCATAGACCCCGTCGAAATCTTCTTTCATTGGAACCTGGACCATATCGTGGAGCTTACAAACCAGTGGGAGATCCGGATCCCGGTGTTCATTCACATGTTGGACAAAAACCGGATCAAAATCCGTAGCCACCACTTGCTGGACCTCTTTCTGGACAATCCGTGTTCCAAAGGCGTCGCCACAGCCTACCTCGAGGACGCGATTCATCCCTGCAAACATCTTAGCCACAAATTTGTAGCGCGAAAGCAAAAAGCAGAGCCGCTTGGGATCATCTCGCCAGACCTGGCTGCTCATCAGGCCCAGTGATCGGAGTCCCTCCTTCTCTTGGAGCTCAAGGAGAAACTGGTATTGCCGTTCTCTGGTCTTCTGTGTCAATTTAGTCTCACTG
Organism: Acidobacteriota bacterium; assembly: GCA_003224715.1. Taxonomy (GTDB): domain Bacteria; phylum Acidobacteriota; class Terriglobia; order Versatilivoradales; family Versatilivoraceae; genus QHZQ01. Next base: position 8,642 of record QHZP01000013.1, on the reverse strand, counting down.
GCAAGACACCATGCAGCGTCCCACTTCACCCATTTTGATTCTTTCCAGAGCTGTGTTGATTTCCTGTAATGGAAATCGGTGGGTAATGAGCTTATCCAATCTTAGCTTGCCCTTCAAATACAAGTTCAAATAACGAGGAATGTCTTCGGTCGGATTAGATTGGCCACCCTCGACCCCCTTGAGGACTTTCCCAAAATGCAAAGGAAGAGAGTGGATGGTGATATCCTGGTTGTGCCTGGGGACGCCGACCAGGATCGTGCGACCCTGAGGGGCCGTCAGGGCATAGGCCGTCTCAATAATATTGACCAGACCGGTGGTTTCCACGGCCACATCCACACCCTTGGATCCCACTATCTTTCTGACTGCATCGGAAACATCGACACAGGCTGAATTGATAAGGTGGGTGGCGCCGAACTCAGAGGCAACTTGGAGTTTGTGATCGTAGATGTCAATGCCGATGATGGGGTCTGCGGAAACCATCGCGCCACCCTGCACGATATTCAGACCCACGCCTCCGCATCCGAATACAGCCAGTGACTGACCGATCTTGAGCTTGGCGTCATTGTTAATTAAGCCCAGAGCCGTGGTGACGGCGCAGCCCATTAAGGCAGCAATTTCAAAATCGATTTCTTCCGGAATACTGGTAAGACGGTTCTCTGAGACGACCGCAACCTGGTTGAAAGTGGTTACCCAACCGGCGTTCACAAAGCGGGCGTCCCACTTGTATTTGGGGGTTCGCGCCTGGATACCTGCGCCCTTCCGCCAGTGCAGGATAACGTGGTTGCCCTTTCGAACTTGAGTTACGCCCGGTCCTGTTTCGAGGACGACTCCTCCTCCTTCGTGCCCCAGCAAGTGCGGCAGAAATTTGTCTTCGCCTTTAACTCCCGCAATCTCCCCGAGCTGAGCTCCACAGATTCCACTGCAATGGACCTGGACCAGCACTTGACCGCAGTCCAGAGCAGGAACTTCGATCTCATCCAGAACCAGAGGTGCATTCAGTCTTTCCAGGATGGCCGCCCTAAATCTCATTCCCGTTTCTTTTCTGGAACTTTTTCTCGGTCCCGGACGTCAATCGAAAGTAATGAATCCGTAGTCGCCTGTGTAGCCGCTCTCTTGAAAGAACCATTCCCATTCTTTTGGCATATAGAAAGATCGACAGGTGAGCTGCCAGTAAAGCAGGTGGGCCTTTTGTCGTTCATTGCGGTAGGATTCTACCACAATGTATTTATGCTTTTTCCCGACTCGCTGTATCTCTTGAAGAGCCTTCCTGAGGTCATAGTTGAAAAGGTTATGCAGCGTGGTGATAGAGACCACAAAATCGAAGGAACGACTGGCATAAGGTAAGTTGGTGGCATTGCCTACCTCCAAATAGGGTCTGACCTCTTCCTTGGAGTTTTCGATGGCATAGCGGGAGATATCTATTCCTGCGACCTCCACCCCTGGAACGGCCTGTGTGAACTCGTATAGGAGGAAGCCCTTACCGCAACCAACATCAAGAATCTTGTCACCGCTTTTCAGGGCATAGTGCTTGGTGATGGCCTCGGCAACCGGACGCCAGCGCCCGTCATAACGCATGCCGCCATAACCGTATTTCCGATCACCATCCCAATAGTCTCTGCCAAACTGGATAGCTACCTCAGCGCACTCGGCTTTGTCATGCTCGACCACTCGCTGGACATAGTTGCGTTTGGTCGAGCTGTGAAGTTTGTCAATAAAGTCAATTTCCGGCATGGTTTACTTTCTCAGGGATTCAGGTGTTGACCTGTATGACTGCGTGGACAGCTTCATGACTTTGTCAACCAGATTTTGCGTCGTAATTTGGAATGCTTCCATGAGGCTGGCCTGAGATCCGTACTGGTGAGGGAAAACATCGGGGATGCCGATCCGGGCGAACCGCTTGGGTCGATCCAACGAGGCTTCAGCAATGATTTCGGCAACGGCGCCGCCCAAGCCGCCAATCGTGACATTTTCTTCTATGCTCACTATAACTGGAACGCGCTGTATACCCTGGTCAATGGCAGCCGTATCCAAGGGCTTTATGGTGTGGACATGGAGAACAGATGCCTCCAGACCTTGAGATGCTAGCTCGGTAGCCGCATCCATAGCCAGCTTCGAGCAAATCCCGGTAGCGATCACCAAAGCATCGGAGCCCTCTCTCAGGAGGATGGCCTTCCCGATTTGAAAAGGGGGGTCTGAGCGGCTGATAATCGGATCGCCACCTTTGGCCAATCTGATATAGATCGGTCCGGGATAATCCAGAGTCAGCAGCATGAGGCGGCGCATTTCATCCGCGTCGCACGGAGCAACGATAGTGAGGTTGGGGATCGTTCTCAAAACGGAGATATCCTCAATCGCCAGATGGGTAGGACCCAAGGGGGCATAAACCAATCCTCCTCCGCTGGCCATCAATCGCACCTTGGCCTTGTGCAAGCACATATCCAGCACGATCTGCTCATAGGCCCGACGTGCGAAGAAAGTGGCAATGGTGTTGACGTAGGGAATCTTTCCTTCCAGCGCCAAGCCGGCGGCCAGGCCAACAATGTTAGCTTCACTCACCCCCTCCATAAAGAACCGGTCCGGCATGTCCTGCTTGAACTTTTTGAGGGTGCCGGCTACCAGCTCAGAGCCGATAAACACCACGCGCTCGTCCTGTTTAGCCAGTTCGTAGACCATGTTGAGTGAGGTCTGGCGCACTATCATCCTCCCAGATGCCGGAGTAGATTCTGGACCTCTTCTTCGGACACCTTCGTTTTGTGATGCCAGAGCGGATTGCCTTCCATCTCGGGCACTCCCTTGCCTTTAACGGTGTGACAAATCACAGCGCTTGGCTTTGAATCTTCAATGGGCAAACGAGAAAGCGTATGTCGCAAAGCGTTGAGGTCGTGACCGTCGATTTCCTCGACTCCAAATCCGAAGGTCCGCCATTTCTCTGCAAAGGGCTCCAGGTTCTGAACAACCAAAGTGCTGTCATAGGATTGCTGCTTATTGTAGTCGACAATGACCGTCAAATTGGTAAGTTGGTGTTTCCCCGCGCAAAGAGCGGCTTCCCAAACGGATCCTTCGTTGGATTCCCCGTCTCCTATGATCACAAAAATGCGGTGAGCCGCTTTGTCCAATTGGGCGCTCAATGCAAAGCCAACGCCGATGGGCAGTCCGTGTCCCAGGCTGCCCGTTGAGGCTTCGACTCCGGGGACCTTCCCGTATTCCGGATGTCCTCCTAAGATGCCGTCGCTCTTACAGAATTTCCAAAGCTCCTGCTCTGGGAAAAAGCCTTTGTCTGCCAGGAGGGCATACAGAGCCAAACATCCGTGCCCTTTACTAAGAATGCAGCGATCCCGCTCAGGCCAGCGCGGATTTCTGGAATCGTATCTGAGGATTGTGTCATACAGGACGCGAATTATTTCAACCAGGGAGAACGCAGAACCGATATGACCGCGATTGGCACACTGGACCATTTGGACGATGGTGCGGCGCAAGCTGAGAGAACGTTCATCCAACGGTGTGTTCCTAGGGGAGATAGGGAAACTGCTGACAGTCATCATCGAGTTGTCGAACCAAATTTTTGGCCTTGCGCAGTTGCTGGGAATAAGTTTCTTCCCGAGGCCTGTTGTCGCTGTTTGCAAAATCGCGTCGTGCCTGGTGATGTGTTACGAATTCGTTCAAAAAAATGCAGCACCACTTCAGGCCAAACAATGGATAAACGAGTCGCACACGCTCTTTCAGCCTGGGATCATTTGAAAAGCAGCTGATCATGCCAGAGACAAAACAGATCTTATGCGGAAGTAACAAATTCATGGCGGGATGCAGCAGGAAATCGACCGTTGTCTTGGCCGGATCATCCCAACCGAAATATTCGAAATCCACAAAGGCAATTCCCCCCGTCGGGCGTAGAAGAGCGTTATGGAATCCAAAATCAGAGGGGCTCAGACTGCGAAGATCAGAATCCAGCTCTTGATTCATATTCCAGCCTAATCTGGCGCATCGGTCACAGCACCACCCTTCTATCCGGAGCTTGAATGGCAATAATACCTCTCCCAGAAACTGTTGCAGGGTTGGACTGGATTCCGCCGCGACAGCAAGCGCCTTCAGCCGTTGATCAATGGTGGAGAGGATGCTGGCTATTGAAAAGCAGGCTTCCGAGGCGGACGATAATTCGCTCCCGGCGCCCTCCCGAGCCAGATCTTTTAGCAAGGAAAGAAAATCGACAGCCTTCTCGACCAGAGATTGATCCACCATTTCCGGCTTGATCTGATCTCCTTCAATGTACTCAAAAAGAGCGACCTGGTTTGCCTGGTCAAAGGCGATTGGTCTTGGAACACACGTGATTCCATTCCGGCGTAGAAACTGGTAGGCTCGAAACTCGTTGCCCATCCTATCCCGGTGGTCGTTCTCATGGTGAAAGTAAAACTTAACCACAAGCTGAATCGCCTCCCGGCACAGAACACGAAATACTTTGCTGTTTCTTCCCCCACCCAACCTTTGGGTTTGGAATGGGGGCTTGGCGCCAATGCTCCGAAGCAAACTCGACGCCTGGTCAACAAGGATCTGTTCCATTGATTCAACCGAAGAACCATTTTTTGATTTCCAACCAGGATTCAAAGACAAACGAATTGGCATCGCCAGCCCCAGTGCCGTTCGGTGCAAACAGCAATTTAGTTACATGGACGGGGAAATCAGGTTCGGCAAAAACCTCGTAGAGATCGTCGATGAAGTGAGTGCACCCTAGCACGCGAATCCTTTGAATTTTATCTGCGCGGGTGGATTCAAAAAAAATATGGTCCGGACTTAGACCCAGGCCATTAGAATTAAAGAAATCATGTTCTCGCATCCAGTGCCAGGCACATTCCCAAAGCTGAACGGGCTGTTGCTCATGCCAGGCTACTTGGGTCTTGTGACTGACGATAAAAACTGGCAAGTCATTTTTCTTACATTCTTGAAAGAAAGCAAGAACACCATGGAACAGGGTGGCACCTGCAATGGCAGGTCCATACGCTAATGCCTGGAGCTGCTGCCACGACAGATCCCCTTCGGGTGAGTTTCTAACGATATCGCGAATCGCGGTCTTCTGTGACGGCGTGGCTGGAGAAATCAAGTGGCCGCGGACTGCCAAAGAATGAAAGACGGAATCATAACAAATCAGCGTATTATCAAAATCAATGCCGATTACTCGACTCATCCCACCAGAGCCTTCAACTCATTGGCCCATGCCTGCATGGTCTTGATGTTGTAATAGAGCCTGTTGCCGATTGGATCAGGAATTAACCCTGCAGCGAACGCGCTGTTCAAGTTACGTATCGCGTCTTCCACGGTTCGCCTAGGCTGGAATCCAAGGTCTCGTCTGATCTTCTGAGAGGAGATATGATAAGAGCGATTATCGTCAGTGGGAGTAGTGACAATCTCTACCTGCGGGCCGATGACTGCCCTGACCATGTCAGCCACCTCACTGACTGTGTAGTTTTCGTAGCCTGCATTATAAATCTTGCCATTGATGGCATTGTCCGTCCATTCAAGAGACTGGGCATAAAGGTCACACACATCTTCAATGTGAATATTGGGCCGCATCTGTTTTCCACCAAACACTGTGATTTTCCGGTTAGTAACGGCGTGATTGGTCAGAATGTTTACGGTCAGATCCAGGCGTAAGCGAGGGGAGTAACCGCACACCGTAGCAGGGCGAAGAACGAGGGCTACAAAATCTCGAGAGCTTTCCTTAAGCAAGATATCTTCACAGAGGGCCTTGTATTTCGAATAGTCGGTGAGTGGCTGAACCGGGAGGTCTTCCGTAACCTCGAGATCTCCCTTGATGCCATAGACGCTGGAACTCGACGCATAGACAAATCTTTTGACGCCACTATTCTTTGAGATAGCGACCAAGTCTGGGAAGCAATCAAAATTAATCGTCCTGCCTAACTCAGGATCGAGTTCAAAGCTTGGGTCGTTTGAGATACAAGCCAGGTGAATGACTGCGTCAACACCTGGCAAAATCTTTCTTAAGAGCTGGCGATTTCTAATATCACCCTTGATTTGTTCCAGATTTGGATTCTCTTTGACTGAATCCAGCACATGATCGCCGAATATATACAGGTCCAGGACCTTGACGTGAAATCCTCGAGCCAGAAGTCTGGGAACCAAAACAGCCCCGACATAACCGGCGCCACCCGTGACCAGGACCGTTTTGATGGCAGTCATGAGCGCCTCACAAAATCATGGCTAAATCCGTGAAACAGTGCACCAGAACTTGATGTGCCAGTTCCACCATCCCATAATGCTGCGTGGGAACGTAAAAGTTAATGTCCCCCATTTTCCTCAGAGGATTGTCAGGCTTAAACCCGCTTAGAGTGACAATGCTGCAATTCTTCTGGCGCGCTTGCTGCGCCGCGCGCAAAATATTTTGCGAGCGACCTGAGCTGCTGATTGCAAAAAGACTATCCCCTGACTCGGCAAAGAGTTGGATGGGGTGTTCGAAGACCGCCTCTACACCTTCATCATTAGCGATGGCGCTATACAAAGCGGTATCATAGAAAGCCTGAGCCCGAATCTTGAGCACCTTGCACAGGTCATTTTGCAGGTGGGTCGCAATTGCCGCGCTCCCGCCATTTCCAATTATCATGATCTTTTTCTGGTTCTGGCGAGTTGCCTGCACTTTCGCCACAACCCAGGAAACGGCCGGATTGAATTCAAGAACATTCCCCTCTTGGGTTGTAATCTGCGTTTCGCCGATGAAACTCGCCAGTTGAGCGCAGTAATCACGACCCGAGGAAAATGAAAGCTTAGCTTGCATCGAAAGCTTCGTCTGCATCATGGCATTGGCACCAGTGGTCTTCATTTCAACAATGCTTCTATATGTTTGTAAAAAGGAACTCGCTCGATAAAGGAACGATGGCCCACAGTTCGTACGGCTTCGGCACCTGCAACATTCCCCAGGAAGGCAGTTATTTCTGGGCTTGCCCCCAAATAAGCCAGCAATGAGGTAATGGAGAGGACCGCATCTCCGGAACCAATTCGATCTGTCACTTGCTGGGTGAAGGCGGGAGATTTTGCAAAACCGGTCTTAGAATCATAGGTCGTAATACCGTACTTGCCTCGCGTCACAGTGACCTGCCGACACTGCAACCGCTTGGCGACGTCCAGGATCAGAGTTTCGACATCAGCCCTGCGACTGCGCAGGTCCATGGCCAGTTCATGATTAGCCAGGCAAACATAGTCGGCTCGCGGATAGACCGAGATCGTATGATAGCCTTTGTTCCCGGCGTTTGACTGGGTATTTACCGACAAGAACTTTGCTTCGTCACATAATTTCTGAATGGCCCGTGGAGTTAACATGCCATGCCCGTAATCGCCTGCGATCACAAGGTCGTAGTGAGGAAGCAGTTCACTCAATTGCTCACACAGAGCTGCTTCCTCTTCGGCCTGACATCCCTCAGGATCAAGAAAATAGACTTCAAACAACTTCTGCAACAGGTAATTTTCGACGAACCGGCGCTTAATAATGGTTGGACCGTTCTCATAATATAAAAAATGGGGCGTAACGTTTGGTTTAAGTTTCTCCTTGATAAATTCCAGTCGGGAATCTTGCAAGCCAACAAAAGAAACAACCCCCACCTTTTGACAAAAGCTGGCCACATGGTTGGCGATGGCTAACACGCCACCGGCAAACTGCTCGGCAGCGATGTAACGAGCCACCAGCACGGGTTCTTTTCCCGACTTGCCAATGGCTTCGCAATAATGATAATCATCGATAATGGTTTCGCCCACGATTAAAACCTTCAGATCGCGGGCCTGCTCCAGCCATTCGAATAGCTCTCTGGCCCTGTGCCGTCCTTTGAAATTTTCCAGATATTCAGCCTGCTCATCCGAGAAATGACTGAAATGCGTATTGATCAAACTGCTCGAACTGAAGTGAATATCGTCTGTGAAAGCGATCCTGCCGCCCACCTCCTTGATCGCAGCCTCTTCATCGTCGATTCTGCCTGTGATGTCCTCCGCCCGGTTCTTATAATCACTCCCCTTCACGTAGAAATCAGGTTTGAGCAGGCGAATGGTTTGGGTAGCCGTGGGCCACGTGTTGATCGCCACGTAGTCAACGCAACTCAGGGCGGCAATGGCCTCGGCTCTTAAGTCCTGAGGGAAGGCCGGGCGATTTGGTCCTTTATTCACATACTGATCTCCCGTAAGCGTTACCACCAGCAGGTCACCTAGTTGCTTGGCTTGTTCATAGTGACGAATGTGACCGATGTGAAGGAGATCGAAAACGCCATGACAATGAACAATCTTTTTGCCGGATTTCCGCCTCTCATTCAACAATTCAGCCAGCCGTTCAAGCTGAACGATCTTCTCATTAGCGCGCATTTTAACAAAGCAAGTTTCTGAACTCACCAAAATACCATGGGTCCTGTCAAAGTCCCTGACCCTCCCTGACGGTCGGGCTACTGAACAGGTCCAGGCTCAACTCAGTAGCCCGCGCGTCAGCAAGGGCTGTGCCTCAACCCAATCACTTACGGGACTTTGACGTGACCGTGCCAAAATACCATGGGTCCTGTCAGCCCAAGCCCTTAACGCTACCCAGATACTGAAACCACTCCCGCGTGGCATCTGCTATCGAAGCGGGCTCCCAGACCGGTGCCTCCCTCCAATAATCGATA
>QHZP01000684.1 GCA_003224715.1 Acidobacteriota bacterium | reverse complement strand
TTCCTGAGCCAAGCCCGCCTGTCTCAGACTCGCTTTTCAGAAGAAAGGCACTGACACGGCAGCCACAAAGAACGAACAAACTCATCCCTAATCCGCCTAGCGTGTGACGCTGACGACGCAACCGTCCGAATTTTGAGAGTTTGCTCAAATTAGAACTTTCTGAATAGAGAGCGCCTGCGCTCCTCTCTGACTGGTCGAGGATTCTTGCGGCGCTCACGAATCAAGCCCTGTTCAAGAAGCACCATGACCACATGTTCGTATTTCTCATCCAGCACCCGAACGATATCGCACATCGGCAGTCCGTCATTAGCAAAGAGATTACAGATGGTTATTTTTCGCTTCCTGACCGGATCCAATAGGGCGGTGTCTTTTGGACTAATGAAGACTTTTTTCGTAACTTGGAACCCATCTCTTTCCAGATCTTCAGCCCCCATAGGCCTCTTTTTTCTCCTTGCCCACTGTCATCGGCTAGCGGATATTCTTTCTGTAATATTTAGTAAGGTATGGTCGATCCTGCCGGGATATTGGATGCGGTTGCATTATGAGGCGGAACGCATTTCCCTATTCATCTCCTTACCTTCCCCCGAGAGGATCTTTTGTATCCTTTGTAGCCTTGATCGGGCGACCACCTTTTCCATTCAGAGAGGCCCTGACCAGCTCGCCGACTTCGGGCAGCAGCTTCGCAAAGTTGGAGGAACTCTTCTGCAGAACCTTAGTGACTCCGCCATTCAGCCGCATCCGCTCTTCTTGAGTAATTTCCCGGGCGGTGACCACGACGACCGGAATCGACCGCCAAGCATCCTCCTGGCGAAGTTGCCGAACAAATTCGAATCCGTCCATCTCGGGCATCATCAAATCGAGCAGGATCAGTGCCGGGCGGGTCTGCGCAAGACGTTCCAACCCCACGCGCCCGTTCTCGGCTTCGTACACTGAGCAGCCCTCCTTTTGCATTAAGCGCCTCAGCGCCTCGCGACTGGGAGCATCATCCTCGACGATGAGCACTGGGCCTGGCAGTCGCTCGCCGTGGTGTTTATTGAGCAGCGCTACCAGGCGGTCACGGTCAATCGGCTTGTTAATATAATCGGAGGCCCCCAACGCATAGCCCAGGTTTTTTTCGTCGACGATGGTGACCATAACAACAGGTATCTCGGCAAGTTCCGGATCGGCCTTCAAAGCAGTTAAAACCTGCCAGCCGTCCATGCTTGGCATAAGCACGTCCAGCGTGATAACCGCTGGACGCAACTGCTTGGCGAGCCGCAGGCCATCTATCCCGCTGGCTGCCGTCACCACCTCAAATCCTTGCCTGCTCAAAAAACGGGACAAGAGATTCTGTACTGCCGGGTCGTCATCAATCACCAGAAGCGTGTTCGAGCTACCAGGAGTCAACCTACGTGTCTCGACCGACAATGCCGGCTCGTCCTCATCAACTATTCCTTGGGCTGGAGCTGCCGCTAGGTCGGCTGGAAGCCGGAACGTGAAGCTTGAGCCCTTACCCAAGGTGCTTTCCACCAGGATTTCTCCTCCCATCATTTGACAGAATCTACCGCTGATGGCTAATCCCAGTCCAGTCCCTCCGTACTTACGCGTTGTCGAAAAGTCCGCCTGGGTAAATTCGCGGAAGAGTTTGGTCACTTGTTCCGGAGTCATTCCGATTCCTGTGTCACTTATACAGAAGTGTATCCATTCCCGTTCAACCTCCGAGTTCCGGGAAACCTTGAGACGTACAGTCCCTTTCTTTGTGAACTTGCACGCGTTGCTCAGCAGGTTTAGGAGCACCTGCCGAACCCTGGTCGTATCCGCCCTCACAGAACCCAGTTGACCAAGGCACTCCACCTCGAGTCGATTATCATTTTTGGCCGCCAGAGCTTCAACAGTCGTAGCCACTTCTTCGACCATGGTGGATACATCGAAACACTCCAAGAAGAGCTCCATTTTGCCGGCTTCAATTTTGGAAAGATCCAAAATGTCGCTGATTACTGACAACAGGTGCTTGCCCGCTGAGTAAATCTTCTGCAGGTCTGGAATATACTCAGTTTGAGCCTGCTCTTCTGCCAGTTCCTGCAGCATTTCGCTATAGCCAATGATGGCGTTTAGCGGCGTACGAAGCTCGTGACTCATATTGGCTAGAAACCCGCTCTTGGCCAGGCTGGCTTCCTCGGCATCACTTTTTGCCTTCCGCAGTTCCTTCTCGGCCCTCTTGAGTTCCGTGATATCCCGGAAAACCACGACGCCGCTATGCAGCACGCTCCCGTGACTCTTTAGCGGTCTGGCGTTAAAACTCAACCAGATTCCCTCCGGTGCTTTGGAATGCCGAATGAATATCTCTGTCGCGTCCATAGCTTCACCCAGCATGGCCCGAGCCAGGGGAATTTCATTGGCCGGATAGGGGGTTACTGTGTCAGGCAGGTAAAATCCGGACCGCTCGGCCCAGTTCTCAGTCGTCGTGTCTGACAGGTTATGGCGGAGGATTTGTTCTGCGGCCGGGTTGACGAGCAAGAACCTGATGCTGTGGAGGATGGACTGCAAAATCCGTGTCTGGCGCCGCAACGATTCCTCGGAACGAGCCAATTCGTGGGCCCGCTGTTCGGCGGCCGCGCTGCGCTCGGCCACACGTTCTTCTAGAGTTTCGTTGAGCGTCTTCAGCTCTTTCTCCGACTGCTGGAGAGCTCGCATTTTTCCTTTTTGCACTGCTCTTACGGTCAGAACGGTGAACAGCAGGGTTAGACCCAAAATGATGACTACCTTCCAGGTCGTTCGGCTCGAGGCCGTCTGGACTTCCGTCAGCCTGAGTCCCGCTTGATGTTTGAAAAGATGTTTTATTTCTTGAAGGTCATTCCGTACATGGTTGAAGCTGGGAATGCCTTCCTGCAGGTCTCGCCTGACGGCGCCTTTGATGCTGCCTTCCAGAATCGACGCAACCACCTCATCCCGCACCTGCAGAAACGACCGCCAGTCTTGCTCCAACCGCCGGCCCACCTCCCGTTGGCGAGGATCCCGAACCATTTCCAGGTATTCCCGAATCATCCCGGCGACCAGTTCGTCCGCTGCCCGTGACTGGGTGGCGTACTCCACTTGCAGATTGCTGTCCTTGGTTGTTAGCGAATAGAGCATGCTGCGGCGTGCTTCCTGGGTCTGGTACTGCAGTTCTCCAATGAGGGCCAGCCCGTGCACCGACTCGGAGTACATCCGCTGGGCTTCTTCGTTGGCTTGCCTCAAGACCCGAACGACGAGCCCACCCACTACGGTCAGGCAAAAAGCGATGACACAGAACGCCAGCTTGAAACTGTGTTGCTGGCAGCCCCGGACTAGTTTGGTGATGGTTTTATTGGGGTGGCGCATAGGGAGCACACTTCTTCAAACCCAACCTACGGCAACAGTACTCTGAGCTTGTAGCCGGGATCGCCTGGAGCTTGGTTGTCAATGTGAATCGGTTTCACAGAATCGTCCAGCTCGCTGAAGCGAACATAGGCAATGGCCCCCGGGACGTTCAGAACAAACTTCTTGACGCCCTCCGCTGTCGATAGCAGCTTGGGACCGGCCAGCACCTCGCCCGTGAACTTCGCCTGCAAAAAGTGGCGGTTGAAGTCGCGCTCACCCATTCCATAGATGGCTCGGAGCACGGCCTCGCGTTCGGCTTGTCCAGGCTCGCGCATCACGATGGTAATCTTTCTGCCATGAGGCCAGTAGCTCCGCTGTCCCAGGAATATCTGGCGCAGGGCCGCAGAGGAGAGACCGTCCACTGGATTGGACTTGTTAACGATGATTGCCAATAGCGGGTCTTTGGGATTCGGTTTATGGGATGCGACCGATGCCTCGGAACCTTGGGCGCGGCCATCCGCAACCACCAGCCAACTGG
>QHZP01000012.1 GCA_003224715.1 Acidobacteriota bacterium | reverse complement strand
ACGGGGGCACTAAGGTACCGGCCTTGAAAGGCCGGTCTACAGTCAAGCGCCGCGATGCGGCGGCGAAACCGGCGTTTCATGGTCGGAACTTCGTAACTGCAGGAATCCCAATACGCGTCATGTCTGGGAAGAGGTAGGTTTCCACTCGCTCCATCCCTGAAGGGGATGAATACGCCGAGGCATTTTGGTATCTATCCCCTTCAGGGAATTGGGAAGGTGCCTATATTGCTGTCCCAGGGTAGCGGCTGGGCCGCAACACTGGCTGATTTATGCAT
>QHZP01000011.1 GCA_003224715.1 Acidobacteriota bacterium | reverse complement strand
GACGGCGGTCGCAGAGCCCGGGTGAGGATCATCTGCTTGCGAGCCGCAGCTCTCAGTGGTATGAGGGCACTCGCTAGCTACAGGTTTTAAGGTTCTTGACAAAATGGTCGGGTGTCGCTTTGATGCCGGCGGCGACTCCTTTGACATCTGCCTAGATTTTTGGTAAAAAGCACACACTCTACCAAGTTACGAAGGGAGGACAGGGAAGATGATTCATCGAAAAGCTCCAGTCAGCGTCGTTGGTGCACTCCTGCTTGTGCTGGCCTGGAATGGGCCGGTGTCAGCCCAATTCACCACAGCCAGTTTGAACGGGATTGTCGTGGATCCCTCGGGCGCCGCCGTGCCCGCGGCGAAGGTGTCCGTCCGCAATACCGGGACCGGCTTTGAGCTGACGACCACGACTGAAGACACCGGCCTCTATGTTTTTCCCAGTTTGCCGGTCGGAAGCTATACGTTGCGGGTCGAGAAAGAAGGTTTCTCGACGTACGTTCAGGAGGGAATCGTCTTGACGGTCAACCGGTCCGCCACTCAGAACGTTTCTCTGCGGGTGGGAGAAGTAACCCAAAGTGTCACGGTGACTTCGGATGTTGACCTGGTCACTACCGGCACTTCCACCGTAGGCCAACTCGTCGATGCGAGACGTGTCGTAGATCTCCCACTGAATGGCCGGAGGGCCCAGTCCCTGCTTTATCTGGCAGCCGGGACCACCGATGTGGACCAGGTGCGCAGCCTCGGCTACGGCGGAGTCTATCCGGGTGAGCAGCTCGCTAACGTGAATGGAACCGGACTAGGTCAGGTGAACTACCAGCTCGATGGGGCCGGGCACAACGACACCTACCTGAACTTGAACTTGCCCTTTCCCAATCCCGATTCCATCCAGGAATTCAATCTCCAGGCAGACAACCTGAGTGCGCAGTACGGAAACGCCGCTGGCGGTATCGTCAACATCGCCACCAAGTCCGGAACCAACGAGATTCACGGCAGCGTGTTTGAGTTTCTCAGAAACGGCGCCTTGAACGCCCGGAACTTCTTCGCTCCAACCCACGACTCTCTGAAGCGAAACCAGTTCGGTGGCAGTATTGGCGGCCCCATCAAGAAAGACAAGCTGTTTTACTTCGGCACGTTCCAGGGTACGCGGATCCGCACCGCGCCGGAAGGACAAATCGCCTTCGTTCCGACGGAAGCTCAACGCCGCGGTGATTTTTCCTCTCTCGATGTCCAGCTTGTCGATCCTCTAAACGGACAGCCCTTTGCGAATAACCAGATACCGGACAGCCGATTGAGTCCGGTCGCGAAGTTCCTTCTCGGTGGGATACCATTGCCCAAGGGCCCCGGCCAGCAACTGACCTATACCGGGCGTAGCGGGGATCAGAACGAGAACCAGTTCATGATCAAGGGCGACTACAACGCCGGAAGGCACCAGATCAACGGCCGGTACTTTTTCAGTGATTTCGATCAGCCGGGATCGTTCGCGGCGGAGAACCTCCTGGCAGCCAGCAGCGACATACATGGCGTCCGGGTTCAAAACGTAGCAGTCAACCATACTTTCACAGCCAGACCGACACTGCTGATAAACACCTGGTTTGGCTGGAACCAGCAAAGAGGCGGGCATTTCCCCAACGCCACGTTCGGTTTCCCCGAGGCAGGCTCCACGATCTCCGCTCCACCTGATCCCCAGCTGTGGTTCAATGTGGACGGCTACTTCAGCGTGCAAACCAGTGAAAGGGGAGATTTCGACCGGGGCGATTGGACTCTTCGCGAGGACGTCAGCTGGATCAAACGTTCCCATGAACTCCACTTTGGAACAGAGGTCGTGAGAGTGAAAAATCACCTCGATAGCCTCTATCTCCAATCGGGATATTTCACGTTTGGAAACCAATTATCCGGTGACAATCTGGCCGACTTCATGTTGGGACGCGCCTCAGATTTCATCCAGGGAGGCGGGGAATTCAAGCTCATGCGCGGTACCCGGCTGGGCTTTTTTGCCCAGGACAATTGGCGGGTCAACCCGAACCTGACCTTGAATCTGGGTCTCCGATGGGATCCTTCTCTACCGTATGTGGAGGTCGAGCAGCGCATCACCTGCTTCCAGCCAGGCGCCAAATCAGTTCGGTACCCGAATGCACCGGTTGGATTGGTCTATGGCGGCAAGACGCCTGACCCGGGCTGCCCGTCTGCCGGGTACAACAGCAATCTTATGAATTTTGCTCCTCGCATCGGCTTCGCCTACCGCCTGACCAAGGACGGCAAAACCAGTCTGCGAGGCGGCGCCGGCTTCTACTATACCCCGGTGTTTAGCGCATTGGTTTACATGTACTTTGACCCGCCCTTTCAGCCGTCCTACGGGTTCAATGACGTCTCCTTCGACGATCCCTGGGGCAGCATCGGAATTCCCAGCCCGTTTCCAGCACAGTATGGATCCAACGTTCCGGGGCCCGAGGCGACGTTTGTGACGCCCGTTAGCCTGTATTACATGCAGAAGGACTTCCGCATACCTCAGATCGCCACCTGGAATCTCACGCTCGAGCGGCAAATTGGCACGAGCTGGGTCGTCCGGGCCGCTTACATTGGCAACAAGGGGACGCGCATATCCGGCTCGGACGATTACAACCCCGCCCAGGAAGCCAACCCCGCGATCTACATCCCCGGGGCTTCGACGTTTGACAATACGCAGCAACGGCGCACCTTCCAGGACTTCAGCAGCATCGGTGCGATCGTCTCCGCCCACAACTCGCACTACCACTCGGGACAGTTGACTGTGGAAAAGCGATTCGGCCAAGGCTTGTCATTGCTGGCCAGTCACACCTGGGCGAAGTTGATTGACGATGCGGGATGGACCAACCCGTTTGACCGGACCTTTGACCATGGCAGGGCTAGGGAGGATGTAGCTCACAACTTCAAGCTTTCAAGTATTTATGAAATCCCACGCCTGCATCTGACGGGTGTAGCCGGCGCCATCCTGAATGGCTGGGGAATCACCTCAAACGTGGCTTGGCGCGGAGGGTTCCCCTTCCAAGTTCGCAGCGGAAAGGATAATTCGTTTAGCGGAGTCGGTCGCGACCGAGCGGACTTCATCGGCACCGATATTCACGCCGCTCAACTGAGTTCCGACCGTCCTCACGGTGAGATGATTGCTGAATTTTTTGACACTTCACTCTTTGTGCAGAATGCCGCAGGCACGTTTGGCAACACCGGAAGGAACGTGCTGCGGGGTCCGAAGTCTTTTAACACTGATCTCGGAGTGCTGAAGACCACTCCAATCACGGAGCGCACTGCCCTCCAGTTTCGCGCCGAGTTCTTCAATGTCTTTAACAATGTAAATTTCCAGCTTCCGAACGGCAGACTGACATCCGCCGCCTACGGCACTATCACGTCGGCCTACGACCCAAGGATCATTCAGTTCGCCGTGAAACTTACCTTTTGAAGGCCGATGGGCCGGGGCACGGCTGCAGCACCTTGTATTCCGGCGGTTCTACCCGGGCGAAATCCATTCCTGCAGGAAGTTGGAGTGGTAGAATAAGCTGCTAGTTAGTTTCTGTCGCGAAACTTGGAGAGACCAGCCAGACGCTTATTTCAGCCCCCGGGAGGGGGCGGCGGATCGTAACCCAGGGTGCGGCGAAGCGCCGCAAAACCCTGGGTTAGCAGCCAAGACCCGGCATCAGCCCTGGAAGGGCGACGGAAGGCCAGCAGCATTTCTGCGATCGAGCACGGTTTTCTGCCGCCCCTCCGGGGCTTGGGTTGATTCTTCTGGGTCCCCAGGGTTCCGCTACGCAGCTGTGGCCGCTCCGCTTCACCCTGGGCTACAATCCGTCGTCCCCTCCGGGACTGGAACCTGGCATCCGGAGCACGTTTACGAGTTTCGCGACAGAAGCTAGTTATTCCCAGGGTCAGACTTCCTTGCTCAGGCGGCCTTCGCTCTGGGGCGAGCGCGCGGCAGTATAGCGACACTCGTGGTGAAATCGTCCGAGTGACTATTTGATATGAGAAGGTTGGCAATGCGCGCCTACGTCTTTGCAGAGTCTGTTGAAAAGTAACCTTTTCCCAATGGGTGGATCTCGCCCCGCAGTGAGGAGCTGGAAATGGAGATAAGACGTCGACAATTCGTTCAGGCCTCGGCTGCAGCTCTCGGGGGGCTTCTCTTTGCCGGTCAACTCAGGGTGGAGGCCGAGAAAGAAGCTGACATCCACGTCTGTCCTAAATCACAACCGCCCGCACGGCTATTGTTTGCGACGCGCCTGGAGGAACTCACGACCTACAGCGCGGATCTTCGGCTCACCTTGACCTGCCTGCAAGGAATCGTCAACCGTTCACAACCGCGGCTCTACCTTGTGCAGGACCGCTATGATGAGCTCTGGCTGCAATGGTTGCGCGAGCGGGGAGATGTTGATGAGGTCCGTTGGCTGGATGTAGGCCAGGTGTTTGAGCGTTTCCTGAAGGAAGTGAGGTCGATGATCGTAACCGACCCGGCTATCCCTGCCAGTATCAATGTGGCGACCATGCTGGCTGGCGTGCACGGCGGACTGGTCTCTACTCCGCGCACGGCAGCACAATACGATCTTCCCATGGGAGCCATGCCGGATTCGCAGAAGGTTGGCCTGGATCTTCGAACTTTGGGCTGGAAAAAGGATTTGGACGCCTATCGGTGGGTTTACCAACAAGTGGAGGGAAAGCTCTCGCGCCAAGCCATTGCCATCCTGGATCCGCAGGAGGTTGCACTCAGGGACTATCTGGTCGAATTCAAGATACCTATTCTCTGGATTGCCGGGCCACAGGACGTGGAGAAGAATGCCAGAGCCCTACCTGAAGAAGAAAAGCAATTTGCCCGGGAGATTCTGATGAAATGGCCACCCAATATCCCCTGTCTGGGCTGGCCGGGGAGCGGCGATCAGCCTCAGAGCGGAATTGGAGAATGGGCGGGAGTGCGACTCGCCAATGAGTGCGCTAAATTTGAAGTCTGTTCAGGGTTCGACGGGTATTCCCCTACAGTCAGCAATCTCTCCGTCCATTCCGGTACTACAGCCACTCTGCGCCAGTCCGTTCCGCCAGTCAAACTGCAGCGTGACAAAATTTATTTCTGTTTCACGAGGTCGGACGGTGATGGTTGGAACTTCCAACGGCACTATTATCGAAAGCTGTTCTATGATCCCCAGCATGGGACCATCCCGATCGGCTGGCAAATCGGTCCCACGGCGTTCGATGGCCAACCCGATCTCCTGGATTACTACTATAAGCATGCTCGTCCGGGCGATTGCTTCATCAATGCCCTGACCGGGGTTGGCTATATCCAGGAGGAAAATTACGCTGATAATTTTCCTCCCGAAGAGCGGGACAAGATTTGGCGCGACTATCTGAAACTTTCGGAGATTTATCGAGGTCGTATCGATGCGACCGTTATGTCGACCATTGCCGAGATGCGACCCGAGCTTCTGACTCTATTTGCGGGGATAGCGGGCCTAAAGGGAATTTTTGCCAACTACGGAAGGACCCACGTGACCACCCCGGACAACCTGGTGGCCGAGGTTAACGGGGTACCCGCCTTTCGCGCCATCAACCGGGGCCCAAGCCATTTGACCTTCACTCCCTCCGCTCGCCGGGATGCGGAGTACTTCATGATTGGTGAAATCAAGCGCTGGACACCCCGCGAGCGACCGGCCTTCCTCCATGTCTTTCTCGCCAACTGGCTGACTCACCTCGAAATGGCTGAGAATATCGTAAAGGGTCTGGGAGCCGAATATATCGCCGTCCGACCGGACCAGTTGGTGGGGCTCTACCGTCAACACAAAGCGGGTTAGGAAGATATAGGCTGAGCGCCGTATGGCGACGGCGTCTCCTTCAACCACAAACAGCCACACACGATGCCCATTAGAAAGGGGGCTTATGATGCGATCGAGAATCATTGAGAGCCTGATAATTGGAGGGCTGCTGCTGATTCCAGCCTTACTCTTAGGACAAAGCTTTAACACTGCTGTCATAGGGACTGTCACGGATCCAAGCGGAGCCGTCATCCCCGGAGCAGAACTGACTCTCAAGTCGAAGGATACCGATACGGTTGCAAGATTCACGACGGGAGCGGAAGGACTATACCACTTCGGAAATCTTGCCCGAGGCACTTACGCCTTGACGGTTTCGGCCAAAGGATTTCGTGACTTCGTACAGAGAGGAATTGTACTGAATATCAATGAGACGCTAACCGTCAATGTGAAGCTGGAGGTTGGAGCCTCTGAGCAAAGGATTGAGGTCACCGCGGAAGGTTCGCCTCTCAACCAGGTCGACGCCACCATTAAGCAGAGCATCAGCCCAACCTCCATCGAACAGCTGCCGCTGGCGGTTTCCGGCAACTCCCGTTCTGCCGCCAACTTTATTATTCTTTCGCCAGGAGTCACGACGGGTGGGGGAAACAATCCGTTTGATGCCCGCATCAACGGCGGTATGGAGATGGGAGACGAGGCGGTCTTAGATGGCGTTACGATGCAGGAAGGCCTGATGAGCCAGAGCGGCATGGTCGCCCTTGGCAACGACTTTCCCATGAACCCTGAGGCGGTGCAGGAAGTGAGTATCCTGACCTCGAATTACGAGCCGCAATACGGTTCAACGACCTCCGGCGTCATTACGGCCGTTACCAAGTCCGGCACTAATGATTTTCATGGTGAACTTCATGAATACCACCACAACAACGTGCTCAATGCTCGCCAATTTGGGGCGCCCACGAAGCCCAAGGATCTTGAAAATGAATTTGGCGGTTCCACCGGGGGACCCATCAAGATTCCTGGCGCTTGGGGCGGGTCCAGAAGGAGCTATTTCTTTTTTAACTACGATGCCTGGTACATTCGAGGCGGCACGCGATTCCCAGTCTCCAGTATTCCTTCGCTCCAGGAACGACAGGGCGATTTCAGAGACTGGGTTGATGCGGAAGACCAGCTGATTCCCATCTATGACCCGGCCACTACCAGACCCAATCCTAGTTTCGACCCCAACCTTTCGCCCGGACCGACGAACCTCCCGTTCTTGCGCGATCAATTCATGGGATGCGATGGCAAGACTCCCAATGTGATCTGTCCTTCAGATCCGCGATTGCAGAATTCTCTTGCCAACCAATGGCTGCAGCATCTTCCACAGCCGAGCTTTTCCGGCCCCAGGAACAACTTCATATCGCCTGTGGCCATTTCCGACATCAGTGGCCTGGATACGGACCATCGAACCTCCATTGACGTCAAAGTGGACCATTACCTTGGTGAGAAGGATCATTTCTCCGCAGCCATTCATTACCACAACACTGTCTTTCGCAAGTCGTCTGTTCTACCTGAAATCATCAGTGGAGATTCGTATCTCTTGCCGGATGGTGGCGAAATCGGACCTTGGGCAAATCGCCTAAGTTGGGATCATACCTTTTCACCCACTTTGTTGAACAACCTGAACTATGGGATCATGATCATGAAAGGAAGCGAAGAAAGCGTCTCAGCTTCCTTTGCCGACCAACTGCCTCAAATCCCGGGTGTCGCCAACCACCTGGCTCCACCCCGCATTGAACTTGAGGGTTTTGAACCCATGGGTAACAACGTCTTCCATTATGAAAGCCGTCCGACTAATGTCGTCAACGACCTGGTCACCTGGGTCCGTGGAAAACACAGCTTCAAGTTTGGCGGTGAAATGCGCTGGCTTCAAAATAACTTTAGAGACAATAACAATGGACCAGGGACTTTCCGCTTCGCCAGCCAGAGCACTGGGCTGTTAGGACTCAATAGCGGGAACCCGATTGCCAGTTTCCTGCTCGAGCAGGTTGATAACGCGGACGCGGGGTTCGTCACGATTGACGCTCTCTACATGCGTGCCAAACAATGGAACCTCCACGCCGGGGATACCTGGAAGGTCACACCCAAGCTGAGTGTCACTTATGGAGTGCGATGGGATGTAGCTCTTCCTCCAGTAGAGAAATGGAATAATCTGTCTATTTTTGATGCGTCAGGAGCAAATCCAGCTGCCAACAACCGGCCGGGTCGCATGGCGTTTGCCGGTTCGGGGTCCCTGCTGACCGGCCAGTCGTGGGGACCGGCTGCCTTTGGGCCGCGACACCCCGAAAGGAGCTGGTACAAGGGAATCGCTCCCCGCCTCGGTATCGCGTACTCAGTCAACGATAAGACGGTTGTTCGTACAGGTTATGGGATCTTCTATAGTCAGGCCTTCATCCCGGGTTGGGGGGGCGGTTCATCACTGGACGGATTCAACGCTAATCCGGCCTTTGGCAGTTCCAACGGCGGGTTGACAGCCGCATTCATTCTGAACCAGGGGTTCCCTCAGAATTTCAACCGGCCACCCTTCATTGACTCAACATTTCTCAACGGTCAGGACGGCCCGCTTTACCGGCCTCTGGATGCAAACCGGCTGCCCTACTCTCAACAGTGGAACTTGACGGTCGAACGCGAGTTCACCAGTAACTTCTACGTCAGCGCAGGCTACGTCGGCAACAAGGGTACACGATTGCTTTCGGTTACGGCCCCGTTAAATGCCCTGAACCCCAATCTCCTTTCCCTGGGGCAAGCGCTTTTTGACGAATTCGAGCCGGGACAGGCTGAGCTCGACGGGGTCCCTGCGCCGTATGGCGGATGGGCTGAGCAGCTGGCCAGCTGTTCCCCCTCAGTAGCCCAGGCGCTTGTGCCATACCCGCAATACTGCGGGGCTCTCCAGGGACTCAACGAGAACGCTGGTAACTCGACCTATCATTCTTTCCAGTTCAAAGCTGAAAAGCGCTTCGCAGATGGTGTTTGGTTCCTGGGCTCCTATACTCTATCCAAGCTGCTTACCAACGCCGACAGTGCCCAAAGCAGTGCGCAGCAGTGGAGTGGTGCGGCGGGCGCGATTTCACCATTCGAGCGACAAAGAACCAAGTCACTTTCCGTGTCGGATGTTCCGCAGACACTGTCAGTGGCTCTCATATACGACTTGCCCGTTGGTAAAGGGAAACGTTTTATGAACCACGGCGGCGTTTTTGACAAGGTATTGGGCGGATGGGGATTCAACACGGTTTTC
>QHZP01000688.1 GCA_003224715.1 Acidobacteriota bacterium | reverse complement strand
AAGCAAAACGGATTCAAGGGCATCCTGCCCGGTATCGAATCGTGGTACGTTCTGGGTAACAAGTCGAAGACTGGTAAGTTGGAGGGGATAGACAAAGTCCGGCAGGTCAGCGAGCACGTCAACCTGATTATGAGGTACATACCTTACGTCCAAACCAACTTCGTGCTTGGTCTTGATGTTGATGAAGGGCCAGAACCTTTTGAACTCACGAAACGATTTGTGGACATGACTCCCGGCGCGTTTCCTGTCTACTCGCTACTCTCTGCGTTTGGACAGGCCGCGCCGGTCAACGTCGAGTACCAGCGCGCCAATCGTGTTCTGCCAGTGCCGTTCCAGTTCTTGAACGCCTATCAAGACATGAACGTGAAACCGAAGCACTATGCCTGGCCTGACTTCTACGATCAGGTGCTCGACCTGAGTAAGTACAGTTATTCATGGCACTCGATCATCAACCGCTACAAAGCGATCAAGGCCATGATCCCACGGTGGATGAACGTCCTGCGGGCTGTGTCGTCAAGCGGTTTTGGTCGGATCAGGTACTATGAGGAAGTGCGTCGACGGCTCGAGGTCGACCGGCAGTTCCGGCGCTTTTTTGAACAAGAGACAAGCGAACTCCCGCAGTTCTATGTGGACCGGGTTCGAAAGGAACTGGGGCTGCTTTCGGAGTGGCTTCCGGAGGGGGCGCTGTCTCATGATCCTAATGCATACCTTAGATCAGAATAAGACGGTCACTAAACGCCTTCAGTGGGCTCGCCGGCTGACGTCGGGTTTAGCCAGGACGGCTGCGCTTCTCATGATGCTCGTCCTGGGGTACGACACGACGCAGGGGGCGGAAGACGGCCAGTGGACGATGCCTGCCAAAGACTACTCTTCTACGCGCTATAGTGGTTTGGCAGAGATCACTGCCGCCAATGCCAGAAGGCTTCGCCCGGCGTGGACGTTTTCCACGGGTGTGCTGGCCGGACACGAAGGGCAGCCACTCGTGGTAAATAACACCATGTACGTTGTCACGCCGTATCCGAACGTGCTCTACGCCTTCGACCTCACCAAGGAAGGTTACCCCCTGAAGTGGAAGTACCGGCCGGCCGTGAGCCCCAACGCAATTGGCGTCTCTTGCTGCGACGTGGTCAATCGCGGGGCCTTCTTCGCCGATGGCAAAATTATCTACAATCTTTTGGACGGACACACCGTGGCAGTCGATGCGTCAACAGGGCGTGAAGTGTGGGTCACTACGATTGCCGATTTAGGTAAGGGTGAAACGACTCCAATGGCTCCCTTTGTGGTCAAGGACCGCGTGGTCGTCGGCGCCTCGGGCGGCGAGTTCGGAATCTACGGCTGGGTCAAAGGGCTCGACTTGAGGACTGGCAAGGTTCTGTGGACCGCGCACAACGTCGGTCCCGACGCTGACATGCTGATCAATGCCACCACCTTCAAGCCGTTCTACGATCGAGGCGTTGAACTCGGGAAGTCAAGCTGGCCAGCCGATGCCTGGAAGGTCGGTGGTGCTCCAGTGTGGGGGTGGATGTCCTACGATCCGGAACTCGACCTGCTCTACTATGGTACTGGTAATCCTGCACCCTACAATCCTGAGCAGCGTAAGGGCGATAACAAGTGGGCCTCGAGCGTACTCGCGCGACGGCCATCAGATGGCACGCTGGTATGGGCTTATCAATTTACGCCGCACGACAGCTGGGACTACGACGCCGTCGCCAGCATGATCCTCACCGATCTCGAGATCGGCGGACGGCGACGTAAAACTCTAGTGTCGTTCAACAAGAATGGATTCCAATACACGCTCGACCGTGCGACGGGCGAGGTACTGT
>QHZP01000687.1 GCA_003224715.1 Acidobacteriota bacterium | reverse complement strand
TTCTTTCGATCCACCAACTGCAACGTCCCTGATCAGTTTCGGGTCGGTTGCATTCCTACCAGTATTCCCGGTGCCAATCCGTTTGCTCAAAGCAAAAGCAATTTCGATCCGGGCAAAGGCCCGCTGCTCAGCAGTGGTGCTTTTGAAAGCCCCGATGATTTCAACTTGTACTATGGTCAAGGACCTCGCATATCCAATATACGAGGCTTCGGCTTCCATAACCAGGACATCACCGTCTACAAGCGGACCTCCATTGGCGAACGCGTGGGTGTGGAGTTTCGGGCTGAATTTTTCAACGCTTGGAATTGGCATATCTTCAACTGTACCTCGCGGTGCTTTGGTTCAACAGGCATTGACACCGATATCGCCAGTCCCACTTTTGGTGAGTGGAATGGAAACGTGAGTACGCCGCGAAACATGCAGTTCGCTATAAAGGTCATCTTCTAGGGTTACTTGGTGGCGACGAAGTTCAAACTTTGGTCAAGTTTGTTAGCATGCCGTCCCCTCAGCCTCGCATGTGGGTCACCTTTGCCCATAAGTCAGGTTGCTGGACACAGGAGGTGGCTCTGACAAGATTCTGGATGGCCCCACTCCCTGACCCTCTCCCCCGCGTTGGGGGCTGGTTTCAGCCGTATCTCATGGGCCGCGGGGGAGAGGGAAGATATGGATGACGCCGACAACCCAGGGCGGCGGTCGCTACGCTCCCTGTGCCCTGGGCTATTTTCTGTAGCCCTTACAGGGCAAAGAGTCGATGCCCGTGCGGCGCTCACAAGAACACAGCGTGTGTTGACCGGGATGCTGCTAGGGGTAGTCCTTATGCTTGCTTCCAATCCACTTCACGCCCAAGATCCGTTTGAGATTCAAGTCTACGAGTATCCGACCGTTCCGAAAGGGATGTGGAATCTGGAGACGCACTTCAATTACGTGGCTGAAGGGACCAAATCGTTTGACGGGTCCGTGGCCCCAACGAACAGCCAGTCGCACGTCACGTTTGAGTTGACCCGCGGCCTGACGGAGCACTTCGAGTTGGCCGGCTACCTGGTGCTGGCCCGCCGTGTTGGTCATGGCCC
Organism: Acidobacteriota bacterium; assembly: GCA_003224715.1. Classification (GTDB taxonomy): domain Bacteria; phylum Acidobacteriota; class Terriglobia; order Versatilivoradales; family Versatilivoraceae; genus QHZQ01. The sequence continues at coordinate 1,152 of QHZP01000687.1, read as the reverse complement.
GGAGTACGTGGGCTGGCGTGTCCGGCCGCGAATGTCGTTACCTCAATCGTGGGGGTTGCCGTTGGATGTTAGTATCAGTGCGGAGGTGGGGTTTCCACGTCAACTCTACGATGAAAACACCACCACTCTGGAAATCCGGCCGATTCTGGAGAAAAGTGTGGGCCGGTTCCAACTTGATTTCAATCCGGTGATAGGACGCGCTCTGCGTGGTCCTGGAACCAAAGAGGGGTGGGACTTCGAGCCGGGGGCACGCTTTGCCTATGCTTTGACCCGAAGGTTCGAGCCCAGTCTGGAATATTACGGGGCCATCGGACCGCTGGGGAATATACTCCCGGCCAACCAGCAGGTCCACCAATTTTTCCCAGGAGGAGACCTCAAGATCGCTGAGAACATCGTCTGGAATTTTGGGGTAGGGATTGGGCTTACTGACGCCGGTAATCGACTGGTCTACAAAGCACGCATTGGCATTTTGTTTGGCCGGAAGCAAAAGTAGTTCCACTGGGCGATCGATAGGTCAGTTGCTAAGTAGACAATACAAAACAATGCGCTGAATTCCTTCTCTGCATTTTCGTTAGCCCCGTGCTTCAGCGCGGGGGTTCCCTTCGATGGTTTGTGCTTCTTCCACTTTCCAGCCAGCGGCGCGGAGTCCAGCGCCGCTGGCTGGAAAGTGGGGAGAACGGGAGGCCTCTTCCAACCCCGCGCTGAAGCACGGGGCTAATGAAAATTCGGCCGCTGACCCTCACCCGGCCTCCGGGTGAAACGGGAAAGTTTCTTCCAGCGATTTCACCAGCCACATCATCACATTGTTATAAGGTGTTGGAATGCCCAACCGGCGGCCCGCTTCAACCACTGCACCGTTGATGACCCCAATTTCAGTTTGGCGCCTTTTTTCGACGTCTTGGAGCATGGAGGACTTGGTGTTGGCAGCACGGCTTTTGAGAAGGCCGGTAATTACCTCCCAACGTTCATCAAAATTCAAAGCGATATTCTGAGCTTGGGCTACGGAGACGGCCTCACGCAAAAGCGCCTGCATCAACTCGAGCGTGGCGGAATGCTGGACGAGCTGAGGAGCAAAGAAGCGGAGTAATGCCGTCGTGGGTAAGGTGCAGACATTCAAGGCCAGCTTGGACCAGATTGCCTTCACTACTTCGG
>QHZP01000695.1 GCA_003224715.1 Acidobacteriota bacterium | reverse complement strand
CATTCGTTGGGCGCTGGGTTGATCTTTCGAACGATTTGCAGGTTCATGGCGTCCTCCTGTGAAAATAACGGAAATCTGAGCCCCGACCGTCAGGGAGGGCGTGGGCCCGGTTGATTGCCTCAACCGCTCCCTCACGGTCGAGGCTCGGTACAACATTTTCGTACCCTGTGGTTTGGGCCAAGCCGACACTGTGAAAATCTCCCTATCAAGGGGCGAAAGCCCCGAAGGGGCTGCGGGTGGCTCTGTCCGAATCTTCCCAGCGTTCCTACAGGGACATCCGTCCTCTGCGAGAACTCGGCCCCCCTTCGAAAGGGGATTCTCCCTGGGGGTTAGATTTTTACTCCCCCCGCACAGCAAAGTAGCAAGCGTCATGCCAAACGTTCTCGCGAGAGGGCGAGGCTCAAAGCCCTGCAGATTTGACAGGAAACGGTCTAAGTCCGCGCAGTCCACCTCCCCGCTCGCAGAAACCTGCGACAAATTCGCCAAAATCGGTGAGCTTCATCTGCCTGTTTCAAGCTTTTTCAACAATTTCCGACTGGAACTCGACTTGCAACTCGTCGTTATCCAAGTGGCTGACCTAAGGAGGAGGCAATGGCGAAACGTTTGATCCTGATGTTAACTGTGACCGTGGTGGTCCTTGTAGTGCTCGGCTTCGTGAAGTTCCGGCAATTTCAGGAGGCCGCTGAGCACGCCGCCGCTTTCCAGCCACCTCCGGAAGCCGTCACGACCATCCTCACGCGGCAGGAGAAATGGCCGGCAACGCTGAGCGCCATCGGCACAATGGCTCCTGTCCAGGGCGTCACCGTGAGCGCGGACCTCCCAGGCATCGTCGGTCGCATCGCGTTCGATTCGGGCGAGACGGTTCGTGAGGGAGACGTACTGGTAGAGCTCGACACCCGTCAGGAGCAAGCGCAGCTGGCCGCGGTTGAAGCCGAGCGCGATCTTGCCCGTCTCAACTTCAACCGCCTGGACGGGCTGGTCAATGAAGGCGCGATCACTCGGGCCGAGTACGATCGGGCGGCGGCCGAGCAAAAGCAGACGGAGGCGAAGGTGGGAGAGATTCGCGCCACGATTGCGCGCAAGATGATTCGGGCGCCCTTCTCGGGAATCCTGGGCATCCGCCAGGTCAACCTGGGTCAGTACCTTTCGGCTGGCGATGCGGTTGTTCCCTTGCAGTCGCTGAATCCGATCTATGTGAACTTCGGCGTGCCGCAGCAGGATGCCGGTCAGGTGCGTGTCGGCCGCAACGTGCGCATCACTACCGGAGATTTGGCGGGGGTCGAGTTCGTGGGACGCGTCACAGCCATCAACTCGATCGTGGACGAGGCGACCCGGAACGTTCAGGTGCAGGCCACACTCGCTAATCCGCGCGGCACGCTGCGACCGGGCATGTTCGTTCAGACGGAGCTTATGTTGGGTACGAGCCGGTCGGTCGTGGCGCTTCCGGCCTCCGCTATCAGCTACGCGCCGTACGGCGATTCAGTGTTCGTCGTTACTGAGCTCAAGGACCCGAACGGTCAGACCTACCGCGGGGTGCGGCAGCAGTTTGTCAAACTCGGGGCGACGCGCGGCGATCAGATCGCGGTCCTCTCGGGGCTCAAGCCGCGTGAAGAGATCGTCACCTCCGGTGTGTTCAAGCTGCGCAACGGCGCGGCCGTTCTCGTCAACAACAAGGTTCAGCCTGCCAACAAGCGGGCGCCCAAGCCGGAGGACAGCTAAGTGCACTTAACCGATCTCTTCATCAAACGACCCGTCCTGGCGACTGTCGTCAACCTGGTTATCCTCATCGCAGGTCTGCAATCGATCCGGGCTCTCAGTGTGCGGCAGTATCCGCGCAGCGACATCGCGGTTGTCCGGGTCTCGACCGTGTACGTGGGGGCGAACGCCGACCTCGTGCGCGGGTTCATTACAACACCGCTTGAGCGCGTCATCGCCAGCGCCGACGGCATCGATTACATGGAATCGGCGAGCGCTCAGGGTCTCAGTACGATCACGGTGCACCTGACACTCAATTACGACACCAACGCGGCCCTCACCCAGATCCAGGCGAAGGTAGCGCAGGTTCGCAATGATCTTCCCCCTGAGGCCGAAGCGCCAATCATCGAGCTGGAAACAGCGGACAATCAGTTCGCGGCGATGTACATCGGCTTCTCATCCGCCGACCTCGATCAGAATCAGATTACGGACT
>QHZP01000694.1:3986-6444 GCA_003224715.1 Acidobacteriota bacterium | reverse complement strand
TGTTTGGAACTCTACGGACACCTGCACGACCTGTTTCGAGTGGAAAAATACTCCGGACTGGCGGCCTTCCCACACGGTGGAGAGTTCAATCCAAGTAACCCGAAAGTCATGGAGCTCCTTTCTGATTGGTCCAAACAATTTATGCAGCTCTTCTCCAGTCCCTTTGTACACATTGGCTTTGACGAGACCTGGCAGATTGAAATGGCAGCCAAAAAAGAAGGTAGCCGATCAACGCCCTCCCAGCTATTTCTCGAGCAGTTGAGGAACGTGGCAGGACTGTACCAACGGCAGGGACGGCGAGTCATGGCCTGGGCGGACATCATTGTGAAATATCCAGAAATCGTTGCCAAGTTACCCCCGGGTCTCCTCGGTGTGGCCTGGGAATACGATTCCGAAGAGGGCTACAAGAAGTGGCTCGATCCTCTGGTGGCGAAGGGAGTGCCTCATATTATTGCCACGGCGGTCAGTTTCTGGAGAGAATTGGTTCCTGACTTTGAGCACACCTTCGACAATATTGACACTTTTCTGCTGGCCGGTCGCCAGTCTAAAGCCATGGGGATCATTAACACGATGTGGTTGGACTCGTCTCAGAACCTGATCCGGACGGCTTGGGCAGCCATCGCCTATGGCGCCGTGTCCGCTTGGCAGTCTTCTCCTATCGATCGCTCCCGTTTTTTTGGGAATTATGCCCAGGTCATGGTTCCTGCGACAATCGCCACGGAGGTCACACAGGGCCTGGAGAAATTTTCCGGGGCAGAATTGCGGCTTCAAAAAGCTCTTGGCCAAGAAACCATCCATATGTTCTGGGAAGATCCACTGGCTGCTGAGATCCTTAAGAAATCTACTGAACATCGTGAGGATTTGCGCCAGACCCGCCTCTTGGCAGAAGACGCTCAAGAACATTTTTCTCGGGCGCTAAAGCTGAAGGGCGATCCAACCCAACTGAGTAGTTTGTTGTTAGGAAGTCGGATGCTGGATTACGCAGGACTCAAATTCCTTACCGCAGTCGAACTGACGGATCGTTGGAAGGAGTTGGGACCAAAAATCAACAAGCAGACTTGGTGGAACACCTTTGACTCAGAATGGTCCTATCAGTCCCATTGCCGTTTGGTTGATCTGATGGACCAGATCACTGAGCTTCGGAGTGACTATCGATCTGCGTGGCTGGCCGAGTATACCGAATACAGGCTGGATTCCACGCTGGGCCGCTGGGATGCGGAGTATGAGTATTGGCGCCGGCTCCAGGCGCGATTCCGCGCCTTTTCCCGGCAACTGAAGGACGGAGACGCTCTGCCCACCTTGGAAAAGGTGGTTCGGAGTGGAGAATTCTGAAGGCCAATGCGCTGGGGTCAGGGCTGCGCATTGACCCCATGTCAGGTAGGTGAGAGCCAGGACAGGGCTCGCGCGAAGAGTCAAGGAGCAAAGAATGATGGAAAATGAAATCGGTGGAGGGTTCTATCGTCATTCACAACCTCTGCGCCTTGGCGGCTTTGCGCGAGAATGACTGGGACGATTTGTGAACCTCTTGCTTACCAAGAAACCCTGGTGAATGATTCGGGACTTTTTGATGCGATCCTGGTTCTTTCTCTTCAGTTGTAATTTAATGTGGGCTTTGCAATTCACCTGTATCAAACTGGTTCAGGACCAGGTCGGCTCACTGTTCACGGTGTGGGGGCCGATGACCTTGGCCACAATGATGCTTTATCCCCTCGTCCGGTCGGAGAACCGAGATGAATATAGAAAAAAAGGACGAAGCAAGAAAGATATCCTGGTTTTCTTCCTGCTGGCTTTGGTCGGAGTCTTTCCGGGACAGGTCATGGTGACTTGGGGGACTCGCATGTCTCTGGCGAGCAACGCTGCTCTGCTGACGCTGACTCTCCCTGTTTGTACGGCGATCTTAGCTTATTTCTTTTTGGGAGAAAAAATGACAGGGGTAAGATGGCTGAGCTTTGTGATGGCTATAATAGGTGTCGTCCTCTGCTCCAACTTCAACTTTGGTTCTCTGGATTTCGGACTGGGCTATTTTTTAGGGAATACACTGATTTTTCTTGGGATCCTTGGTAGCGCTTTTTACAACTCTTATGGCAAGAAAATCCTGGAGCGCTACTCGCCCATGGAAATGCTTTTTTATACTTATCTGGCTATGTTTGTCATCATGACACCGCTGGTTTTGCTACAGGAACGGGAGGTGTTTGTTCGTGTCCCGGAGTTTACGCCTACCACCTGGGTCGGCCTGGTCCTGCTCACCGTCTTCCATAATTACCTATCGATGGTATTATTCTTGAAAGCGCTCAAGCAGCTAGATGCGACCCAGGCAGCCCTTTCCAATTATCTGATCACTCTGTTTGGTTTACCCATTGCCGCTCTCTGGCTGGGTGAGAGGCTGACTGTGGTGGCAATTATTGGCGGGGTCATGGTTCTAGGAGGTACACTTCTTATCACGTTGTGGGAAGAGAAA
>QHZP01000694.1:0-3967 GCA_003224715.1 Acidobacteriota bacterium | reverse complement strand
GTGGCCGATAGAACCGCACTCCTGGGCGGTTTGAGGTTGCTCGCTACTTCTAGCTCATGCTCAAGCTCAATTCTTTAGGCGGAGCACGAAGCCTGTTCCTTACATCCGAATCACGTTTCACGCTTCGCCTCACGTTTCCAGGAGGAGGATTCTTCTATGTCCAGTAGGTCAACCAATGTGATCCCACAAATTAGGGCGTCTAACTCACAACAACTCGAAGAAAAAGCCTCTGGCTCCGCGCAAGCAACTGCCCGTCTGGTTTCCCTGGACGCTTTTCGCGGCTTCATTATGTTTTGGATTGTCGGAGGGGGCAGCCTGATGGTCGGCCTGCAGGCTCTCGGCCACAATCGTGTCATTGACACCATCATCTATCACCTGAATCATACGCCTTGGGAGGGCTTGCGCTTTTACGATTGCATCTGGCCATGCTTCATGCTGATGGTGGGAGTCTCGGTTCCCTTCTCGTACTCCAAGCGTTCGCTGACCCAAACTTATCCTCAAATGCTGGTCCATGCTTTGAAGCGGGTGGCGGTTCTCTTCTTACTTGGATCCTTGCGAGAATCACTTCATCTCGGCTCGCTGTATGTGGTGGAAATCAGCAGTGCTCTCCAGCCCATCGCGATCGCGTATCTGGTGGCTTTCCTGCTGGTACGAAAATCTGCCCGCTTTCAGGCCGCCGTGGGCGCGTTGATTCTTGTCGGCTACGCGCTGTTGCTAGCTTTCGTGCCGGCACCGCGTGTTGGGGCAGGCTCGTATAAACTGAATGCCAACCTGGTTTACGCCGTCGATATCGCCTTGCTGGGAAAAACGCATCCGGTAAATCAGAGTGAGATCTTGGAGGGCTGGGGAACGGTCCTATCGACCATTCCAACCATTTCGACCACGATCCTGGGCTTGCTGATCGGTGGTCTTTTGAGGAGTTCCCGGTCGGCCCAATCAAAAATGAAAATCATGGCTGTCACTGGAATTGCAGGGCTGGCGATGGGTTATGCCTTGTCTCCAGTGATACCCGTCGTTATGAAGATGTGGACAACTTCTTATGGAATACTAACGGCGTCGTGGGCGTGTCTTCTCTTGCTGCTGTTTTACTGGATCATTGATGTCCGCGGCTACCGCCAATGGGCCTTTCCCTTTGTCGTGATCGGGGTGAATGCGCTGGCCGCTTATCTGGGCGGGACGGTGACGCGGCTCCACGATATTGTTAGTGTCGTGACCCGCGGGGCCCAAGCAACCCTGGGCCCGTTTGGACCGCTTTTTGGTGCCCTGGTATTTCTGGGCGTTGAGTGGCTGATCTTGTACTGGATGTATCAGAGAAAAATTTTCCTGAGTGCTTGAGGGCCTATTCTTGCTTAGTCTTTACTGAGGCTCGCAAAATATAGTGACACCCAGCTCGCGGTTGCTCCCTCTCCCGTGGGGAGAGGGTGGCGCGGAGCGCCGGGTGAGGGGAACACGAGGAAGGAATGGAAGCATCTTCTGTCACTTTATGATGAAATGCTAGCTAATAAATACGCTCACTCTCTTCAGTTTCGTCGATTGTTTGTGAAAATATCTTCTTGCTCTGGCTCGTGCTCTTACTCGATTCGTCGGCAAAGAGCCGAGCAAGAGTAGGAGCAAGACTACGAGCACGAAGGGAAACCAAGTACGTCATCGTATTCATGAAATGACGGACTCAGTAAGAGGGGAGGTAGCTCACGCCTTTCCACTCCTCTTGAGAACCGGAATTTCCACAGTTTCACCATGACCACTCTTACACGACGTGAAATTCTAGGAACTGCTGCCGCGCTTTTTGCTTGTAGCTTAACCCCATCCCAGCTCCAATCCCAGACCAAAAACGAACCTGGAAAAAAGTAGTTATCGCGGGAGCCGGAATCGGCGGGTTATGTTGCGCTTATGAATTGATGAAGCGAGGTCATGAGGTCACGGTTCTGGAGGCTTCTGGCCGGACCGGCGGGCATGTCTTGACCCTTCGAGATCATCTGGCAGACGGACTCTATGTTGATGCCGGTGCAGAACACTTCACCAGACCTGGCTACGATCTCTATTGGGAGTATGTGAAGGAATTTAACGTGCAGGTTCTTCCCTATCCCAGACGGCCGAATGTGATCCGGTTTATCGACGGGAAGAGATACACGCGAGAGATGCTGTCGGACCAAAACATTCTGAGAAATCTCGCTTTGAATCAAAGAGAGATCGATTATCTCACCGGCCATCAGTGGTGGGAGTTCCCGCTTCTTTATTTTGGACCTTATCTGGACAACTTTGAAAACGAGTATCGTCCTTTCGATGCCAAACTGAACCATCTGGACGAGATCACTGTCACCGATCTCCTCCGCAAGGATGGCGCTTCTGCGGCTGCCGTTCGTTTCATTGGGGAGTCCGGTTCTGCACTGCAGGCCTTGTGGCACGCTGCCATTCTGAAGCTGAGAGGAGTCCCGCTTTGGCCTCCGCAGGTATTCCGCATCCAGGGCGGCAATCAACGCATGACAGATGCCTTCGCCGCCCGATTGGGAGAACGAGTTCGCTTGGGATGTCCGGTCACAGCTATCGAGAATTTGGAAAGGATAAAAAAATGGAGGCTGACTACCTCGTCAGTTGCATATCGCTGGTGATGCTTCGCCGAATCCCGGTGACACCCGACTGGCCAGAGGACAAAAGTTACGTCATCCGAAACACCCAGTATTACTCGATCTCAAGACCCATTTTCCAGTGTCGAACTCCTTTTTGGGAAAAGGATGGAATCAGCCCAAGTTTGGATTTTGGCGAGCCTAGTTTAGAGAGCGTTTGGAGAATGGCAGAAGAAGTCCCAACAACTCGCGGCTTGTTGGTTGGTTCGGCGGCAGGAAATGCGGATCCCGAAGAGGTCCTGAAAACCTTCCGCAACCTCTACCCAGGTAAATCCGAGGACATTGAGCAAGTGCGGATACACTCTTGGCCGCTTGACGCGTGGGCATCTGCCTGCGAACGTGTCCCGTTCCCCGGCCAGTTGGCCAGGTTCTGGCCGAAAGTCATGGAACCTCATGGGCGGATTCATTTCGCAGGAGCCTATGCGGACAACTTGGAATGGGGGCAAGAAGCGGCCACGCGATCGGCCAATCGAGTCGCGGAAGCGATAGACAAAGCTTGACATTCCATCTTGATTTTGGCCCCAAGTGAAATTGTTTCTAAAGAGAATGACTTCAGATATTCTTCACTCAAACATAAGGAGCAAGAATGCAGCCAGTTAAGAACTGTTTGGTTATAGGAGCATTAGCCTTGGCAGTATTTCCGGCCTATGCCTCTGGCGATCAGAATCCGGCCACTGGAAAGCCGATCAAGCTTTTCAATGCCAAAAACCTCCAGGGATTCGACACATTTCTTGAGAAGCATGGCCTGAACCAGGATCCCGAGAAAGTTTTTCGGGTTCACGGTGGTATGGTTCACGTTTCCGGCGCCGAATTTGGCTATTTCATAACCCAGAAAGAGTATGAGAATTACTACCTGCGGGCCGAATTCAAATGGGGTGAGAAGACTCATGCCCCCAGAGAAGGAAAGGCTCGTGACAGCGGAATTTTATATCATGTCGTGGGGCCAAATAAAGTTTGGCCCAAATCGATAGAGTTTCAAATGATCGAAGGTGGAACAGGCGACATTATTCTGGTGGGTGGCGCCGGGCTGACGGTAGGCGGTGAGACAAAAACTGAAGGCCGTTTTGATCGCTATGGCAAGGGCCCGTGGGAGGACGTTGTTGGTTACCGTGATCCCAAGAAAGAGGTCGAAAAGCCCCATGGTGCATGGAATGTGCTCGAGCTGTATGCCGACGGAGACAAAGTCAAGTACCTGGTAAATGGGACCCTCGTGAACGAAGGAAGCAAGGCGAGTTTGACGCGAGGAAAAATTCTCTTTCAGTCTGAGGGAGCGGAGGTCTTCTTTCGAAAAATCGAGCTGCGTCCTCTGAAGAAATAAGTGTGGCTGCTCCTTTCGCGCTCGA
>QHZP01000681.1 GCA_003224715.1 Acidobacteriota bacterium | reverse complement strand
CAACGGTAGTAAGCAGTTTTTGACTCGAACGCTTCAAGCCGGTCAGCACAAGGAGTCTTCTTGGCAATTGCCACCTGCTGAAGCGGAACTCCCGTTTTTCAAATTGCCATGGAGGTAAGTATGCCGTTGAAGCACCCCGTTGCAGGATTCGAAACTAGAAAATTCTCTGCTGTTTGGTTTGCCCTTCTGGTCGGCTTCATTTTCCTGGCTTACGAATCACCAAGCGTCTCGGCCCAGGAGGTCGGCGCCACGCTGTTCGGCACGGTCACCGATGCAGCCGGAGCTAGTGTTCCGGAGGCCGCGATCACGATCACGAATCCGGAAACTGGCAAAAGTGTTACGGTCACAACTCAGAACGATGGGAGCTACGTAGTGCCGGCACTCACACCTGGAACCTACACGGTCACCGTCGAAAAGACCGGATTCAAGAAATCAGTCCAGACAGGTATCAAGTTAGTGGTTTTTCAGAAAGCCCGCCTGGACATGCAACTCGATGTGGGAGAAATTAGCACCACGGTCGAGGTGACCGGTAGTGCTCCTTTAGTTGAATCCGGCAGCGCTAGCATCGGCGGGGTTGTGGACACACGCCAGCTGATGGAAATGCCGCTCAACATCAGGCGGTTCGGAAGTCTGCCTCTCCTTTTTCCTGGGAGTGTGCCCGATACCGAAGGTTTTTCCTCCAACATTTTCGGCTCTCCCTTCAGTGAGAATACTTATGCATCCAATGGAGCTCGTGGCTCTGGTAACAACGTCCTGATTGACGGAGTGGACTCAAAGAACCTTTTTACAGGTGGTTTTTCCATTCAGCCCTCGCCTGACGCAGTCCAGGAATTTAAGGTTCAAACAGAATCCTTCTCAGCCGTTTTCGGAAAGAACGCCGGCTCTACCATCAACCTGGTTACCAAGTCGGGGACAAACACAATCCACGGAAGCGCCTTTGAATTTCTGCGCAACGACAAGCTGGATGCGCGCAACTTCTTTGCACAAGAGAAGCCTTCCTTCAGGCGGAATCAGTATGGTGGCTACATTGGAGGCCCGATCAGGAAGAACAAGACGTTCTTCTTTGGGGGTTACGAAGCCCTGAAAACTCGCAAGGGACTCACCTATACCACACAGGTGCCAACTCCTGCCATGCTGACTGGAGACTTCTCCGCACTCCTGCCCGGCACGAAAATCATTGATCCCTTGAGTTGTAACGATCCTCCCTTGGGTGCTGACTGCAAGGCCTTTCAGGGGAATATCATTCCTGCTGACCGGATTGATGAGGTGGCTAAGAAGGTCATTCCCTACTTCCCGGCGCCGAATGCTTCAGGGGCTTACAATTATGTGATCACCCCCAAGCTCACTCGAGATGACCATCAGTTTAGCGTAAAGATCGATCACTCTTTTGGTCCGAACGACAATCTTTATGGACGGTATCTTTTGGGCAACTCCGTGACGCTGAGTCCCGACCAAGCCTATAGCAAGCTACCGGGCTTCGGAGATAAGATCCGATATCGTGGCCAGAACATAGCCCTAAGTTGGAGCCATACTTTCAGCCCAACGATGCTCAATGAAGCGCGTTTTGGTTTTTCTCGCAACATGGATGTTGGGACCTGTGCAGCGTGCCCACGAGAGCCAGGATTCATGGATACTTTTGGGATTAAGAATCTCCATGCGCTTTCTCCCGGAGATGAAGGTTTCCCCGCCTTTCAATTTGCCCAAGGATATCAAACCATCGGTGATTCCAACTACCGCCCCGTGGAAAGCAACGATATGGTCGAGAAGTACGAAGACACGTTGACCATCACCAAGGGTAAGCACACGATGGCTATGGGCGTCGACATTCAGCCCTATCAGGCTCTCCGCAATCAGGCGCCGTTTTCCCCCCATGGCCAGTTCAGCTATAACAATCTGTACAGCAACTTCACGATTTCTGATTTCCTCCTCGGTTACCCGTCAGCCGCCGCGCGGAGCATTGCCAAGCAAGTGACCTATCATGACGGAAAGTTTTGGAATGCCTTCTTTCAGGACGATATACACCTCACGAAGTCGCTGACGTTGAATGTTGGTGTTCGTTACGAATACCACCAGTTGCCCACAGATAGGCGCAATACTGGGGCGGCCCTTTTCCCGCTACCAGGAAAGCCTTTGGAGACTCCGGGCAATGCGATTCTCGTCGTGCCCGGCTATGCGCAAGCTGATTCGCTATGCAATCTGCCTCAGTACATTGTAGATCAGGGATTGCCAACCGAGAGGCATCTCATTGCCTGTTCCGACCAAATGAAGCAGCTAGGTTTCACCGGGCGGGCCGAGCGCTCGCTCTGGTTCCCTGATCGTTTTAACTACGCTCCACGTTTTGGTCTTGCGTGGCGGCCGACGTCCTCAGACAAACTCGTGATCAGAGCAGGCTATGGACTGTTCTTTGAGCTTTCAGAATTCAACGCATTCCATTACGGTTTTAACAATCCGGT
>QHZP01000690.1 GCA_003224715.1 Acidobacteriota bacterium | reverse complement strand
CAGTTTCCGCGATCACCTCGTGAATAGTCTTGCTCTGGGTATCGATCAGGTATTTCGTCCCGTCTCTTTCCAGCAGGATTTGAGAGGTTGAATTATTGACAAAGTGGATACCCTCCAATCTGGAACCTGGTGAAAGTCGAGGCGCTTTCAAAGCTTGGGTTGCGCTCAGATCCCTGGAAATTGAAAGCTGGGCGGGATAATCCGAAGGGGTTTGCGCCCAAACATTCCAATACTGAGTTGATAATACAAGTATAATTATTGCCCACCTGGATTGCAAAAACATGAAATAGACCTCCTGTGTAAATCCCCCTTGAGGGGGTAGCAGCCCTTGGGCTGCGGGGGTGTCGTGTTGGAAGGTTCCGTCCGGCTCGCGATAGAGACATCCCCTGACTCCCTGAAGGTGTGAAAAAACTAAAGACCGCCGGAGATTGGGAGGGCGAGGCTCCCGCCGAGCCTCATGGGGCAAGGACTTGCTGGGGCGACGGCTTGCCAGGAGGCTCGCCCTCCCGATTTTTTCACACCTTCCCTTCCAAGGGGAATCAGATGTTCATCCTTCGCGGCGTCGTCGCAGACGACATGAGCGACTTAAAAAGTCGGTTGCTCCCGCCTATAAAGGCTCTCCCATCCTGGTGCGGTTCCGCTCAAAATGATTATCGTCGGAGCTCCTTATGCAGAAGGCTCTTAATGACCTCGACGGCAGTCGAGGGTGCACCTGAATACTTTAATGTGTAAGTACCGGTTCCCACTAACTGGTCTAACACTGAGTAATGCCGTTCAATTATCGCGTCTTCATCCAAGGTAATATCTTCTCGGAGGCGTTCCAAGGCTATCTCGCGGCGCATCGGGGAAAGCCTTGTCGGGACACCTTCTTGACGCACGAGAAAAACTAAACCCGCCGGTCGGCAAGAGGCCAGGGTGCGGCCCGGGAACCGACGTAAGGTATCAATTTCCAGGTACCAGTCATGATCTCTTCGTTGAGTGACTTTTTCATCAGCTAGTTCGGGAAAGAGTTGAACTGCATCGGGCAGCAAACGCAGGCACCAAGGGTTTCCCCAAAGTAAGAGTCTATCGCTGGTAGGATCAAGGCGGAGGTGAGCCACATCATCCGTTAAGATTTGCATTCCGGATTTTGCGCAGGCGTAAGCCAGAGTAGTCTTTCCTGCACCGGCCGCGCCGCAAATCAAAATGCCCGAACCATTAAGCGCAACACTGGAGCAGTGAACGGGCGTATGGCTGCGGTGGACTACCATTACATAAAACAGGCATTCTAAGAATGTGTAACAGAAGAATGACGCCTTACCTACCATTTCCGGGGAAACGAACCCAATCGCGCACCCAGAGGCCAAATCGGCCACGGCAAAATTGGTGTCGCTGCAGGCGATATGGAAAATGTGTCTTAGGGAGCGATACGTGGGAACAGGCAGAGGTCTGTCATCATGGCGATCTGGATCAACGCATATCTGAATCAAAATTTCAGGGTCACTGGCATCCGGTGGCGCCCCATACCGACCAAAGCTTCGCCTCGAAGCCTTTATGACAGCTTCGTCGTTGCTTTCCACCTGAACAACTGTACCCAAAGGAAAGAATTTCTCTCGAAAACGAATAGGTACACCGCGACGTAAAGGGTCCGGACAGGTGGACAGTGGGGGAAGAACTCGCGAAGAAGCGGGTGTTGTCACAAGCCTCGACAGATATCGAATGGGTTTCAGACGGTCGGGGTGGCGAACGAGAATTTTGTTCTCGTTTCACCTTGGATTTACCCCCTCAAATCGCCGTGAAGGTGTGAAGAAATTGCAATGCATACTCACCCGGCCTTCGCGACCGCCGTTGCTTCGGTCATCC
>QHZP01000686.1 GCA_003224715.1 Acidobacteriota bacterium | reverse complement strand
GAAGGGTCGTCATATTCCGGGAATTCAGGAATCGCCGCTCGAGGCTCACCCATACATACCCAGACCAGCCCGTAGCGCTCCGTGCACCGAAAGCTGTCCACACGAGCCTTCTCGGGGATGGGCCGGTCCGGCGGAAGCGAGGGAATGCGAGTACAAATTCCGTCCCGGTTGTAGTTCCAACCATGATAGGCACAAACAACCCGATCACCTTCAACCGAGCCCAGTGAGAGGGGAGTTCCCCGATGGACGCACAAGTCTCTGAAACAGGCCAACTGACCGCCTAGGCGAAAGAGCGCTAAACGCTGATCCAACAGGCGGACCGCCAAAGGGTTATCCCGAAGATCCTTGGCCAGGGCCACGGGGTGCCAATAGTGCCGCAGCGCGGGCCACAAATCACTCTCGATCATTCTTTGTCAGCCCTCCTTTTCGCTGATTTTCGGTCCCTTTAGAGGAGAGATGACACTTATCATACCTGTCGATTTAGTGTCAAAGACTTCTTGAAGGTAGGGCAATGTGTTAAGAAGATATGAAAAAAAATTCAAAACCGCCCGAGATCGAGCTCCTCGCCGGGATATCATCGCCCTGGCAAATGCTTGCCCTACGAGGCTCGGCGGGAGCCTCGCCCTCCCGAGTGGAAATCTCCAGTCACCTCTCTCTTGTTGCCAGAGTTTGAGGGAGATTTCTGGTTCATTTTGCCTTCCCTTTCTCGTAGAAGATCTGTACCAACCGATCGCCCGGCTGAACCGAAGCAAAGGTACGCAACACCCCCACAAGTCCAGCCCGCGGAGCCCGTACCTCTTGCAGGCGTTCTCCCCCTAGGCCGTGAATTTCTCCTAAGAGTTCCTCCTTTTTGACCTTGCCGCCAATGCCTGCGTGGCACCGAAACAGTCCTGAATGATTTGCAAAAACATCCGAGTGGCCGATGATCTTCGGGTTGCTGACCGGACGGCTGAATTCAGTCCTCAGGTCAGTCATTTTCCGATGAGAAAGAAGGCGGTACACCATCTCCCGGTAAGTACGTTGTCCTTCGCGCGTCACCGTGCCCATCCCGCCCACTTCAGGCTCGATACAGGCGATGCCATATTTTATGGCGGCTTCTCCTAACACGCCTTTAGGCCATACGTAGGGGTGCAAATATTCCTGACCCAGGGCTCGGGCCGCAGCGTAACTTTTCCGACATGCCACGCTGTTGCCGGCGGGATATTCGACGTACGTGACCAGCCGGGATTCCTTACTCCAGCCATGCATCGAGAGCAGACAATCATTTTCGAGAACCAGCTCCTGAAACAATGTGTGGGCGAGCCTTTCCGACGGTGTTCCATTGGGATTGCCCGGGAAGGACCGGTTCAGGTCGCCAAAGTCCACCGGGTTTCGCCGGGTCCCCGCGTGGAATGCCTGGGGATTGGCAACGGGCACAAGAGTGAGAGTGCCCATCAACTTTTTGGGATCGAGTTCCCTCGCCAGGTCCTGCAGGGCTGCGACGCCTTCGTATTCGTCTCCATGAACTCCTGCCAGGATCAGGATTCCCGGCTCCCGCCTCTTGCCCACCAACACATAAAAAGGAATTTCGACGGGGAGTGTTCCCGTATAGCCCGTCAATTTAATTTTCAACCGGTTGCGGCTTGTAAGCTTGAGTCTCCCAGGATCCCATTGCGTGCGGCCTTGAGATTGCTCCTGCATCGAGTTCCCCCTGAGGGAGCCTAAGATGAAATAATTTAAAACTACGCGGCAAGGAGGAAAGGGACAGCCAACAACAGAAATTCAAAAAGTCCCAGGCAATGACTCACGCAAAGACGCCAAGCCGCAAAGTAAGGATCCATCGGGTTAAATTACCCTCCAAGCCACGTTCAATCCACGTTTGGTCAATTCACAAAAGAAAACAGATTCGTAAATCGACTTTAGCAATCCTGGACCCAGAGTGGTATGGATCTTCATGGATCTTCAAGGCAACATCCACAATGATCCGAGCAATTTTCGCTCATAAGAGTCATTTCCCTTGGCGTCTTTGCGTGAGTCTTAGCTTGAAGGGAAGATGTCCCAGATGACTCCCAAGATCGGCGCAGCCCCCAGCTCTACCTTGTAGCGATCCTGTACAAATCACGTGGCGATTGCGAGAGTACTTCGCAGCCCTCGGCAGTGACGACAATATTCTCTTCAATGTGGAAGGTTCCGTACTCCGTGGCCACACCTGGCTCCAAGGTAATGACCATGCCCGGCTCGAACACGGTGTTATCGTGCACGCCGAGGTGGGGCGGCTCTGTGATATTCAAGCCCACTCCGTGACCAATACGGGACGCCAGAGCTCCGATC
>QHZP01000685.1 GCA_003224715.1 Acidobacteriota bacterium | reverse complement strand
TAGACGTGAACCCACAAGAAGAAGGGCGTTTGGCCAGATTGCCGTTGTAACCATTCAATCGCCAGGTCTACGACTTCGCCAGCGCGGCGGTCCGGATGCCCTCGGGAGGCGCTGTAGGGCTCGACTTCAGGGACCCGATCGTCGTAGGTTTGAAAGCCTTGATTTAGACCAAATATTCGATTGAGAACGGCCGAGCCAACGAAGGCGGCGGTTTGCCAACCTCTCGCCTGAAGGATTTCAGCCAGAGTCTGGTGGGCTGCATCCAGAATGAATCCTCCCGTATCGCGCACGTGGTGGACTGTGGGATAGGTTCCCGTAAAAATGCTGGCATGAGACGGCGGCGTCAGGGGAGTTTGAGCTACGGCATTTTCAATCTTGGAATAACCATAACAGCCCAGCCGGTCGGCTCGAAGCGTGTCGATCGTTACCACCACGACATTGAACGGCCGCCAAACTGGAGCTGTTTTGTCTGTTTGGGCGGATTCCTGCTTGAAACTTTGGCAACCGCATAGTAGCAATAAGAGGAGAGGAAAATATTGCCCGACAAGTCTTTTGATTTTCGTGGTGCTCATGTTCTGAATATACAAAGAGCCCGGTTGACAATGCTTAGAGATTGGAACTATACGAACCGTTCTTAGAATAGAAAAATTACTTCGGTTTAACAAGTGTGTACAGTTTGGACATTTTGCCTCTGCACGGACCAGGGCGCCTATTGAGGCATTTGCAGTTGCCAAGTTCCGATATGAAGGCGTTTTGTCGATAGGTGATCTTTTCGGGCACAGAAACGCGAGTTTAGGAAGGATGAAAATTTAATTCCCCCTTTGAAGGGGGTGCAGGGAGATGTCCTGCGGGGAACGGTACTGGAAGCCGAAGGACGCCACCCCTCCGCCCCCCTTGATACTTAATAAGGGAGATCTTCAGAGGAGCCTCACATGCCGGCTTGGCCGGCGCCACAGAGCATGAAAACGTTGGACCGAGCCGCGACGGTAAGGGAGCGGTTGAGGCAACCTGCCGCGTCTCCCTCCCTAACGGTCGGGGCTCGGATTTTTGCTTTTTCACAGAAGAGGGAAGCGAAAAATCAACTATGTGAGCAGGAAGGCGGCATCGGTGAACGCTATTCAGGCAGGCTCTCTGAGAGCGCCGGAATTCCATGCGGCCCCCGAAGCTTAACCTTCCTCAATCCAACCCTGGCGGTCATAGGCCAGGGTTGGACAGAGCCTTGAGACTTACCCGTAGATTACCAGTCGACTCGCAGAGAGAACTGGATAATTCGTGGATCGTTGGATTGGCGGTCCAACCGTTGCAATCCTGTCACGTTATTGGGAGCCACGTCATTCGGATGGTTGAAAAAGTTGAAGAAGTCTGCCGTGAACCGTGCTTTGACAGATTCTCTAATCTGGAAGTTCTTGAAGAACGAAAGATCTACATTCCAGGCGCCTGGTCCAATAATGAAACCTCTCGGACTTGGATTGAAGAGATCGGAGCCAACGGAGGTATTACGGATCGACCCATCAGCCAATTGCTGGGGAAGCTGATTATTAGCATTGGGGCCCAGTCTACGGACCACTCGTTGCGTCGGATCCACCGCGACCAAGTCTTGCAAGTTTCCTCCCGTAACATTGGTGGCCTGGGTAGGATCAAAATCTCCTCGGAACCAGAGCCGCTGTCGAGTTCCGAAGATGTCCATTTCCAGCCGCTGGTCGGGACTCAGCCGCGGATCACCGAATACGAAACGGCTACCGCCCACACTACTCCACTGACCACCGCGCCAATCTCCGATGGTGGCAATCTGCCAGCCGCCAATGACATGATCTAGAGCCGCAGGGACATTCCCACCGAGTTTCTTGCCGCGGCCAAAAGGCAGATCGACAATACCGTTGTAGCGGATGCGATGGGCCGGGATGGCCGTCGAGTTGAAATAGGCAAAGTGAAGACGCTCGTCGTAAGTGAGGTTAGGCTCGCCAAACAGTTGAATGTTTTCCGGCACCTGCGCTCCACCGCCGTCAGTGCTACCACCGGAGTTGATACTGGTACCGCCGCTGGAAAAGCCACCGGTGTCGGTGGTTGTGAGGGAACGTGTAAAAGTGTAGAACCACTGGAAAGCGATACCGTTGGAATACTTGCGCTCAATCTCGATTTGGGCCGAGTGGCTGTTGGAGAAGCCGGTACGATTGAGCTCGGTAAGACCCAACCAAGCGGGGTTCTGGCGCAGCAGTTGATCGCGATTGCCAGTTGGGGCCAGACCCGTTCGCAACACGTAATTGAATTCTGCTTCCCTGCTGTTAATGCTGGCCCGCTGCTCCAAATCCCTCCCGTGTTGTCCGATGTAGCTGAGGCGTAAAGCGGTCCTTCGCATCAACTCGCGCTCCAGGCTGACGTGCCAGGACTGAGCTCGAGCATCCTTCCAATTACGCCCGTCCCAAAGCAATCCCCCTTTGGAACTACTTGGGACATTTTGAATCCCACTAATATCGACGGTTGCATTGGGCAAGAAGAATTGTGAGCCTGGCGTATTTCTCAAAATGTACGTACCCGAGCCATCAAAAAAGTTAGGCTCGTTGGCAAATCTCAGGTTCAGAGGAGGATTGGTCCTGGAGGACTGCAAGATCTGAGAAAGGGGCATGGGCCAGAAGTACTCTCCATAGCCCCCACGCAAGACTGTTTTGTCCGTGATTTTATAGGCTGCACCCAAACGCGGTCCGAAGTTGTTATTGTCGGCCCGGAATAGGTTGGAAGGATATCCGACCTGGTTCGCGGTGGCATACGTCATACCGGCTGCCGACCAGGAATCCAGGACCGCTGGTGGAATTCCAGGCAAAGAATGAATTTCGTGGTCCCCAGGAGTCACCACCTCGAACCTGTCGAGCACCGAATCCTTATCGATGGTCGTGAGCCGATTGAATTTTTCGCTGTAAGGTGTCCATTTATCCCAACGCAGCCCCAGGTTGAGCGTCAAGCGAGAAGAGACCTTCCAATTGTCA
>QHZP01000010.1 GCA_003224715.1 Acidobacteriota bacterium | reverse complement strand
CGGACTTTCATCCCACTGATGTCCTGGAAGATGCCGACGGAAGCCTGCTGGTGGTCGACACCGGGGGTTGGTACAAGCTGTGTTGCCCCACCTCACAGCTTTCCAAGCCGGACGTGCTGGGCGCCATCTACCGCGTCCGCCGAAAGGGCGCGCCTCGAGTCGACGACCCGCGAGGACTCCAACTCGATTGGACTTCCGCAGGGTCAGCGGAACTGGCGAAGCGGCTCGATGATCCTCGACCTGCCGTGCGCAGCCGGGCCGTTCATCAACTGGCCAAACAGGGAAGTGAATCGGTGGCGGTGCTAACTGAGGTTCTGAAGACTTCCAACTCGGTGGAAGCTCGTCGCAACGCGGTCTGGGCCCTGACGCCTATCGAACGTACCGAAGCTCGGGCCGCGGTTCGATTGGCACTTTCCGATGGGGATGAAAGGGTTCGCCAGGTTGCGATCCATTCGGCCAGTGTCTGGCGCGACGCGGGCAGCTTGCCTCAATTGCTGGATTTACTGAGAAGCAGTGCGCCCGCTCTTCAGCGTGCCAGTGCCGAGGCACTGGGCCGTATCGGGGACAAAACCGCCGTCCCTGAGTTGCTGGCGGCCACTGGTGGCCAACACGACCGTGTCCTGGACCACTCCCTGACTTATGCTCTGATCGAAATCGCCGATCCAAAGGGAACGGCTGCAGGATTGCAGGCAGCCTCATCCAACACCAAGCGGGCTGCGCTCATTGCGCTGGACCAGATGGACGGTGGTGAATTGAAGTCCGAGAAAGTCACTCCGCTGCTCGCCTCCAGCGATCCGCTGCTCAAGCAAACCGCCTCATGGATCATCAGTCATCATCCCAAGTGGGGCGGAGCGCTCGCCGGCTTCTTCCGTCAACGGCTGGCCGCCAAGAACCTCAGTCCCGCCGACCGTGACGGATTGCAACAGCAGCTCTCCCAGTTTGGGGGCGACAAGGCAATTCAAGCATTACTGGCAGCCACGGTGGAAGCAGGTTTGCCGGAATCGCGATTGACCGGGTTGCGCTCCATGGCGCAAACCCCATTGAAAGAGATACCCGCCAACTGGTCAGCTGCACTTGCCAGGGCCTTGGCCGGAAACGACCATGACTTGGTGCGCCAGGCGGTCTCTACGGCGCGCGCCCTACCCAAACCCAAGGAGGGTGATCCCAAGTTGAGCGCAGCGCTGCTTCGGGTTGGGAGAGACCGTTCCTCTCCCAACGAGGTTCGCTTAGAGGCCCTGGCCGCGATTCCCGAAGGCCTCGCCAACCTGGAGCCGGAACTGTTTGAACTGCTGTGCGCCAGCATTGATCCCTCCCAACCGGTTTCTGTTCGCGGTAGCGCTGCCAGTGTGCTGGCGAAGGCGAAACTTACTTCAGATCAGCTACTGAGCTTGACCGATGCGATCAGAAGTGCTGGGCCACTGGAGCTTTCAACGTTGCTGGTGGCCTTCGGAAATGCCGGTGACGAGACACTGGGATTGAAATTGATGGCTGCCGTCAAACAATCGAAGGGACTTCTCAGCCTGCGCCCGGATGTGCTGAAAGCAAGCCTGGCGAAATTTCCAGACTCCGTGCAGAAAGAGGGCGACAAGGTGTTGGCGTCACTGGACATTGACCCAGCCAAGCAAAAAACGCACCTCGACCAATTGCTGGTGAGCCTGAAAGGCGGTGACATCCGCCGCGGCCAGGCAATCTTCAACAGCACCAAAGCAGCTTGTTCTGCCTGCCACGCCATCGGTTACCTTGGCGGCAAAGTGGGTCCCGACCTCACGTCTATCAGCACGATTCGCGGCGAGCGCGACCTGCTGGAATCCATCATCTATCCGAGTGCCAGCTTTGTCCGCAGTTACGAACCGGTCGTGGTAGTAACCCAATCCGGCGACGTCCACAATGGGGTGATTCGCAGAGATGCCCCGGACGGGCTCCTGCTGGCCACGGGCCCCCGCACCGAGGTGCGAATTGCCCGGGCAGACATCAAGGAAATGCGGCCCAGCAATGTCTCAGTGATGCCGGCGGGCCTTGAAGACCAGTTGACTCGCCAGGAACTGGCCGACCTGCTAGCATTCCTGAAAAACACCCGTTGGGGAGCGCAATGAGAATGTGGGGTATCACGGCGGCCAGTCCCTGAAGATCCTACTGATCATCCGCGAAGATAACAGCCTGCGCTACAGGGCAGGAAAATGTTGCACCGAGCCGCGACCGTGAGGGAGCGGTTGGGGCACACTTCTGGGTCTGCCCCTCCCCGACGGTCGGGGCTCGGATTTCTGTTATTTTCACGGGAGGTCACAAGCTGGCAAAACCCAATCAACAGTCAAATAGGGCGCTCGCAGCAGTGGACTGTCGAGGAGATGGAAAAAGTTGAGCCTAGCCACAATCTTGAGAATCTCCCCCGGGAGCGCTGGAGGCGGGTGGAGTAACATCGTGGCCCAACTCTCCTTATTACGAGTTGCCGATGAATATTCCCGCCAGGAAGACGAGCACTCCTCCAACTACGACTTGAAAGGCCGCCGAAAGGAAAGGCGTATCCATGTAGCGGTGGCGAATGTAGCTGATGGTGATTAGTTCTGCGGTCACCACAGCGATGGCGATGGCTGTGGCGACTTTAAAGTCAGGAACGAGATAGGGAAGAGTGTGGCCAATGCCACCAGCGGTTGTCATCAGGCCACAGACCAAACCGCGCAACCAGGGATGACCGCGGCCCGTGAGTGAGCCATCGTCGGAGAGTGCTTCGGCGAATCCCATCGAGATGCCCGCTCCGACCGAAGCGGCTAAGCCCACTAAGAAGGCATCCCAGGTATTTTTGGTGGCGAAAGCCGCGGCGAAGAGTGGGGCCAGCGTCGAGACGGATCCGTCCATGAGGCCGGCCAGGCCTGGCTGCACGATTTGGAGCAAAAAGAGACGGCGATGAGCCGCTTCCTCCTTCTCTCGCGCCTCAACATTCAGGTGCTTTTCTTCGAGTAAGGC
The DNA here is from genome assembly GCA_003224715.1 of Acidobacteriota bacterium. Classification (GTDB taxonomy): domain Bacteria; phylum Acidobacteriota; class Terriglobia; order Versatilivoradales; family Versatilivoraceae; genus QHZQ01. The sequence goes on along the minus strand of QHZP01000010.1, from coordinate 11,587 downwards.
GGCCGCAGCATAATGCCTGCGTTCAACGTCAGCCAGATCACCCAGGAGCTTACGAATCGAAGCATCGCTGACTTGCTGGATGGCCCGTTCATAGAAGCGTCGTGTTTCCAGTTCCATGATTTCTGCCTGTCGCCTTACGACGTTGATGCCAAGCGGCCGGACCAGCCAGACCGGGCGGCGTTGCACAAATCCCTTGACGTCGTGGCGGCGGATGAGTGGGATGTGTTCACCGAAGCGCCGGCGATAAGTGTCGATCAAGCTGGCACGGTGCTCGGACTCCTCGCCCTGCATTTCCTCAAATATTCTGGCGGAGGCGGGGTACATTTCGCGCAGACCATCGGCGAAGTCGCCATAGATGCGACCGTCTTCCTCCTCCAATGCAATAGCCAGCGCCAGAATCTCCCGTTCCGAAAGATCCTTGAAGCTCTTGGCCATGGTGTTCCTTCCTGAAAGGCTCGTGGCACATTTTGGAGTGTCCTGGCTTGACACCGCTTGGGCGACGGCCGAGGCCACCGCTGGCAGGCCTGCGTCAAGCCGCAGGCTAACAAAGCGCTGTCAAGCCAGCGCACTGCCAAAGACCGATTGTCAGGTGATGTGAGCGCCCCGGGTTTCAACGTAAACGGCGTAGAGCGACTGGCTGCCGGTCATGAACAGCCGGTTTCGTTTGCTCCCACCGAAACAGACATTAGAACAGATTTCCGGCAGGCGGATTTGGCCGATCCTGTCGCCATTTGGGGCAAAAACGTGTACACCGTCGTAGCCGTCACCAACCCAGCCGGCACTGGACCAAACATTGCCATCCTCGTCGCAGCGGATCCCGTCTGAAAAACCCGACTTGCCATTGAGGTCCATGTCGGCGAACGTCCTGGCCTTCTTCAACTTTCTCCCCTCCACGTCATATACCCAGATGATATTCTTGGCCTCAGGATAGTGGGACGTGCCGGTATCCGCAACGTAGAGCTTCTTATAATCGTTGGAGAAGCAGAGGCCATTGGGCTTGAAGGGTTCCTCTGCCACTTTTTCAACCTGTGCGGTTTGAGCGTCAATCCGGTAGATGGCTTCCTTCTGGAATGGCTGAACCGATCCGTTGTGCGCTCGATGTCCCTCGTAGTTCAGCAGGCTTCCGTAGCCGGGATCGGTAAACCAGATCGCACCGTCGTTGGGATGGACCACCACATCGTTAGGCGCATTGAAGGGCTTACCGTTGAAAGACTCCGCCAGCATCGTTACGCTGCCATCGTGTTCATAGCGCACCACGCGATGAGTCAGATGTTCGCAGGCCACTTGCCGGCCCTGGTAGTCGAAGGTGTTGCCATTGCTATTTTGGGAGGGGAAGCGAAACTGACGGCCGACATGACCATCCTCTTCCAACCAGCGGAGTTGCTCGTTGTTTGGGATGTCGCTCCAACGCTATCCAGACCCGGACATCCTTCCGCCCAAAGTGTGCCCCGATGCAGCCGTAGAATCGGGGTATTCCCTAGCTTGTACTTGAATCGCTTGTCGAGCACAAGGATGTCCGGGTCTGGATAGCGCTGAGGCTCCGCATCCCGGCCGAAGTTCCGTGCCAAGGCCGCCGGCGCCATCCGGGTCAAGGCCCCCAGGCTTGCAGCGATTGCAAGGAAGGATCGGCGATTCATTCTCTTGTCTCTGCGCTGCCCTGTCCCCGCCATCTCCCCTGACGCTGGCCGGGGCGAAAGATCGATAAACTGGTGCAACTGGACTCTTTCCATGAAATTTCCTCCTGGATTGCCTGATATGAGTTGCCTAGGGGTGAAGCTCTTTCAGAATCCCTGCCCTTATCGCACGCTGAGGACAGCGGGGGCGGTTTGAGCCACACCATATTAGCAGAATTTCACACTGAGGTGATTTTCGGTTGCGGGTTCTTATTCCTTCCCAGGCATTTCAAATCAGAAGAAAAACAAAGCGGTGTTAGTGACTGGCGACGCCGTGTTCAAACAGGTCGAGAGTGAAGTGAAAATCCTCTGGGCAAGAAGCGTGGTATTAAGAGGTGATTGAAGTCTACGGCTTTTGGAGAAAACTTGAGGCCTTCAGTTTTGCCGAGGTGATCGCATTCTAACAGGACGCGGATGGCCACGGACAATCAGAGCGATGTTTCACCCCATTTGAAGCCGATCCACCGCGTTGCGGGTAAGGAGATGGCCCAACGCATGAGCGATAGCGTGGCCGAGAATCTGGGCCAAAGATGCATCGCCCGGCCCGCAGGGCTGGGTCTCAAGTTTGGACATTTTGGGGGCTCGCATTTGCAGTGCGCTGGCTGGACAGCGCTTTGTTGGCCTGCGGCTTTGACGCAGGTCCCGGCTGCCGACGCGAGCAAAAACTCCCAGCAGCAAGCGTTTAAGTGCATTTCGAAGATAAGTCAGCACGAAACGTGCGTTTCAAGAACGTAGCGAGACTTTCGGTCCTGGTTTGGGGGCGCTCCGATTTGTCGAACTGGTGTGCGCGAGGCGGATTGGCATGGCGGGAGTCTAGCAGCAAGCAGCCGGGCTGGTAAAGCGGCGGTTCAGCTCCGGGTGTGTGTGCCACAAATTTACGGGTTATTTCCTGAATGCAGGCCTGTGTCACTTGAAGCGAAGGGAGCCTCGTAGAGGCGGCATCTTTGTTGAAGGACGCCTACCCCGCTCCAAGCCGCAGCGGGGCGTCATGACGCCCCGCTGGAGCTCTGTCCACTTTTTTGGGCCTCTGAACTATGAATATTTCGCCTCTACGAGGCTGATTGCTTCTGTCATTACCCACAAATTGGCGGCGCCCCTTTTAGGTCAGATATCGTCACCGGTTTCAGCCAGCGATGGTTTCAATGGGCCCCAGCCAGGTTTTGGTCGTCATCAGCGCTCAGGTCGAGCGGCGCGGGTCACTGACCCAGTAACGCGGACCTGGGCCGTAGCGGGCGGCCCGGTCGCCCGGGTTCGCGAGCCGGCATCGGTCCAGCGACAGGCAGCCGCAGCCGATGCATTGAGTCAGCCCTGCCCTCAGGCGCTGGAGCTCGGCTATCCGCTCGTCAATCCGGCTGGTCCAACCGCCCGAGAGTTTGGCCCAGTCCGAGCCTTCAGGCACCCGGTCCAGCGGCAGCTTGGCCAGCTCAGTACCGACCTCTTCCAGTGTCAACCCAAGCCGCTGGGCGAAGACAATGAATGCGATCTGCCGGAGCACTGCCCGCGGATAGCGCCGGTGGCCCGAGCCGGCCCGGTGGGACTTGAGCAGCCCTCGCTCCTCGTAAAAGCGGAGGGCCGACGCCGCCACGCCACTGCGACGAGAAACCTCGGTGATGGTCAGCAGGTCAGCCATGGCAAAAAAATATCACGTTTAGCGCTTGACTTCAAGTTCACTTGAACTTGTAGTATCGGCCTGACAGTAACTCAACAGGCCCCAAGACGGGGCAAGGAGAACCCTCATGACTATTAGCGATCAGCACCAAAACGACAAATCAGCCCAAAACACGATTCTCGGCACCGGGGCGACGGGCAGCATGGGCCGTGAGGTCGTGGCTCCGCTTGCGGCGATCGAGGCGGTCCGCACCGAGGTCGCGACCTGGGAGGGGATCAGGACGCATGAACACCGTTTCGGCGGAATGGAGTTCCGGCTGGGGCGGCGGGAACTGGGACATCTGCACGGGTCCATTGCTGACTTGCCCTTCCCGCGCCGCATTCGCGACGAACTGATCGCGGCAGGTCGTGCCAGACCACACCATGTCCTGCCCGACTCGGGTTGGGTGACGGTCCCGATGGGCACGGTTTCCGAGGTAGCCGGCGTCATCGAACTGTTCCGACAAAACTACGAGCGAGCGGCGCGCGCCGGTCGATGAGCGCACGCACACTGTAAACATTTGCAACAGCGGAAAGGGTCACCGCAGAGAGAGGCAGCGAATCAAGGAGGAACTGGCTCGCATGACCTTTGGTGAGTGATGCCCACCCATCCGGTTAAGACTTCTTTGATCTGGCTGTATCTGACAAAGTCCTCACCAGGGGGCCTTCGGAAGTTCTAGTGATGTTGTTCAACCGGGTCCTGTTTCCTAGTCAACACCGATTTGACTTTTCAAACCGAGGCGAAGAGGAGGTCCGACGGGCAAGAATTCCTGTCGACAAAAAGTGTTCCATCGACCGTCCTCAGAATTGAGGCCGGGAGGCTCGCAGTGGGCTCGGGTGTCTGGAATAATCTTGTCAGAATGTCCCGCTTGAGTCCCAGGGGAACCTGGGTATACACGTTCTCGGCTGAGAGCAAAGCAGGAATGGTCATCGTGATGCCCTTATCCGGAATATAGCCCAGGTCCTTGAAATTTGGATCCTCTCTGAGTTGCCGTTTGGACTGCTCCGCTATATCGACCACTCTCACCCAGAGGGGGTCGCTGAAGTCGGTCTGAAACGGTTCGTTCAGTGCCAGGTGCCCGGAGGTTCCGATACCCTGGCAAAGAATATCGATCTTTCCGACCGAACGCAGCAGGGACTCAAACCGCCTGGCTTCTTCATAAGGATCTCGAGCATTGAACTGCACCAGGTGAAATGCTTTGGGCTGGACCTTGTCATACAGCTGCTTGCAGGTCTGATAACCACAGGTGTAACGATCTGGAATGCGCGCGTCCCAGAAGTCGTCCATGTTAAAACAAACAACCCGGCTCCAATCAATATTAGACTCCTGCGCAAGGGCATTCAAAAAGGTGGTCTGGCTTTCACCAGCCGCAAAGATCATGTGAAGCTCATTCCTCAGACGTAGCCGCTCTCGCATCTTTCCGCTGACTGCCCGGGCCGCTTTTGCTCCCAAATCATTTTCGTTTTCACAGAGCACAATCCGAGTCTTTCCATAATTCATAAAGATTAACCTCGTTTGTTTAATATGGAGAATCTACAAAACGCTCCCGGACGATTTCTGCCCGATCTCCGGATACTTGCCTCGCAAACGCCCCAGGCCAACTCCAAAATTTTTCCGGGTCTCATCCCCGAAAGAACCACGATTTTGACAATCAGCCTTTCTCTCTGCTCTCTGCCTAGTAACTAGGCGCCTCAAAACTCTGGCTCGCACATTTTACTAATGGGAAGGAGGGGGGAATCGGGAAAGCCCTCAGCAGAAGGACGAAATTGTTCGAGATTCCGGGCAATGGTGCTGATGGAAAATCACCAACATTTGAGGACCAAGACTGGGGAATCGAACATGAGTCGAGCTCCGCAAAAAAATTTCATTTGTTTTTTCGGACTAAAGGTTGACATCCTGACGGGAGTGACTTAGAGTAAAAATTCAGGCGGTCGAGCAATACAAAAACGAAAGTTTCACCCTCAGTTCCAGACCGGCTCTCACGCCTTGGAGAAGCGGATTCAATAGGTTTCGAGAGGGGGTGTTTGATGCGTAATCCTTATATTTACCTATCGATTTTCCTAGGCATCAAAATTCTCTTGGTCATTTTCTTGGGGTTTATGATTTTCAAGGGAGTACTTCGATTTAGAAAGAAACCCGCTGCCAAGCAAAGGGTTTTTCCATACGAAAGTTTCTATTGCGTGAAAAACAACCTGAAGCAAATGAACGAGCATTTCTACGTGGCCCAGATTATTTTCACCAACAAAAGGAATTGCACACTAACCGCCCAGAGTGAAAGTCCCCACCGTTTTTCAGAGGGACAAGACTAACTTCGCGTCATGACTGCAGCCTCCCTCTAAGGCTTGTCCCGCCGATCTCGAATTTTGGGCTTTTTTCAAGTAATTTCTATCGATGCTGTCAATTGAAGTATTGTTTCAATTTCTGCCGTAGAAAAGCCACCGATTGATGCAGCTCATCCATGCCATTCACACCGTCCTCAATTGAGACCCAGCCATTGAAGCCCGCCTCTCGCAAGATGGAAAAGATCTCGTCATAATTATTGAGTCCTTTCCCAATGACACCATGCTTCAAGTTGCTGGCATAGCCTAAATTCCCTTCATGAGCTTTCAAATCTTCCAGCGATCCACTCTCTAAATATCGATCCGACGCATGCATCGTGACCACTTTGTGTTTCACGGCACGCAAAAGGACCAAAGGGTCTTCACCGGCTACAATGGCATTAGAAGGATCGAAATTAACCCCGAACCAGGGAGAATTGATCTGGTCAACAATTTCCAAGAAGATCTCTCGTTTTTGGGCAAACTCGGGATAGTGCCAATAATTATCCTTATAATGATTTTCCATGATCAGTACGACTCCACGCTTGGCGGCGTGCTCCAGGCATTCCCGAATACAACCAACCACCCATTGCACCCCGTCCTTATGAGAAATTTCCGGATAGGCCTGACCCGAAAGAATTCGGCAATACTTACCGCCGAAATAAGCGGTGAGGTCAATCATGGCATTCTCCCTCGCCACTTCTTCTTTTCGCCGGGCTGCGTCGGGCATCGTAAAATTGGGGGAATAGCAGAGCATGGGCATTTCCAAACGTTTTTCCAGCAAAGCCCGTCTTACTCTTCCGAGCGTCACCGGATCCAAAGCATCCACAAAACCTGAGTAAAATTCTAAACCGTCCACCTTGAGGCTGGAAGCCATCTCGATCCATTCAAAGAGGGTCATTGAATGATCGACACAGAGCTGATCCATGAAGCACTTTGGGAAAGCAGCCAGCTTTACCATGGTTATCCCCATTCGAGAAAAAAAATAGGCAATTGATAAATGTTCTCGATTATTTGGCAAAGTCAGGGCAAGAGCTCTGACGGTTCATTTATCAATTGCCTAACTGTTTGCTCTGTGGAGCAATCTTATAAAGAGCTGGAGCGGGAAACGGGATTTGAACCCGCGACTTCAACCTTGGCAAGGTTGCACTCTACCGCTGAGTTATTCCCGCTTTGCCTTAAATGTTATTCACCCGTTTTCTGAATGTCAATACGATTTTTGCTGAACTGGTGGGGATCGAAGGTAGAAGAGGCCTGCGACGCCTCTTGCCTACAGACTCGCCTCCCTCAGAAATTTGGCTGAATCCTCCGGCGGAACAGGATTGATATAAAATCCAGTTCCCCATTCGAAGCCGGCGATCTTGGATAGCTTAGGCATGAGCTCGATATGCCAATGATAAAAATCGTTAATTGTTTCTGTAATCGGCGAAGTATGGATGACCAGGTTGTAGGCAGGATAGTCTAAGACTCGATCCACCTTGAGCAATATGGTCTTGAGGATCTTGGAAAGGTTCTGGTACTCCCGTTTCTGAGCATTCTCAAAGCAAGCATCATGGGTCTTGGGAAGAATCCAGGTCTCAAAAGGAAACCTGGGCGCGTAGGGCGCGATAATGACGAAGTCTTGATTTTCGTCAATGACGCGGGAACCCGCGTTAAGTTCCTGCCGGATAATATCGCAATAGACGCAACGCTCCTTGAAAGAAAAATGAGCCTTGCTCCCATCAATTTCCTCTCTGACCAATTTAGGAACGATCGGCAGGGCAATTAACTGCGAGTGAGAATGCTCTATCGAGGCTCCAGCCGCTTCGCCGTGGTTTTTAAAGATGAGTATGTAGCGGAGCCGCCGGTCCTTTTTCAGATCCAACATACGGTCGCGAAAAGCCCAAAACACGTCCTCCACGGCTTGCTCATTAATGGTGGCCAAGGTAGCCTGGTGATCGGGAGTTTCAATAATGACTTCATGGGCGCCAATCCCATTCATCTTGTCAAAAAGGCCCTCACCCTGGCGATTGAGATTGCCTTCAATGCCCAGGGCCGGAAATTTATTGGGGACCACCCGAAGGTTCCAGCCGGGACTATTTCTCGCGCCTCCATCGGATCGATAACACAGGATTTCGGGGGGCGTTTTGTCTTCATTTCCATAGCAGAAGGGGCAAAACCCACCTTTAATTTGAACCGTTTCTTTTGCAAAATCGCTTGGACGTTTGCCGCGATCCGTAGCAATGATTACCCATCTCCCTGTGATGGGATCTTTTCTCAATTCAGGCAAGCTTCCCCCTAACACTGATCGAATTTGGAGCCCTGAAGAGGTCGACAGCTGGCCCCACCAGGGCGCGTGCGTCAAGTCCCATCTTTAAACGCGTCCTTGATGATCTGCAGGCGGGGATTTCCAGACCCTTGGATACTAACTATGTCAAAGCGGTAATTTATACCATGAAGTTTGTGGCGATACCTATATTCTCTTGCCACGCGAGAAATCTGTCGCTGTTTATGCTGATTAACCGCTTCTTCGGGTCGGCCGTGCTCCAAATGGGAGCGAAACTTGACTTCAACAAATACCAGAACATTTTTGTCCCAACCGATGAGATCAATTTCTCCAAAGCGTCTTCTATACTTGCGAGCCACAATCTTGTAGCCATTGCGCCGCAGATAGCTGTAGGCAAGTAACTCGCCTGAATCGCCTTTCCCCAGATGGTTCTGCTGGGGCTCAATCATTGGCGATTCTTTTGGGCTTCGCTGAAAGGCGGCCCCAAATTTAGAAACTAACCCTTTGACACTCAATTTCTGCAAAAACCTCATCCAGTATCTCCAGGGCAACTTCGGCTTGCTGCTGATTCACGATTAAAGGAGGCATTAAGCGCAGGGTATTTTCGCCGCATCCAAGAAGCAAAAGCCCTTTGCGAAATGCCTTCTGGATAGCGGCTTCACGCCATTCAACTGCCTTCTCCTTAGTTTTTCTGTCCTTAACCAGCTCGACACCAATCATCAGGCCGAGCCCGCGGACATCGCCTATCATGGCGTGCCGCTCAGCCAATTTCCAAAGCCGTTGGATTAGAAACTTCCCAACCACCGCCGCATTCTCAATGAGTCCTTCCTCGAGCAGGCGGATCGTCTCAAGCGCAGCAACGCAACTGAGGGGATTCCCCCCAAAGGTTGAAGCGTGAGACCCACGGGCCCAATTCATAATCTTGGACGAAGCCACGATCGCTCCAAGAGGTAAGCCTGAAGCAATTCCCTTGGCAACCGCAATAATATCGGGCTCGCACTCGAAATGTTCCACTGCGAACATCTTTCCGGTTCTGCCCATCCCCGATTGGACCTCGTCTGCAACGAGCAGGATTCCATATTTCCGGGAGATTCGTTTTAATTCGACAAAAAATTCTTTAGGGGGAACCACGTAACCGCCTTCTCCCTGGATCGGCTCAAATACAATGGCGGCCACTTCCATCGGGCTTAGCATCGAGTTGAAAAGAACCTCTTCGATTACTCGCAAGCAGGCTGGATTGCATGTTCCGTCAACTTCTCTATCGGGACAGCGATAGCAATATGGATAAGGAACGTGTGTGACTCCCTCCAGCAATGAACCGAATCCTTTTCTTTGAACCGGTTTGCTGGCTGTCAAGGAGAGGGATCCATAAGTTCGTCCGTGAAAGGCGTGATAAAAGGCAATGAACCGGTTTCGGCCTGTGGCGTATCGAGCCAGCTTGAGAGCTGCTTCGATAGCCTCAGTCCCGGAATTTCCAAAGTAGACCTTTTTGTCAGAAGCTCCCGGAGTGATTTCAGCCAGCTTTTGAGCTAAGGTGGATATCTGAGGATAGTAAAAATCTGTTCCTGACATATGGATCAACTTAGCCGCCTGATCCTGGATCGCCTTGACGACCCGGGGGTGACAATGACCAGTGGCGCAAACAGCGATGCCGGCACTAAAATCCAGGAACGTGTTCCCATCAACATCTGTTACGACCATGCCTTGGGCCTCTTTCGCAACCATGGGGTAAGGTCGCGTATAAGAAGGAGATACAAACTGATGGTCCTGATCAAGAACGCCCTGACCTTTCGGACCGGGTAGTGGAGTCTTGATGTTAATCCACGAGTTTTTTTCCATTAGCCTCTCCGCTTCATATGAAGTGTGCCTTCAACCCGAAATTTTAGCGGCCTAAGACCTCTGTAACAACCGGTACGCTCGTTACGGAGTATCGAAAGAAATCAGGAAAAGGAAAGCGAATTAAGCGGCATCAAATAGACTAGAATGCCAGCGCTTGGGGCGGAAACTTTAAAAGGGGAAGCCAGGTTTTTCACCATGATCACCGCTTCTTCCAGCGAACGCCTTCTTTCGTGTCCTCGATACTATAGCCCAGTTCATATAATTGATCTCGAATTTGATCTGCCAGAGCAAAATTCCGAGCCTTCCGAGCCTGATTACGCTGTTCTATGAGGCTTTGGACCCGATCATCTAAATGCAACTCAAGAGGTTTGCGAAACTGCAAGACGGCATTGAATCTCTCCATCGTTTGCAACGCGGCCGCCCGGTCCTCCTGGCGGAGACTCTTTTCTGCGAAAGTCGTGTTAAGATCCCGAACCCAGTCGAATATGGCGGCGAGTGCTTGTGCCGTATTCAAGTCATCATCCATTGCTTGCTCAAATTTTTGGAGAGCTTCAATCATCAGCGCCTGAATTTTATCATTTGTACCTGGCCTCAATGCTTCTGTAGTCAAGCGGAGCATGAGATCCTGCAACCGTTTTAGAGAACTGTCCGCCTGGCGGAGGGTATCAAACGTAAAATTCAACTGCCGTTTGTAGGGGACACTGAGCAAAGCGTAGCGAACTGCCAAGGGGTCGATGCCCCGTTGCGCGACTAGATCGCGCAGGGTGAAATAATTCCCCTTGGACTTAGCCATTCTCTCTCCCTCAACGATCAGGTGTTCTCCATGCATCCAGTAGCGGACAAACGGTTTTCCACTGTAAGCTTCACTTTGAGCAATTTCGTTTTCATGATGGGGGAAAATGAGATCGACCGCTCCGCAGTGTAAATCAAAAGTTTCTCCCAAATATTTCATGCTCATGGCTGAACATTCAATGTGCCAGCCAGGTCGACCCGGTCCCAGAGCCGACTCCCAATAAGGTTCTCCATTCTTGGAGGCTTTCCATAGCACAAAATCGCGAGCGTCCTGTTTTTCATACTCGTCGACATCTACCCGCGCACCCACCTTGATTTCTTCCAGATTCAGTTTGGAAAGTTTCCCATAATCCCTAAAGTTTGAGATCTTGAAATAAACTGAGCCCTCTTTCTCGTAGGTATATCCTTTGGCTTGCAAACCTTGAATCATCCTCACCATGTCTTCAATGTGATCGGTGGCGTGAACTATCAGGTCGGGTTTATCAATGCGCAGATTTTTGCAATCTTCCAGGAAAGCCCGGCTGAAGCGATCCGTATACTCCCGGAGTTTCTTCGGCTCGGTGGCGCCCGAGTTACGAATCGTTTTGTCATCCACATCGGTAATATTCATAACATGCTTCACGCTAAGTCCCTTGAACCGCAGATAGCGCTTCAAAACGTCTTCGAAAACGAAGGTCCGAAAGTTTCCGATGTGGGCAAAATCGTACACCGTGGGGCCACAGGTGTACATGTGAACTCGACCGTCATTTAGGGGACGAAACTCTTCGAGTTGACCACTCAGAGTATTATAAATTTTCAACACGCAGCTTGGTCCTTTCCTCGCGATCGCCCCAGGATAGACCCACATGCTTGAAAAGTCAAGACAGGCGGGCATTTTGCCATGTTCCTTTACACCTTTTTTGTTTCTGTGTTACACTCCGGTGACTTTTAAAAACGAATTTCGAGGCCACCAGCTTTTTCGGAGTATTTTGGTTCAGAAGTAACGTATCTGCAAAACCTATCTTAATTTTCATAATTTCTCGCCACACAGGATGTCTACCTTTTGCTGAAA
>QHZP01000009.1 GCA_003224715.1 Acidobacteriota bacterium | reverse complement strand
CAATCAAAGCACTAGGGAGATTTTTTTGGAGAGAAGTGAAAAGTGCGCTCCAAGCCTCGTGAACACCTCAAATGACTGAGTGTGACGCTGCTCGTTTGCAAAGATTTCGGCTTAGAACACCGAGAATCTCAGCGGCTCGGAAGCCCCCTTCTTTAGCCATGCCCTGATTTCTTCGGGGATCGCACATTCGGCTCGATCGTAACGGAAAGCAGAAGTCCGCCTTGGACCTAGCCGTAGAGAGTTGCTTGCCTGCTCGCGCCTATCCTGGCGACAGACGCTCCATCTCCATCGTTCCATGTTCTATTGAGGCGGAGCACCGACAGATGAAACCAGGGTTCCACCCTTCTTCACTACCTTCCAGGCTCGCTTCTGAATCTCTCTGTTCATCTTGTCAAATACAATGTCAGCCTCACGCACGACATCTTCGAAGTGTATCCTGTTCGAAGTCGATGCCTTCATCGGCTCATAGTTCGCGCGAGAATCCTCGCTTGCGTTCGGAGGGAGTGGCGATCATCTGCGCGCCCGGACGTTTCGGATGTCTGCCGGAGGAAAACTGAATCGCACGAAAACCTAAATCGAAAACTAAATCTTGACAACTGGAAAAGGCTAATCTAGAGTTTTTGCAATTATTCGTGTTTCGAACCGGCTGGTCGTAAGGACAGCCAGACCAACGTCAAGGCAGCACGCGCTAGAGAACGAATTGGTATGGACCGACATATCCAAAACCGTTTTCGGCAACTGTCTTCGACACGTGTCGCTTTTCCTTAAGAAGGAGGAAACTAATGAGAACAAAAACCCTCGTATCGGTAGTGGCGCTTCTGCTGGTCCTGTCTCATCCGGTGCCCGAATTGCTCGCGCAGGCTGTCTATGGCAGCATTTCCGGTACGGTCTTTGATGCCTCCGGGGCGGCCGTGCCGAATGCTAAAGTCACTATTACCGACGTGGGTAGGGACGTCAGCTACACCACTTCCAGCAACGAGTCTGGCAATTACAGCCAAACCCACTTGATCATCGGAAAATACCGGGTACGTGTCGAAGTTTCCGGTTTCAAGACGGCTGTTCAGGAAAATGTCAATGTTGCGGTGGACACGGTCACTACCGTGGACGTCACTCTGCAGCCCGGCGAAGTCACCCAAACGGTCGATGTGACCGCCGAGGTTCCTTTGCTCAAAACCGAACGCACCGACGTGTCCACCACGTTGAGCGAAAGATCAGTGGAGGAGCTGCCAAGTTTGGGTCGCAACTTTACCTATTTTCTCCTTCTTTCCCCGGGGACCATTCAGTTCAACTGGTTAGACAACTCCACCGAAAATCCCCAAAGCGGAATTGCGGTTAACGTCAACGGCCAGCATTTCACCGGGGTAGGTTACGTCCTGGACGGAACCGATAACCGGGACTTTATGTACGGGAACATGATTGTGGTGCCTAATCTCGATTCGGTTGTTCAGGCCAAGGTCACCAGTGCCAACTATGATGCGGAGTTCGGTCAGGCAAACGCGGGAGTTGTTTCAACCTCTACCAAGTCCGGCAGCAACGAGTATCATGGCAGCGCCTTCATGTTCCGACGCAATGACTTGACCCAGGCGCGAGATCCGTTCTCCCAGTCGGTTCCCATAGATGCCAGTGGCAGGCTCCTGCCGCAAAGTTTGTGGAGCCAGTTCGGAGGATCCTTTGCGGGGCCCATTATCAAGAATAAGACCTTCTTCTTTGCGGATTATCAGGGCACTCGCGCCAAAAATGCCGGTTCTGTCTTGCTGCGGGTTCCCACAGCGGCCGAGCGCACCGGTGACTTGAGCGCTCTGGCAGCCGCTGCAGGTGTGGATATCTTTGATCCCCAGAATGCAACGGGCCAAGCGGTGCCGCCGGAACAGAGACAGCAATTTCCGGGCAACGTGATTCCCAGTAACCGCTTGTCCCAGCCGGCACTGAAGCTCCTTAATTATCTTCCCTTGCCGAACATCACAGGTGTGGGGGCCACCGAACCTAATTACTCCACCTCCGGCCATGACGTTTACAACGGGAACATCTTTAATGTTCGCGTTGACCATTTTGCCAGTGAGAAGTTGCGACTCTTCGGCCGGTACACTTTCACTCAGTTTCTGAAGGAGGCGCCTGGCGCCTTTGGTCCCGTTGCCGGCGGGGCTGCATTCAGCAATATCGGTTATGTCGGAAGGGGTGACACGCGCCCTCAAAGTGTGGCTGCGGGCTTTGACTACACCGTCAATCTAAATTTGTTGACAGATTTTCGCTTTGGCCTCTACCGCCAACGCATCTTTGTTGATCCATTGGCCACCGGAAGTTTTGCCGAAGACGCCGGCGCCCTGGGCTTGAATATCGCGAATGATCCCACGACGCAAAGCATGCCGCGATTCACAGCCAACGGGCAGGGCGGATTTGAGTTTGGATATTCTCTGAACAATAACTGCAATTGTCCCCTCATCGAAATTATGCAGCAGTTCCAGTTTGTCAATAATTGGTCCTGGATTCGCAACAACCATACCTTCAAATTTGGCGCGGACTTCCGCTACTTGCAGAACCTGCGCGTCCCCAGCGATCGGCATCGATCCGGGGAGCTTTTTTTTGATCCCGACGGCACACGAGGACCCAACGGAGGTGGCTTGGGGATAGCGAGCTATTTGCTCGGCAATGTGAGCAACTTCTCGAGATACGTGTCCAACTCTTTAGATGCCGGTGAACGACAGAATCGCCAGTTCTTCTACGGGCAAGATACCTGGCGTGTCACGCCCAAGTTGACCCTGAACTACGGTCTGCGCTGGGAGATTTACTATCCTCAAACGGTAACAGGCGATCGAAAAGGAGGTTGGATTAACATCGATACGGGCGAAGTCATGATCGCCGGTGTGAATGGTGTCCCTTTGAACGGCAATATACAGAACAGTTTCACCAATCTGGCGCCACGCCTTGGCATTGCTTATCAGGTAGCCTCCAAAACCGTGGTACGGATGGGTTATGGGCGGAGTTTTGATGTCGGCACCTTTGGCTCTATCTTTGGTCACAGCGTGACTCAAAACCTTCCCGTCCTGGGTATTCAGAATCTGAACCCTCCAAACAACTTCGAAAGCGTGTTCAACCTTTCCCAAGGCCCACCTTTTCTCGATGTCAATACTGTGCTTGACGCGCAACCAAAAGGGCCCAACGGAAACCCTCTGCTTCCTGATAAGGTCCGAAGCTTTGTCTACCCGAAAAAGATGCGGCTATCCACTCTAGATGCGTGGAATTTCACCGTGCAGCATCAGCTCTCACCGAACCTTTCGGTCGAGGCCGCCTACGTGGGTAACAAGGGCACTCATATGTTTGCCGGCGAAGGGCCCGACTATGACTTCAACTCGCCTAGTCTGGTTGGTTTCGCCCAGGGCGTCAGTACAGACGCTCGCAGACCTTTCTTCGACAAGTTTGGATGGACCCAGGGCTTTCGCTACTTTGGCAATGACGCCAACAACCACTACAATTCTTTGCAAACCAAGGTAGAGAAGCGCTTCTCAGAGAGCTACTCGCTGTTGGCTCACTACACTTACTCCCACGCCAAGAATCAGGAGTCGGCTTACTACATTTGGGATAGGACCTTCAATTACGGACGCCCTGAATGGCAGCGCAACCACGTCTTTGTGGCGTCCAATATCTTCGAGCTTCCCTTTGGAAAGGGGAAGAAATTCTTGGGCGGTGCCTCACGACCTCTCGACCTTGTTGTCGGCGGCTGGCAGACTAATTTTAACCTCATCTGGATGAGCGGCCAGGGCTTCACGGCGAGCTATGCGAACTGCGGGGCTGACGAGGACGTCGGTGTCTGTCGACCCGATCTGGTAGGCGATCCCACAGTTTCCAATCCCACGCGGGATCATTGGTACGAGGGTACCACCACTACTTTGGCCAACAATGGAGACACCAGTGGTGCGTGGAAACGTCCTGCCGTTGGTACGCTTGGCAACGCAGGTCGCAATACGCTTTCCGGGCCGGGCTGGTTCAACACCGATATGTCCTTCTTTAAGAATTTCAGGGTTACGGAAAGGGTCAAAGGGCAGTTCCGAGCTGAATCCTTTAATGTCTTTAACCACGTTAGTCTGGGTAACCCTGACGGCTGCGTGGATTGCGGCAATGCCGGCCACATCTTCAGCCTGGCGCCCAACGTCATCATGCGCCGCTGGCAGTTTGGCATGAGGTTTGATTTCTAGAAGCGGGCTTGGAATGCCACGGAGTCACAGCGCGGCCATTGGCTGCAACCAAAAAATGCCACAGACTTAAAGCTGTGAGACAGCTTCAAGAGACACAGAGAGAACCTTTTTGTACGCAGATGAACGCCGACAAGCGCAGATTTTGGGGAAGCGGCTCTTGGGTCGAGTTCTGACCACGGAAAGTCCTGCTTGCCGGTGTGCCTCTACCGGCCGTGTTCAGCAGCTTCCGAAAATGAAAAGTCTTCTTTGCATTCTGATCCCCGTTCCTGCTCTTTTGGTGCCGTTATGTCTGGGTGGTCTTCTTTGCGTCCTTTGCGTCTTCGCGGTTTGATTTTTGGTTGCGGCCTTCAAGCGCGATGCTTCTCTGTGGCGATTCTGGCCTTGCTTTTTCTTTTCACAAATGGACTGGCGCAAGGCGGCTCCCAGCAGCCGGCTACGAGTTCACTCTCCGGAAATGAACTCGTTCAGGCTGAAGCATTGATCAGTCAAGGCAAGCTCGATGAAGCGATCGCCTTGCTCAACGAGCTTGCCCACCGCCAGCCGGCTACTGCCGGCCTCGAAGCTAAACTGGGGAAAGCCTATTATCAGAAACGTTCCTTTCAACAGGCGGTTATCCACTTCAAACCGGCGCTCCGCCAGGACCCGGAAGATGGGGAGACGGTGCAATTGCTTGGCCTATCTTTTTATTCCCTGGGTCAATTAGATCAAGCTATCCCACTGCTGGAAAAGGTTCAGGCTCGTCTTCCGCCCACCGACATTGACACTGCTTATCTGCTCGGGGTTTGCTACCTGAAGACACAACAATTGGAAAAAGCTCGAGCGGCCTTTGCCCGGATGTTTTCGGTCTTGCCGGACAGCCCCACGGCTCACCTGCTCTTTGCCCAAATGATGGTCCGGCAACAGCTCGAAGAGAAGGCCATACCGGAGTTGCAGAAAGCTATCACTCTCGACCCTCGTCTTCCCATGGTTCATTTTCTTTTGGGGGAAATTTATCTTTTCAAGTCAAACCCTCAGGCCGCCCTCGAGGAATTCAAGAAGGAGCTTGAAATCAGCCCCACCGTCTGGCTCGTATATTGGCGCCTGGGCGACGCCTATGTGCGTCTGGAGAAGTACGCCGAAGCAGAAAGGGTGTTGAAGCAGGCCATCTGGCTCAATGAAACGTTTACGGGGCCCTATGTCTTGTTGGGGCAGATTGGGCTCAAGAAGGGGGATTTGGAGTTGGCGGTGGGGTTCTTGGAACGAGCTCTGAAAATGGACCCCAATAACTATTATGCCCATTACTTCCTTGGCCAGGCTTATCAAAAGGTGGGGCGGACCGTGGAGGCTAATCGCGAAATCGACCTCAGCCGAACGCTCCGTGCAGGCAAGAAGAAAGCCGACGAAGAAGTGCTGATTCCGGCGCCATAAATCCCAGACAACCCCTGGCGCTGACGCGCCACCCCCTTTTTTAAGGGGGAATAGAGAAGCATAATGAGGATTCGGTACGATCCAAAGCTCAAAGAGCACTCACGCGACTTGAGAAATCGCAGCACGTTAGCCGAGGTGTTATTATGGAACCAGCTCAAACAGCGCAAAATGCTCGGGTATCAGTTCATGCGTCAGAAGCCCATTGGGGATTACATCGTAGATTTCTATTGTTCGAGACTAAAGCTCGTGATCGAGATTGACGGTGAAAGTCATCGAGAAAAGGGTGAACAAGACCACAAACGGCAGAGCGAACTGGAGGACATGACGATCCAATTCCTGAGGTTCCAAGATGACCAGGTCAAGCGCAACATGCCTAGCGTGCTACAGGTCATTCAGAATTGGATTGAACAGCACGACAAATGATTCCCCCTTAACAAAGGGGGTGGCGCGCCAGCGCCGGGGGTTGTCCAGGGAGGTTAGGCGACGGCACACGCTCACCTGATTTCTGATCAAAGAAATGCAGTTTGGTCTCGTCGAACGAAATGCGATGTGCGAGATCCAAGCGCCGCTGACGCGGCGCGGATTCCTTTTTGGGTCACCCAGGTACCAGCCTTGAAAGGCCGGCCTAACCTCAAATGCCGCT
This sequence comes from Acidobacteriota bacterium, assembly GCA_003224715.1. Taxonomy (GTDB): domain Bacteria; phylum Acidobacteriota; class Terriglobia; order Versatilivoradales; family Versatilivoraceae; genus QHZQ01. The sequence goes on along the minus strand of QHZP01000009.1, from coordinate 3,134 downwards.
ATGCGGCAATCCATGTAAGAGAATGGCCCTTATCATTTCGAAAATTCTTGAGTGATTTCAATGCCAGCCAATGCTCAAAGCTCGAACAGGAGCCCATTTCCGCCTTGACAATCCAGCTTTGTTCTCTATATTCTCCGGGCGTGGCAAATCGGAAGATTGATCCTTTCGCCGCAAGGCAGCAATGGACCTCAAAACCAGTTTCCAGGATAAGGAATGACGAGAGATGATGTTGCTGCCCGTGCCGGCGTGCCACCCTCAACGGTCTCGTACGTCATCAATAACGGGCCACGGCCGGTCTCCAGGGCTGCACGGGAGCGCGTGGTCAAAGCCATTGCGGAGCTAGGCTATCATCCTAGTGAGGTAGCCCGCAGCCTTCGCACGCGGCGAACTCGGACGATCGGGTTGGTGATCCCTGATATCGCTAATCCCTTTTATGGTGAGGTCGCCCGTGCCGTTGAAGAGGTGAGTTCCGAGCGTGGTTACACCGTCATCCTCGGGCACTCCAATCACCGGCCGGAGCGGGAAGGCCGCTATACGCAAGTGTTGCGTTCCAAGCAGGTGGACGGTGTCATTTTCTACCCGGTCACTTCGGATCTCGACCCCATCCACTCCTTGCGGCAGGCAGGTATCCAGGTTGTGGTGCTGGAACGGGCGGTGCCTGGCTATCACTGTATTGTGGCGGATGATTACCGCGGAGGCTATCAGGCAACACGCCATCTGCTGGACCTGGGACATCGAAGAATCGGCTGTGTGGTGCGCGCCGAGGATCCTACCAGCAGCATTGCACGAGTCGAAGGGTATCGGGCGGCGCTGGCGGATGCGGGCGTCCCGATCGACGAGTATTTGATTGTGGAATGCGAGTTTGGCTATGCGGGGGGCGAGATGTCCGCCCAGCGCCTTTTGAAATTAGCCAGGCGTCCCACTGCTGTGGTAACCCACAACGACATTATTGCGATCGGCGCCATGAAAGCGCTGGTGGAAGCGGGGCTGCACGTGCCAACGGACGTCTCGCTGGTCGGCTTTGACGATATTGCCCTGGCCAGCTATGTGCACCCGCCCTTGACCACGGTGTTTTATCCAAAGGATCAGATGGGGCGTGCGGCGGCCGAACTGCTGCTAAGACTTCTAGCTCATGAAGAAGTTGGCTCGCCAACAGTAACGACCTTGCCGGTTCATCTGGTTGTGAGGGCTTCGACAGCTCCTCCGCCATAATTTTTTTGGCGCCCTCAGGCGACACGTGTCGCAGAACAGAGGAAATATAGCCACTATCCCAACCAACCAATAGCGAGCAACCCCAGACCGCTCGGAAGTGCGATTCTATCGGCCACGAACCCCTCACCCGATCCGCCGTCCGGCGGACCACCCTCTCCCATTGGGTCCCATTGGGAGAGGGGCTGGGGGTGAGGGGGACGGCAGCTTAACAAATTTGATCGAAGTTTGAACTTCTTCGCCACCAAGTAACCACTAGGGCTGGACGGAAATTTCTGGAACGCCAACGACTGGGTGCTTTTCGAAGGAACATTGCCGGGGCAGCTGCCACTTCAGCTCTTTGCGCTCGCGACACCGTTCAACTCGATAGGAGAGTTTTGTGAAACCGACCAATCATCCAGCCATCCGTGTCGCCTCAGCACCGGTAAGCTGGGGCGTGATGGAGGAAACCGATTCAACGGTCTGGCCTTCTCCCGGAATTGTCCTTGGAGAGATTGCCGCCGCTGGCTACGACGGAACTGAGCTGGGTCCCTACGGCTATTACCCGAATGAAGCCACGGCCCTGTCTGAGAGACTCAACCAGCATCGACTCACACTTGCCTCGGCCTTTGTTCCACTCCACTGGTTTCAGCCCGAACGTCTTCCTGCTGACATCGAAGGTCTCATGCGGGTTGCCCAATTGCTGCGGGCGCTCGATTGCGGCTATGTGGTGGTTGCGGATGCAATGGCGTTGCCCGACGATTCTGCTCCTTCTGACTCGGCTTGGCGGTCCGCTGCGGCTGCCCTGGAAGGTGTTGCCAGACGATTGGAAATCTTAGGACTTCGGGTCGTCTTTCATCTCGAAGCTGGCAGCCACCTGGCTACTCCTGATGACGAAGCCCGACTCTGCGCTTTGACTGATCCTCGTCTGATCGGGATCTGCCTGGATACGGGTCATTACGCTTACAGCTTCGGCAATCCGAGAGACGCCATTCGGCATTACGGTAACCGCGTTCGCTATATTCATTTGAAGGATGTAGATCCAGTCGTACGCGAACGTGTGGCGACGGAAGGTTTTGACTTCTACACTGCGGTGCGAGCCGGCGTATTCACTCCGCTCGGGTGCGGCTGTGCCGACATTGCCGGAATCGTCGCCGATCTCAAGACCTCCGGGTATGCCGGTTGGGTGGTGGCAGAACAGGACATCCTGCTCCCACTCGACAAGGGGAGGACCTCGCTTGAGAACGCCCGAAAGAGCCGGGCATTCTTACAAGAACTTGGAATTTAGGAGAGGAAGGACTCGATGGCACGTCTCCGTGTGGGTGTGATCGGATGCGGTACAGTGGCGCAAATCATGTGGCTGCCCAATCTTCGAGAGCTGGAGGAACAATTCGAGCTAAGAGCAATCTGCGACCTCTCGCCTGGGCTGATAGAGTCTCTCGGAAGGTATTATAATGTATCACGCTACTTCCTCGACTATCGGGACCTGATCGCGGAAGACCTGGATGCGGTGATCGTTTTGACTCCGGGCTCACACACATCTGTCGCCCTGGCTGCGCTGGAAGCTGGCAAACACGTGATTGTGGAGAAACCCATGTGTTACACGCTGCGCGAAGCCGACACCTTGATTTCCACGGCTAGGCGGTGCGGCAGGCATTTGATGGTCGGCTATATGAAGCGCCACGATCCGGGGTATCTTTATGGGCGGCAGCAGGTCCATCAAATAGGAAACCTGCGGTTCGTACAAATCAATGTGCTGCATCCCGCTGAAACCTTGTACTTCGCCCATCACCGGATCAAGCGCTTCAACGACGTGCCCGCAAAGAAAATTGAAGCACTGCAGTCAGAATGGGATCAATTGGCCGTCGAGGCTATCGGTCCGGTCTCGCAGCGCCTGCGATTCCTCTATCAGGAAGTCTTCCTGGGCAGCATGGTTCACGATGTCA
>QHZP01000679.1 GCA_003224715.1 Acidobacteriota bacterium | reverse complement strand
AAAGGCCAACGGCCTTTGCCCCCTTTCATAAGGGGGAATCACTCATTTTCATGCTTCGTGGTGCCGCCCCTGAGGGCAGCATGAGCGGCTCCTCTAAGAATCCCCCCTATCGAGGGGAAGCTGTGAAGAAATTCGAAGACCCCCTCACCCGCCCTTGTGAACGCTTATCAAGCGTTCACCCCTCTCCCCGAGCGGGGCCGAGGGAGTTAAACTTAATGTTTACTTTCCCCTCGCCCCAACGGGGAGAGGAGCCAGGGGTGAGGGGGGCCAAGTCCAGCTCTTTCAGTATCTGATTTTTTCATAGCTTCCCTTCAAAGGGGGTCAATTTTCATCCTTGACGGCATTTGCTCGCTTCAAAATCCCCTCTCGGGAGGGGGAGAAGGCGTCAGCCTTCGGGGTGGGTCCCTCTCGCGACATCACTCGCCACTCGCCACCGATCACTGCCTTTATCGTATCGTTACAAAGTCATTGTGGTTAAACAAGGCGTGAACCAGACTTTCTCGTGCTCTTAGATTCGAATCGCTGATCGGCGCCACTTCACCTGCCGAACCGGACTGGGAAACGCTCAATTTTTCCGGTCTGCTCAGAAGCTCCACCTCTTCTTTTACAAAACTCGTACTCTCCCTCAACTCCTCGCTCGACGGTGGGCGGCCCAGCACCCTTTCAAAGGCTTCCCTAACAAAGTCTGATGCGCTTGATTGAGCTGCTGGGAAAGACTGGCAAATCTTCCGAGCCAGCAGACGGGCCTGGCCAAAGCTGAGCTTGCTGTTCGACATCGCCAGCGCCTGCTGAGGCACGACACTCTCGTTCCGTTCATAACAATCGATGGGGTTGGCGGCGTCAAACAATTTGAGAAAGACCATCTGGGCATCTGGCGTATGTCGGAAATAAAGGCTGCGGCGGTAAGATTCCTGACCTTTGGTTTCATCCAGTTCCGGCCCACCCATGGTCAGGTCTAGTTGTCCTGCCACGGCCAGGATGCTGTCCCGCACGCTCTCCGCCTCCATCCTGCGGGGATTCATTCGCCACAGATAGCGATTATCCGGATCAATAGAAAGGTTCGGATGTTTAGGATTGCCGGCCGAGGAGTGCATTCTGTAAACGCTACTGGTGACCATCAACCGATGGATTGATTTCATGCTCCAGTTCTGGTCCATCAGCTCATTGGCCAGCCAGTCCAGCAGTTCAGGGTGCGTGGGGGGCCGGCCATTGTGACCGAAATTGGCAACCGTGGGAACCAAAGCTTTTCCAAAGTGACGAAGCCACATATGATTGACCGCGACCCGGGCGGTCAGCGGATTTTCCTTACTGGCAATCCAGCGGGCCAGGGCCAGGCGCCGGCCCGAGCTGCTCTTGGGGTACAGCTTTCCGATGGGTGTATACTTTTCATTGGGCGCTGCCAAAGCAGCCGTTGCAGCTTCGAGCTGTTTACGAGCTGCCTCCACTTTCTTTTCCCGAGTCTTGTCCGCCTGTTCGTCAGCCGGCTTAGCTAAGCTGAGAGCCTCAGACAATTTCTGCTGGGCTCTAAGCAGGTTCTCTTCCCCCTTGAGCAGATGGGCGTGACGCTCGGCCTTTCTGGCTGCTTGTGCCAGAGCTTCCGCGTCGGGGCTGGGCGGATTGCTGTAAGCGGCCTTGTCAGCGGCGATACGCGCCTCCAGAGCAGGCAAGTTAGCTTGTGCCGAGACGAGTTCTTTTTGTGCCAGTGCCTTAGCAGCCTCGGCCTTCTTCAGGGCCAACGGCGGCTCGTCCTCGGGCAATTGATCGATCCATTTCTCTATCAGAGCAATTTGTTTCTCCGCCAAAGGAGGTCCTCCGAAAGGCATTCTCGGAGTCTTCTTTCCCCGCAAATACTGGATCAGCGGGCTTTCGGCACTCTTTCGGGCGATTATCGCCGGACCATTCAGAGTCCCTCCCTCCAGCGTGGCTGCCTGGGTTTCCAAAGAAAGGTCACTCTTGGCATTGCTTCCCTTATGGCAAGCAAAACAGCTCTGCTCGAAGATCGGCTTGATCTCTTTTTCGAAGCTGACGTCCCCCTCACCTACAGCGCCTCCCCCCAGGGGAGAGGGTGGTCCGCCAGACGGCGGACCGGGTGAGGGGCTATTCGGAGAAGATCCGGCGGGAGCCGCAGCGCTAAGAACGGGCTGACCCGTCTCTCTCTCTTGTGCCATCCGACGTTGGGCGTCAGCCAAGGCCGTGTTGGCTCTGGTCAGAGCTGCGTCTGCCTTCTCAATGTCGGCCTTGGCCTGGGAAAGCAGGTCCTGATGAACGAAGGGCCGCAGGTCTGGATAGTAAGCTTCAACTGGAAGAGCAACCGGTTGAATTTCCAATCGCTGGCCCCCGAGACTTTCCGGAACACCCGGTGAGAGGGGATGTTCCTTGTCAGGACTCTTCTCGTCACCTCGAACGAAACGGTAGGTCTGAGCGAATATGCCGGGAAGATAGGGCGTTTGTGTGGTCGGCTCTCTGGGTTCCGCATCGTAGGCTCGTGGCAAACCACTGGTGAAAATACCATGACTTTCGCGCAGGTCTGGTTGCCCCGGGACGCGATCCA
>QHZP01000678.1 GCA_003224715.1 Acidobacteriota bacterium | reverse complement strand
CTGATCTCAAACGGCCTAAGGGGGGAACTCAGGTTCGTCTACAACTTCTTCTTCCGGCAAAGCCTCCCGGGAAGCATCCTTCTTCTGTTTACGTCTTTCCTGACGCGCCAGCGGATCCCCCCTGACTTCGTTCATCGGAATATCAATCATGACACTGAAAAACCATTGCATCCCCTTTGACACCATGTGAAATGGCATCTCCCAGGGATGCTTTTTCCAGAAGGAGCGGAAATCCTCGTCGGTGATCCGCAGCGTGTCATCTTTGCGATGCTTCCCTTCATAACGGCCTTTGAGCCACCCCAGATCAATCCAGCGTTGAATGGTTTTAGGGCTCCGCCTCAAATATTCTGCCAGCTCCATTTTGGTGTGCCCGTCGGTGACGCGAGCACTGATACCAACCCTGCTGTCAATCCGCATGGTTGCAAGTTTTTCTCGCACGGATTTCTCTGTTCGCTTGAGTTGTCTGGCCAGATAGTGGATGTTCTTCGATCCGGCATACTGCAATAGGTAGTCCTCCTCCTCCTTGGACCACCGTCTGAACCCGGCCCGCTTATGGCTCAGGCCAAGTTTACGTGCCCGATCCCAGCAGGCTTGCAAGGGCCAACCTGTGAGCGCATGAATTTTTCGTGTCATGGCTCGCCGTGCTGCAGGCCCCTCCTTATATCCCCTTTCCAGCAAGCCATCCAGTTCGGTCGTCCATGAATAGCAATGTCGAATCCTATGCGGGCGTTCACTGTTAGAACCAATCGTTGAACTATTCATCATTCCAATGGCTTGATATTGGCTTCCTGAAAATCCTCCCTAGAGGGTTAGAGGGGGCCGAGCAGGCGCCCTCCTGCGGCGGTGTCCATGTAGGGAACCGCCGTAGAGATCGCCGGCAGAGACATCCCCCGAGCCTGCGGCTCTGCCCCCTTCCTAAAGGGGGAATGGCAGCATTTTCATCCGGGTGGTGCCGCTCGGCGGCATGGGTGGGCCGTGAAAATCCCCTCTGGGGAGGGACAGAAGGTGTAGCCTTCGGGGTGGGTCTTTTCTGGTTCGCATTCAACCCCAACCCAGCAGCCCTCCCGAGAAGGGAATATAGATTTTCATCTTTGGTGGAGCCATCCAGCGGCATGAGCGGCTCTCCTCCGGTATTGCAAGAAAATGATCACTCTCATCTCAACCTTTGATTGAGGCATCTCCTGCCCCTCTCTAATTAGATAGAGCTTCGGAAGACGGAAAATGTTAATGGGTCGGCTTCTGACGGCGGGTGACTATCCCCCGCCGTCGCGCAACTCTTGTCGTCTATGAGAGCTGTGGAACAGGCCATCCGAAGATAGGTTGGGACGATCGAGTGATCCAACCGTCCCCGGTGGGAGTGATTGAAACAATGATAGGTGGGAGCCTATGGATGTGCTATGACTAGTAAGCTACGAGCACGGTCGAGGACGCACTGGAGCGAATCGTGAAGCGTTTGAGGATCCAGGGTTGCGAAACTTTCATCTAGGATGACGAGGTCGGCACCCTGCAATAAAGCTCGGGCGATGTAAAGGCGACTTTTTTCCCCGTGTGAAAGCTGCCAGCCGGTTTCTCCAACCACCTGTGAAAGGCCCGCCGGCATGCGCTGAAGCAGCTCACCCAAGCCAAGCTGATGACAGATGGATTCGGCCTCTTCGAGATCTTCAGGACGGGGAGGCCAGCGGCGGCCCATTAAAAGGTTGTAGGAAAAGGTTCCCCTGAGAACATGGTTCTCGTGAAATTGAGGCGCAGCCACCACTCTGGTGCGCCATCCATCTAACCCCAAGATTTGCCGGTCGAGACCATGGAGTAAAAGCACGCCGGACTGATGAAGGCGGAGTCCCGTAAGAAGCGATGCCAGTGTGGACTTGCCGCCCCCCGAGGTCCCCTCCAGAAGGAGGCGATCCCCTACCGAAATCCGAAGGCTGCAGCCCTTGAGAGCCGGCTTGTGTCGATGAGGATAACAAAAGACAAGATCTTGAAGCTCCAAGAGGCCTTCATGCTTGCTTTGATTTGCAGAGGGGACAGCTGATGCAAAATCGGAAGGCAGGAATTTCTTTCTTTGCCCAGCCTCGTTTCCTGCGTGGAAGAGAACAGCTACTTTCTTCCAAGAAATCCAGACATCTATCAGATGCTGGAGCCCACAGGTCAGATTGTTCAGCGCCCGATATGCTAAGAGTATCCCACCCAGTCCCACCGCTAGCTTTGCAAGTGACGCTGACCCAGCCACGAAGGAAGGCGTGAGTCCGAGAATCCCAAGCATAAGCCAGCCTCTCGGCACCAGGGTTCGCAGTAGGATTGAGGATTTGTCCATTTTGCTGGATAAATCCAGATATTTGTCGAGAGCCTGATCCTCTCCTTTATGCCAGTGATCTGGTGCTTCTTGTGCAATGCGGGTTCGGTGGCCCGGGTCATTTCCAATCGAGTCTCGTCCCATCGTTGTTTATGTCGAAGATATAAACAGCAGAATATCGCAGTGATCACTAGCCAGCCAAGAAGCAGAATTACGTGGAGCCAACCCCCGGCCCCAGTCCCAAGGACACCTGCAGCCACGATAATCTCGAGGACTGCAACCATCCCGAGAAGTCCACCCCCAAGGGAAAGGGATTCAACTACCTCTGATTCGATAACTCGCCCTAAGAGCTGGCCCCTACCCTCGCGGTGGATTACCTCTGGATCAAGCTCCAGGGTGCCATAGAGAAGCCGTTGCTTGAGGAGCCCACCGACCCCAATAGCGAGTAGTCCTTGCAGCCAGGCAGTGAGCAAACGAAAAGGAATTAGTGTGAACAGAACTAAGATCCAAGCGAGAAGCCACCCTCGGTCGAAACGTCCCTGAAGGACGCTCAGCCCGACCATCCACCATGCCAGAACCACAATAAATACTGAACACCGTAAGCCAAGATGA
>QHZP01000677.1:5505-7353 GCA_003224715.1 Acidobacteriota bacterium | reverse complement strand
TTCGACAGGAGTCTGTTGATCCGAATAGAACTTGGTCAACATCAAATGCTTCAGGATAGCAACCCTGGCGGATTCAGCATCTCTCAATTCGATTGCGTTGGCGATGCTTTGGTGTTCGGGAAACGTCTGGTTAGAATTGCGCTCTCTTGCTCTTGCCAGCCAACCGTCCTTGAGCACCTTGCTAACCAGATCAAAGAACCAGATAAAGACACTATTGGCGGAGGCAATAACTATTTGACGATGGAACGCGATATCGTGTTTCACGTAACCTGCCGGGTCGTCCAAATGGAGACGCATTTGTTCCAACTCGCGTTTTATCTTATTCAGGTCGGCCTGCGTCGCTCGCAACGCGGCGGAGGCTGCCGCTTCTGCCTCCATAGCACGCCGCGCCTCGAACAACTCCGCGAAAGAAAGGCCACGGAGGGGAACCAAAAGGTTCGTCGGCTGGCGAAGAATGCTTTGGGCCGATTGCGTCAGGTAGTTCCCAGATCCCTGTCGCACCTCGAGCACGCCAATAACCTGAAGAGCCTTCAGTGCTTCTCTCAAGGAAGAGCGTGATACATTTAAGATTTCGGCCAGTTCGCGCTCGGGAGGTAACCTTTCACCCGGCGAGATCAAACCACGAAAAACCCACGCCTTCATTTGCCGGACGAGATGCTCCGTTAAGCCTTCGTATTGAATCGGGCCGAGTTCGGCTGTCAATCGATCCGAGGTTGCTTGACGCTGCTTTTTGATGAAATCTTTCATGAAAAATGAACAAATAAACACTGTTTTGTAGGATAAATGGTACTACCAAGTGACCAATCGATCAAGACCTTTTCTGGGCATTATGAAGGCTTTGATAGAGCTGGGTTGGGATCTTCCACGTATTCGCAGTTTTATCTTGACAAGCGTAAAGGGAACCAAATAGGATCTGTGGTCGTACCAAAATACCAATCAGCCAAAGGTAATCATCCCCGGAGGAGAAATATATGCCGCGTCACCTAATGTCGGTAGGTTTTCCCAAGATACGAAAGCGGGCGATCGGAACCGTTCTCCCGCTGCTCGCCCTCATCACTAGCCTCGTCGGCTTGACACCTTTGAAGGTTCACGCCCAGGCGGTCTCCGGGTCGATTACCGGGGCTGTTCTTGATCCGTCTGGAAACGTCATACCTAGCGCAAAGGTGCAAGCTACCAACGTGGCAACAGGTGTGGAATATTCGGTCATAACCAATGCAGCTGGCTACTACACCATTTCAAACCTGATAGCGGGACGGTATCGGGTGGTCGTGACCGTGACAGGTTTCAAGACCTACGAGCAGAGTAGTGTTGATATCCGAATCGACTCGGTGACTCGCCTGGATCTACATCTTGAAATAGGGAGTTTACAAGAATCGGTCACGGTAACTGCGGCAGCACCGCAATTACAAACCGACAAAGTCAATCTGGGCGGCACGCTGACTTCGGATGCGATGCAGGCGCTGCCCACCATTGGGAAAAACCCAACCGCGCTTGCGAAACTCTCGGCGGGAGTGGTTGAAGGCCCCGGACAGGAAGGGATACCGAACTCCAATGGAGCTGGCTATTTTTCCATTTCTGTGAACGGCCAGCGCGAACAGTTGAATACGCAGCTTTTAGATGGTGTCGAGGATACCGATCCAATCGGGGGACAGGCACCGATCGTGCCTTCTCTCGATGGTATGCAGGAAGTGAGCTTCAACACGACCAACTACGACGTCGAGTTTGGTCAGGTCGCCGGTGGAGTGACCATTCTGACCACAAAATCGGGCACGAACCAGCTGCACGGCAGCGTCTACGACTACAATCGGGTGAATAGTCTGTTCGCGCGTAATCCGTTCACTGAGCCCA
>QHZP01000677.1:0-5436 GCA_003224715.1 Acidobacteriota bacterium | reverse complement strand
TAAGAAAAATAAACTTTTCGGGTTCTTCAACTATCAAGGGGTCCGAGTTCGATCGGGAGGAAATATTCTAACCACTGTGCCCACTGAAGCCTTTCGCAGGGGCGACTTCAGTGCGATGAATATTCCCGTGTTTGATCCGGCGACCGGCGGACCTGGGGGTGTAGGGCGGACCCAGTTCCCGAACAACAGGATTCCGGCTGAACGCCTCAATCCCGTCGCACAGAACATCCTCGCCTTAATTCCACTCCCCAACCAACCGGGCAACGACCTAAATTTTATTGCTCCCGCAGGTCACCCGATCAATCAGGACGTTTTCAACTGGCGTGTCGACTACGTGCTGAACGATGCGAATCGCTTTTTCGTTCGACACACGAAGACGAATCAAGACGAGAACTGTCCCGGAGTATTCGGTCCTGGCGGAGGTCCGGGCGGCTGTGGCGTCCCGCAGATCGGCACCGGATCGGATGACAGCTTAGCCGTCGATTACACTCATCTGTTTTCGCCAACTTTTCTCGTCGAGGGTCGCTTCGGTTGGACCTCCTTCCGATTTGGCTTGGATGCACCCGATCAGAACGTCGCAGCTTCGGAAAAAGTAGGAATTCCCGGCCTGAACGATGCCTGCCCAATTGAACACTGTGGAGGTTTGGCGGGATTCCGGATTGGCGGACCCGTGGGAGCGTTTGATGCCGGCAATTCTGATCATTCCCACCAGCTCGACAACCGCGGGGGTTACAATTATGTCGGCATCGCCACTTGGACTCACGCCGCGCACAATATCAAATTTGGCGCCGACATAAAATACGAGAACTCCCACCGCTTTGACAGTTCGTCCATGGGCAACTATGGATGCTTTAATGGTGGCCTGTGCGAAGGCGACGGGTTCCGTCGGAGCCTCACTGGCAGCCCAGACGTATTCGACTCCGGCTTGGGCATCGCCTCTTTTCTACTCGGCCTATCGAGTAACTTCCAGCGCATTATCTATACTCGGATCCCTCCCACCCTCCTTCAGAAACGACATTCCATTTTTTTTCAGGACACCTGGCAGGCCACACGTAAGCTCACCCTCACGTTGGGTCTCCGCTGGGATTATATTGGTTACCCGACTTCCCCTGATCGAGGAGGCCTCTCCAACTTCGATTACAAAACCACCGATACGCTGATAGCTGATTTTGGGGATGTCTCCTCGACAGCGAACGTTAAAAACAACTACCACGACTTCGCGCCACGGATTGGCATAGCTTATCGTCTCTTTCCCAACACCGTCCTCCGCATCGGTGGCGCTCGAACGCTCTCAATCGGGTTCAGTGGCCTAACGCCACCCGTCAAAGACTGGTGCAACCTGATCCTTTCGAACCTGCCATCATCTTGGGCGTGGCCCCTCCAAAGTTTGTATCTGGTTTTGACATACTGGCGGAGGCTGGAAATCCCGGGAGGTATCCAACGCCCCGCACTTCAACTTCTTTCGGCACCGACCCAGACAATCCCACCCACTCGGTCTATCAGTGGAACGTGGCGATCCAGCACCAGTTCGCCCAGAATGTAACCGCCACGATTGCCTATGTTGGGAATGCGTCCAGGCATCTTTTCTATCGCCGGGATTATAATGCCGCCGTGCCCGGGCCCGGACCCTTTCTCAGTCGTCGCGCTTATGGCTCCCTCGGTTATCTCACACCCGCCTATAATCAAAGCAACCAGACCAGCAGTGGCTATCAGGGTTTACAGTTAAGTTTGGAGAAGCGCATGTCCGAGGGGCTGTTTTTGACCACTGCGCTTACTTGGAGCAAGTCTTACGATTTCGGTTTACACAATGCCTTCAGTCCGTTCGATCACAACGCTGATCGTGCCCCCTCAGATTCCGACCGGGCGCTGGTCTTCTCGGTCGGCCATGTGTGGGAACTGCCGTTCGGAGCCAACAAATGACTCCTGAACAGTCAAGGCCCAAGCCGATTTCTGGTCGGCGGATGGGAATTCTCCGGAATCACTCGATGGATGTCCGGTAGCCCGTTTAGCCCTGTGGACGCCAATGGTGGAGCGATTCTGAATTCTGACTGCTGCACGCTTCGACCGAATCGGGTTGGGAATGGAGCTGCGTCCAATCCAACTCGGGACCAATGGTTCGACGCCAGCGCCTTTACCGTGCCTGGCCAGTATCAGTTCGGCAACGCCGGCAGAAACATCCTGCGTGGACCTAGTTTTAGCTCCGCTGATTGGGCACTGGCTAAGAAGTTTGCATTGAGTGAACAAAGGCGAATCGAGTTGCGGTGGGAAGTCTTCAATGCGTTTAACCGAACGAATCTAGGTAATCCTGTCAATGCGATCGATTCGTCGTTGGCGGGCAAGATTTTCGGAATTAACCATTCGATGCGCCGGCAGCAACTGGGTATACACTTATACTGGTGAAAGGACTCTGCCTTGTTTGTTTAATTGCCGGTTTCTTTGTCGCTGAAGATCAGCGAAGCTCCTTCCTCTCGCAGGGGCTGACGCTTTTGCAGAAGGGGGAGTACAAAGAGGCGTTAGCGCTTCTTCGACGGGCGGTGGAGGAGCATCCACTTTCTGAGGAGGCTCATAATTACTATGGCTTTGCCCTGGGGCGGACGGGTGGGCTCTCAGAGGCGATCGAAGAGTTCAACAAAGCCCTGAAGTTGAACCCGCGCTATCCCGAGGCTCTATATAATCTCGGGGCGGCACTGAATGTTGAAGGCCAGTATGCGACGGCAGTCCATAATTTACAGACCGCTTTGTCCCTTCAGCCCAATTTCCCTGAAGCTGAGAAGGAGCTGGGGTTTGCGTTAACTCAGACTGGTGACTTGGCGGGCGCTATTCAAGCTCTTCGCAGGGCCATACGACAACGCCCAAACATGGTCACGGCCTACAACGAGCTCGGACTGCTCTATGCGCGAACTGGTGAATCCGAAGTCGGCTGAATCCCATAGTAATTTCGGAGTTGCTCTTCATCAGAGCGGGGATCTGCAAGGCGCAATCAGCGAATTCCAGCAGGCCCTGTCCATCAACCCCAGATTTGTCGAGGGCCTTAAGAATCTTGCACAAGCGATGCGGGATAAGGGAGACCTGAAGGCTGCAATTGTGTATTATCGTCAGGTGGTTTCGCTGCAACCTGAATCCAGTATGGCACACGCCGACCTGGGTTTTACCCTGAAGCGCAATTCTCAGTTAAAGGAAGCTTTGGAGGAGTTGCGGAGGGCAGTCAGCTTGTCTCCTGAATTAGCACGCGCCCATTTTCATCTGGCTGAAACACTCACTCAGACTGGTGAGGACGAAGCCGCACTTCCGGAATATGAGGCAGCCGCCCGCTTAAGTCCAAAGGATGTGGAGTTTCGGGTGAAATATGGGACCGCCCTTGCCAAAACTCGACCTCAGGATGCGGTCGGCCAGTTGCGACAGGCCATAGCGCTGGATCCCAACAACTATGTTGCCCGTCAAGCGCTGGGAATGGTGTTGCGCCGAAACGGGGACCTCGAAGGATCCGCCTTCGAGTTCCAGCGGGCCACTGAATTATCCGCAGCAGCCGACAAGCATGCAGAGGCAGTGCTGCGCACTAACAAGGGAATTGAATACCTCAAGAAATCGGATTTTTCGCAAGCGATCCAGGCTTTGCGCTCGGCGCTCGTCGCCGAGCCGGGCTTCGCTGAAGCCCATCATTATTTAGGTATTGCATATAGTGCTACGGGAAAACGGGGCGAGGCCAATCGAGAATTCAAAGAGGCGCTGCAAAGCAGGCCTTCCGACTCGGAAATCCACTTCAACTATGGTGTGGCCCTGGGACGACAGGGTGAATGGCAGGAGGCTATTCGCGAGTTCACTGCGGTAATAACGATCAGGCCCTCCCATCCCCAAGCGCACTGTTGGCTGGCCAGTTCGTTGTCCCACATAGGAGACAATGAACGATCTAAGAGCGAACTAGAACAGGCCCGGGAATTGGGTCCTTGCGAATTAGGAGCTTTTCGATAGTGTGCCAGAGCTCTTTGGGAAATTGGGTTGTACTGGTTCTTCTCGCTCTCGCTCTTGTCAAAGTTGAAGGACAAAACTCGCTCTTTGAACCCTTCGCTGTAAGTTTTGAAGATGTAGCTCCTCGGGCCGGGATTACAAGCCCGACAATCTTCGGGGGGCGCACGGAGAATAAATACATTCTTGAGACTACCGGTTGCGGAGCGGCCTTTCTGGATTACGATAACGATGGTTGGCTCGATATTTTTCTGGTAAATGGAACGACCCTGGATGCAATGGAATCATCCCAGTCAGCCAACCGCTTGCTTCGAAACAACCACAACGGAACTTTCACTGATGTTGCAAGGAAGGCTGGCGTTTCGCAAATGGGATGGGGGCAGGGTGTATGCGTAGGGGATTATGACAACGATGGATTGGAAGATCTGTTCGTTACCTATTGGGGCCACAACCTACTTTATCACAACCAGGGAGATGGGACTTTCACGGAACTAACCGAGAAAGCAGGTTTGTTTACGAAAGAGATTAAATGGGGCGCAGGCTGTGCCTTTCTCGACTATGATCGGGATGGATACCTCGATCTATTCTTCACCAACTATGTTGACTTCGATTTGGAGAGTGCGCCTTTGCCAGGCAGCGGGTCCTGCATTTATCAGGGATTGGCTGTCAACTGCGGACCCAGAGGTCTACCTAAGGCCAGGAGCTATTTGTTTCGCAATAATGGAGACGGTACCTTCACCGATGCCACGGAGAAGAGCGGGATCGCCAAAGCACCACCCAGCTACGGTCTCGGAGTGCTCACAGGTGACTTCAATAACGACGGCTGGCCGGATATCTATGTAGCTAATGACAGCCAGCCTAGTTATTTATTTTGGAACGATGGTCAGGGGAACTTCACGGAGGAAGGGATGTCATCCGGGGTTGCGACAAATTCAGAGGGTCGTAATCAGTCAGGTATGGGCGTGGCTGCAGGTGATTACAATTGTGATGGACTACTAGACATTTTTAAAACGAACTTCTCTGATGATCTCCCCAATCTCTATCGCAATGTGGGTAAGAAATTCTTTGAAGAAGACACCACAGCCGCAGGCCTCGGAATCAACTCTATTTTACTGGGTTGGGGCTGTGGTTTCTTTGATGCTGATAATGATGGCTGGTTAGACATTCTCTATGTGAACGGTCACGTTTATCCTGAAATCGATCGCCTCAAAAAAGAGATAGGTTATAGGCAGCCGAAAGTGCTCTATCAAAATCTTGGAAACGGAAAGTTCAGAGATGTATCAAAGTTCGCTGGCCCCGGGTTTGCGGCGAATATTGCTGCTCGTGGTTGTGCCTTTGGCGATTTTGATAATGATGGTAACACCGACGTTCTGGTGAATCCAATCAACGATGTGCCTCAGTTGCTGAGATCCCGTTCCAATAGTGGCAATCATTGGATTAAATTGAAGTTGATCGGAAAGCAATCAAACCGCA